>NZ_JAXARY010000009.1:0-190595 GCF_033949435.1 Methylomonas defluvii | reverse complement strand
CCCAAAAAAACAAACCCGCCAATCAACAACCTCAAACCCGCCGAACCAAGTCGACCGCTTCACCGCTAAAACTTAAAAGCCAGAGCAGTGAAGAGCCGCTCATTCTAATCACCCAACATCCCCACGTCAAGAACTTTTTTATTCAACAGCCTTCAACCCTTGCGCGAGCGCGGATGTGCTTGATCATAAACAGCCGCTAAATGTTGAAAATCCAGGTGCGTGTATATCTGAGTAGTCGATATATTGCTATGCCCTAACAACTCTTGCACAGCCCTAATATCTTTACTGGCTTCAAGCAAATGGCTTGCGAACGAATGCCTCAACATATGAGGATGAAGGTGCTCGGCTATTCCGTTTTTTTTGCCCCAACGATCCAATCTAAGTTGCACGCTTCTTTGAGATAATCGAAGCCCCTTCAGGGAAACAAACACTGCCTGCCACTCCCCCTCAGGCCGCCTTGCCAGCCAAGCCTTAAGCGCATCAAGTGCTTTACTACCAACCGGCAATTGCCTTTGCTTGCCGCCTTTACCAAACCGCACCCTCAAAAAGCCTTCGCTAAGATTGATGTCAGACAAATCAAGCATTACCAACTCGCTCAGTCGCAATCCAGATGAGTAAAACAATTCGAACATCGCCAAGTCGCGGATTTCCAAAATCGAATCCGGCGTCGCATTTAACATCCCCACAACCTGATCGACATCCAAGACATGTGGCAGCCTTTTTGAAACTTTGGGCGCTTGCACATGCTGAGCAGGGTTATGCTCCACTTGCTTGGCCTTGAGTAAAAATCGATAAAAACTGCGTAAAGCAGCGAGTTCGCGCTGAATCGTCTTGCTGCCGATACCGTTTTTATGACGCCCGGCAATATAATTCCGTACATCACGATCCTGAACTTGCCGCCAAAACATGAGCTCTTGCCCAGAGCAAAAACTTTGAAAACGTTTTAAATCCCTTTGGTAGTTTGTTGACGTATGATCTGCAACGCGCTTTTCCGAAACCAAATAGCGAAAATACCGCAGCAAGGCCTCATCTGCTTCGGTATGCATGACAATCAATCCGTTTGGTGTAGCAATGATATAAGACGAGTCCCGATAATCTCACTCATTTGAGTAAGAAATATGCTGCCCATACTATAGTGAAAGCGCGACTCATCGCGACTGCCGATCGCCAACAACCCATCAAGCTGCGTAAACACCATAGGAATGATCGCACACGAGCGAACTTCCGCAGCCACGTCGCCAAACAAAAACCTCGCTTGCGCTAAGGTCGGCCGACCGCATTTCGGCTGGTTTGTGGTTAATTCATTGGAAAAATGCTTCAAGTTAGCATCATCAGCTCCAACGAATAAATTACTGATAGGCGAGAGCGGTTGTTCTTTAATGATTTTAATGGCTACGAAATCAGTGAAAAAACATTCAGCCAACACCTCACTTAAATTTGCTACCGCGTCCTCCAGGGTATTTGCTTCCAACATGGCCAGAGTCAACTCATGCATGCGATTGAACGAAGCGTCATTTTCCCGGGCAATATCGATCAACGCGGTCAATTGATTTTCTTGCTCCTGATGCTTCGCCCGAAAAATTTCAAGTTGCTTGGATATTAGCGATATTGCATTACCACTGGGATGCGGGATATGCATCTTCTCCAGCAAATCCAGATGATTTTGAAAAAACTCGGGATGTTCTTGCAGATAGGCCTTAACGAGGGCTTCGTTCAATAAGACTTTTGGTTCACTGCTCATAACTTTATTTGTCCTTCGAATACCGTAGTCGCTGCTCCCGTCATCATGACAGGATGACCACTACCAAGCCAGCTAACGATTAATTCCCCACCAGGCAGTTGAACCTGAACATTCTGCTCCAACAAACCTTGCTCAATACCGGCCACAACAGCAGCGCAAGCCCCACTGCCACAAGCCAGCGTTTCGGCTGCGCCACGCTCGTAAACTCGCAACTTGATTTGTCGACGATTAACAATTTGCATGAAACCAATATTAGCTCGTTCCGGAAACAGCTCATGACTCTCCAACCTAGCGCCGATAGATGAAACGGGCGCGCTGATTACATCATCGACCTGGATAACCGCATGAGGATTCCCCATAGAAACAGCTGCGAATGCAACTTCTGTCTCCGCCAAAGTCACTTTATATAACGTGGACTGTTCGGAAACCTTTAGCGGTATTTGCTCAGGCTCCAGTGCGGGAACTCCCATGTCAACGGTGATCAAATCGACCGCATCGAATCGAAGCGTCAGTTGTCTCGCATCGGTATCAACAATAATTTCGTCCTTATTACTTAAGCCTTTGTCGCGCACAAAGCGTGCAAAGCAACGCGCACCGTTTCCACATTGCGCAACCTCGCTACCGTCAGCATTGAAAATCCGGTATTTAAACTCGGCGTTATCGCTAACCGGCTTTTCCACCAATAACAATTGATCGCAGCCCACGCCAAAATGGCGATCCGCCAAAAATCGAATCTGTTCGGTCGTCAATTGTATTGGCTGATTTATAGCGTCGATCACGACAAAATCATTGCCCAAGCCCTGCATTTTGGTGAAATTAATCATCATCGCTACTCAGGTAAAAGCTGCTCGCCAACCCATAGTTGCTCCAGAGTTTCTCGGGATCGAATAAGATGCGTTTTATCGCCATCCACCATTACCTCCGCCGCTCGTGGCCTCGAGTTATAGTTTGAACTCATCGTAAATCCGTAGGCTCCCGCTGAACGAACCGCCAATAAATCGCCTTGTTTCAACCTTAACGACCGCGCTTTACCCAGAAAGTCACCTGTCTCGCACACCGGCCCCACGACGTCCCAATCCAACTCGGACTGATCGCTTTCGGCATTCGCGGGAATGATTGCCTGCCACGCCCCGTATAAAGCCGGCCGGACCAGATCATTCATGGCCGCATCGACAATGGCAAAGTTTTTATTCTCTGTTGGCTTAAGGTACTCCACTCTGGTTAACAATATTCCCGCATTGCCGACGATGGCGCGCCCCGGCTCTAATAGAATTTCAAAGCTCCGTCCCGCCAAACGCTGCAGCAGAGCTGAAATATATTCAGAAGGTTGCGGTGGGTGCTCATCGCGATAACAAATACCCAGCCCGCCTCCTAAATCGAGATGGTGCAATTCAATACCTTCCTCTTGCAGCTCATCGACTAACGCCAACACCCTATCCAATGCATCCAAAAACGGCACTGTTTCAGTTAATTGAGAGCCAATATGGCAATCGATACCGACTATTTGGATATTCGGCATCTGCGCGGCACGCCGATACTCATGAATGGCTTGCTTGATATCGATCCCGAATTTATTTTCTTTCAACCCGGTGGAAATATAGGGATGCGTCTTGGCGTCAACATCAGGATTGACCCGGAAAGACACGGGAGCGATAACACCCAGCTCACCGGCTAATCGGTTGATCCGATCAAGTTCGCCGCTGACTTCAACATTAAAACAGCGTATACCTATTTTCAGCGCCGCCAAGATTTCGTCCTCGCGTTTACCGACACCGGAAAACACAATTTTGTCAGGACTGCCGCCCGCAGCTAGCACGCGCTGCATTTCGCCAAGCGACACGATGTCGAACCCAGACCCAAGTCGCGCCAGCACGTTGAGAATCGCAATATTTGAATTGGCTTTTACGGCATAACAAATAAGGTGCGGGTGCCCGGCAAAGCCTTGATCGAAGGCTTGCCAATGCCTCTCCAAGGTCGCGCGCGAATAGACATAGCAGGGAGTACCGTAGTTTTCGGCAATTTTGTCAACAGGAATGCTTTCGGCAAACAGCTCGTGTTGCCGATAATTAAAAAAATCCATGGCTTATTTATCTTGTTTCGGTACGTAAATTGGCGGCGGGCTATCCGGCATATATAAGGGCCCGGTTTGACCGCAGGCTTGCAGCAACAGCGCCCAAAGAACTAGAGTTAAAATTTTGTTTGTCGTCATGTTCGTAACGATTATCGAGTGAATGCGGAATATAGCATAGCCGACAGCTTAAAAGAACGAACGCAAGACAGCCAACCAATCTCGGCAAGCCACAAAAAAAGGGGCATGAAGCCCCTTTTTGTCGCTAGGCCAGACGAAGACTCACTTTATCGTCATCGACTCTTTCACCACTTTAGGCGTAATAAACACCAACAACTCTTTTTTGGTATCGTTTTTTACACTTTTCTTGAACATCCAGCCAATCACCGGCAAATCCGACACCCAAGGCACAGTATTATAAGATTCCTGAACAGTCGACTCATAGATGCCGCCCAACACTACCGTCTCGCCATCTTCAACTTGAACTTTGGTTTTCAACTGCCGGGTATCGATAGGTACCGTTGCGTTACCGCCTGTAGCCAAAGGTGTTCCCGGCGAATCTTTTTTAATGTCGAGCAGCATGATAACACTGCCGCTTGGCGTAATCTGCGGCGTGACATTCAGCTCCAACACCGCATCGACCAGTTCCGTCACCGGACCAGTTGCCTGGCTTTGGGTTTGATACGGAATCTGCACACCTTGTTTGATAGAGGCTTGCACCATGTCGCTAGTCATTACCCGCGGATTGGATACCAACTCGCCTTTACCATCGTCTTGCAATGCACTGATCTCTAGGTTCAAAAGATAATCCGCTCCGCGTGCCAAGGTCAAGGCCAAAGCACCTCCGCTGGAAGCTGCCAATGCAGATCCCAAATCCGACAGAATTTGCGAATTTTCGCTGGTTTCCGCACCACTGGCCGTCATTCCGTATTGCGTTCCGCTATTTACGTCGGCTTTGTGAGCCACCCCAAATTTGGTACCCAAGTTCTGCGCAAACGAAGTATCCGCTATGACGATTCGCGATTCGATCAACACTTGGCGCACAGGCACGTCCAATAGTTTGATCATTCTGCGTACATCTTCCATAGCCTTTGCCGTATCCTTGACAATCAGCGTATTGGTTCTGGCATCGACAATCGCCGTACCGCGTGGCGATAGCAATCGCATACTTGCTGGACCGCCACCTTGGCTATTCTGGCCGGAACCGGCCTGTTGCGACGCGACGGAACTACCACTACCACCGCCGCAACCACCACCTCCGCCACTGCTTGCACCTGCACCGGACTGACCACCTTGCGAGCTATTCCCCACCCCCATTAATACACCGCAAATCTCCCCTGCTTTTGCATAATTGATCTGAATATTTTCGGTTTTTAACGGTTCCAACTCTTCGAATATTTTTTTCGAATCCAGCTCCTCCTGCTCGATTTTCATGATCTCAGCAACCGGCGCCACCATCACCACATTGCCGTTCTGTCTTTTTGCCAAGCCTTTGGATTTTAAAATCAACTCCAAAGCCTGATCCCAAGGTACATCGTTTAATCTAAGCGTGACATTGCCCGCGACCGAATCAGCAGCAATGATATTCAGCTCGGTAAAGTCGGCCAGAATTTGCAACACCGAACGCACTTCGATATCTTGAAAATTCAATGACAACTTATTGCCGATATACGGGAATTTTTCTTTTTGCTGCGCTTCTTTTTCCGCCGGTGTCAACGGCCGAAACTCAACCGTCAATAAATTATCGGACTGATAGGACGAGTAATCGTAATTACCATTGTTGGGTGTTATGACAATGTTGACGCTATCGCCTCTGGGAGAGGCTTCGATTTTTTGTACAGGTGTCGCAAAATCGGATACGTCAAAACTTTTAACTAAAGACTCCGGCAACTTGGTGTTTAGGAAACTTAAAACCACTTTACCGGCATTTTGTTTAGCGTCCACGACAGTATTTGCCGCAGATAAACCCAGTAGCAAACGTCCCTCACCGTTTGGCCCGCGTCGAAAATCAATACTTTTTATGTTTTGTTCCGGCAAAAATTTACTAATCACCGAATCCTTCGCGACAGGCGCTTGCTGTACGGCTCGGTTTACCGCAGCAACGGTCCCGCTGGACTTCAACACCACATAAAATTTATTGCCCTCGATTTTGGTTTCGTAAGGCACTTTTTCTACCAAATTGATAATAACCCGAGTCCGCCCCGAAGCCTCGACCACATATACCGTGCCTGCCGCACCTTGATTGATTGGAAAGCTTTTTTTTGCCAGATTACTTTTTACGCCGGCAAAGTCCAATGCGATTCTGGAAGGGTTATCGGTCTGGAAGATTTTCGGCTCCACTATCGGACCATCCATTTCCAGTTGCACTTGCACTTGGTTTCCGGCCAAGGTGGAAAACTCTAAGTTGTTTATCGCTCCGTCGTCGGCGTGCACCAGCGCAACATGCACAAAACAACTCAGCAACACTGAACACCAGAAACCGAAGCCGGCCACTTTCCATCCATTTTTATTTTGTTTAATACTCATTTCTATAACCCTTTTTCATCGGCCAATGCTAGTGAAGACTGTTGTTCGCGCCAAGTGCCCGGTTTATCAGGTACGATTTCCATTAGCTCTATTTTGTCGTCAAGAATACGCAGTATCTTGCCGTAATTTTGCCCCATGTGATGCCCAACCTGTACGCGGTGGATAGTCCCATCTCTAGCTCTTACCAAACCCCAATAGCCTTTGTCGTTACGTAGCGTTCCAACCATGCGCAGACTGTCCAGAGGGTAGGCTTCCAACTCTTCCTTCCGGCGTTCTATATCAGGTCTAATACCGTTGATACCGGAGACGTCGACATTGCTATCGTCATCTTTTCTTTCAATTGACCTAAACGGATCCCTCAATCCATCGGGCTTGAATATAAACGATTCAACCACTTTAATTTCAGGCAAGGGTTCGATAGCGGCCTTGGGACGAGCTTTTACCTCTTCAATATATTTGGTCAAATCGCTGACATCGTCGCCACCGCATCCGACCATCCCAACCAAAAGCAAACTCAACATCGGCAGGGTCGGAAACACTTTCACACCGACGCACCTCATTGCCCTCTCCTTTTCTTAGCAGCCGGTCCGCCAGCGGCTTGCGCTGTTTCGCCCTCGTTATAGGTTTTTATCGTTGCCGTCATGCTCATACCATCTTTGCCTTCTTTACCCATCGGCGTCATGACCACATCGTGCACCGTCACAATCCGGGGTAGGGAAGCTAAACCGCTGACAAATAATCCCAGCTCTTCATACTTCCCGACGACATGGATACCAATTGGTAATTCAGAATAAAACTCTCTGTTAATTTCAGTACTGGGTTGGAACAATTTAAACTCTAGGCCACTTGCCAATCCGGTTTGGGAAATATCAACCAACAAGCTGGCAACTTCAGCTTTGGTAGGCATCTGCTTCAACATCTCACCTAGCGACGCTTCGATTTGATCCAGCTGATCGCGGTAATCCTGGAGATTGACAGCCTTTTTTTGCTTAACTTCAAACGCACTTTTCAAACTCTCTTCTTGTTTTTCAAGCACATCCAATTCATCCAACTGCGGCACCGTCACAAAGTAAATGCCAGCCGCCGCTGTTAATACCGCAAACATAAGAATGACGATGATTTTTAGTGGCGTTGGCCAGCTGCCCGCCGAATTAATGTCCCAATTGATTTCAGACAAATTCATTTGACGGCTCCTGGTTGAGGCTTATCGACCTTCTTACCTTGCTTGGCAGTTAGGGTGAAGTCATTCATCTGCCCATCCTTCTTACCCTCGCCCTTGATAACAGTCAGTACCGAGGTATTCATCCACGGCGAGTTATCGATAGCTCGCATATAAGCGGACACCCGCGCATTCGATTCCGCCTTCCCATCCAGCGTCAAAACCGCTCCTGCCTGGGCAAACTTCGTCAGGTAAATACCATCCGGCGTGGTTTTGGCCAATTCATCGAATAAATGCACCACCTCGGGACGGCTTTCCTGCAACTTTTGGATGACTTCAATTTTGGTCAATAACCGGTTTTTCTTATCTTCGATTTCTTTGATTTCTTGAATTCGCTTATCCAAGATGGCTATTTCGTTTTGTAGTAGCGTGTTTCTGCGGGTCTGATACTCTTTGATCCCTTCGATATACATATAGACCACGACCAAAATCAGTGCTGTCACCAAAATACCGGCACCAATACCCGCCACAAAATCCTGCTGCTTTTTTTTACGCAGCTCTTCTCGCCAGGGGAGTAAATTAATTCTTGCCATTAATCGAAACTCCTTAGCGCTAAACCGCACGCTATCATCATCGCAGGCGTATCGTTGCTCAGACTTTGCGGTTTGACCCGATTAGAAAGCGCCATATTGATAAATGGATTGGCAATGTAAGACGGGATGCCGAGGTCGCGTTCCACCAATTTGTCCAAACCCGCGATTGACGCGCAACCACCGGCAAGTACCAAGGCATCGACGCCGCGATTGGCGCTAGAGGAAACAAAGAATTGCAACGATCTGGCGATTTGCTGCAACATGGCTTTTTTGAAGGGCTCCAGCACATCCGTGACGTAATTATCCGGCAAGCCGCCGTGCTTCTTGGCCAAACCGGCTTCTTCATACGACAGGCCATAGCGGCGCTGAATCTCTTCAGTTAGCTGTTTTCCGCCAAAGCCCTGCTCCCGGGTATAAACAGTTTTACCTTCATGCAGAATGTTCAGAGAGGTCATGGTTGCGCCAATGTCGGCAATCGCAACAGTCATATTGCCGGCACCTTCCGGTAACTGATCCGCCAACAAGGAAAACGCATTTTCCATCGCGAAAGCTTCCACATCGACGACGACAGCCTTCAGGCCGGCATAGGCCAGCGCAGCCACCCTGTCTTCAATGTTTTCCCGTCGAGAAGCCGCCAGCAACACATCAACCATATCCGGGTTATTTTTGGTGATGCCCTGGACTTCGAAATCGAGATTGACTTCGTCCAGCGAATAAGGAATGTACTGATCCGCTTCTACCATGATCTGCTCCTCCATGTCCCTATCAGACAAGGAGGCGGGCATCGAAATGATTTTGGTCATCACCGACGAACCCGCAACCGCAACGCTCGCCTGCTTTGCGCGAGTACCGGATTGCTTGACCGCCGCTTTTATTACCGCGCCGATTTGCTCTATATTGGTGATGTTCTTATCGACTATCGCATCTTGAGGTAAGGGCGCCACCGAGTAACTTTCTACCCGGTAACGAGCACCGACCCGGCTCAATTCCAACAATTTAACCGCAGCTGTACTAATATCCACACCCAGCACAGCCGACGGATTCCTGCTCAACCAGCTCATGAATGAACCCTTTTTAGATCGAATATGATTGAATTTGGCTCAAGCATGCTCAGACGAGGTGCAGAACCCACATGGGTCAGAAGTATAGTAGGTTTTTTTAATTTCATCCTCTTAGATAAACCACTTTATAAGTAACTTTAGGTTGTTCCTATTATCAAAAGGGTTTATTTTGACCGGCAATTTGTATTTTAGCAGTGCGTTTGAATTTCAGTGCCCATTAAGAAAGTTCCCAAACCCAAGTCTCTGATCAAGACACTTTTTAAGTGGCTGGCCTTCTTCTTTTTCGCTTTTATCGGCACATTTCTGATCGCCACTTATTTTTTCCTAATCGAACTCGATAAGGAACTGCCGGACATCGACCAGTTACAACATGTTCAATATCAAATGCCGTTGAACATCTACAGCCAAGACAAGCTATTGATAGCTCAGTTTGGCGAGAAGCGCCGAATCCCGATCAACATTGAGCAAGTTCCGCCGCAATTGATCAAGGCGTTTATCGCTGCGGAAGACGACCGCTTTTACAAACACAACGGCGTCGATTTCAAAGGTCTGCTGCGAGCCGTCGGCCAGCTAGCCCTTACCGGCAAAAAAAGACAAGGCGGCAGTACCATCACCATGCAAGTTGCCCGCAATTTTCTGCTGAGTAACGAAAGAACTTATTTGCGTAAGCTCAAAGAAATCATTCTTGCACTGAAAATAGAGCGGCAATATTCCAAAGATCAGATTATGGATCTTTATTTGAACAAAATTTATATGGGCCAACGCGCCTATGGCGTAGCAGCAGCCGCACAAACCTACTACGGTAAAGATATTTCCGAGTTAACTCTGCATCAACAAGCGATGATTGCCGGCCTGCCGAAAGCGCCGTCCATTTACAATCCCATAGCCAATCCTCAGCGCGCTATAGAGCGACGGAACTACGTGTTGCGCCGAATGCTGGATCTAAACTACATAAGCCAGCACGATTACGAAATTGCCGTGCAAGCAGTTGATAATGCGGAGATTCAGCCGATAAATGTCGAGCTACAATCGCCACACATCGCGGAAATGGTTAGGCAAGAAGTTATGTCCAAGTATGGCGAGACAGCCTATACCTTGGGTTTGAAAATTTTCACCACCGTCCCTAGCCAATTTCAGTTAGCCGCAGAAGACGCTTTGCAAAAAACCTTGCATGAATATGACGAGCGCCACGGCTATCGCGGTTTTCCACATAAAAATACACAAAAAGGCGGCGCTCAACTGACCGACAATGTTATCGGAGACACTCGGCAAGCCCTGATAACAGCAGTGGCCGATTCCGGGGTTACCGCAAGACTTTATGACAACACACAGATTGTCATCGCCTGGAAAAATATTGAATGGGCAAGACCTTATCCGGAAAAAAATATCGGCACCGGCAAAGCTTTTCTTAAACCGAACGACATCATCTGGGTTAGAGAATTAGCAAAAGACGAATGGGCGCTGACGCAGATTCCGGGAGCTGAGGCTGCTTTCGTAGCACTCAATCCTAACAATGGCGCGATTCTGGCACTATGCGGCGGCTTTGATTTTTATCACAGCAAATATAACAGGGCTACACAGTCCAAACGCCAACCGGGCTCGGGATTCAAGCCTGTTATTTATACTGCCGCCCTGGAGAAAGGCTTCACCGCGGCCAGCATCATTAATGACGCGCCCATCGTAATCGAGGACCCTTCGCAAGAAAACGACTGGCGTCCGGAAAACTATAGCCGCCGCTTTCTGGGTCCGACATCATTGCGGGTTGCGCTCCGGGAATCGATCAATCTGGTCTCAGTGCGATTGCTGCAGGAAATCGGAATACCTCAGGCAATCGATACAGCCATGCGCTTTGGTTTCGATAAAGAACAATTACCCGGCACACTGTCTCTGGCCTTAGGTAGCGGCTACGCCTCACCGTTGCGCATGGCGTCGGCCTATGCCGTATTTGCCAATGGCGGCTTTTTGGTAAAACCCTACCTCATCGAACGCATCGAAGATCACAAAGGTAACCTGTTATTCCAGGCCAACCCACCCCTGGCGTGTGCCGATTGCCCCGACCAAGACCCGCCGCCACCAAACCGCGCGCCGCGCGCTATTTCAGCAAAAATCAATTTCCTGGCAAACAGCCTGCTAAGAGATGTTGTACAGCGCGGTACGGCAACTCAGGCCAAACAATTGGGCCGTAACGATTTGGCGGGTAAAACAGGCACCACGAACGAACAGAGAGACGCTTGGTTTAACGGTTTTGCTACCGATATAGTGGCCTCTGCATGGATAGGCTTCGATAATTCATTACCGCTTGGGCATGGCGAGACTGGCGGAAAAGCAGCCTTACCGATGTGGATTAAATTCATGAAGGCCGTACAACAAAACTTCCCGGAAAAACCATTAACGCAACCAGCTGGGATAGTCCAGGCTTACATCAACCCAGCAGACGGGTTATTGTTAGATCAAGAAGCGAGGGGAGGCATTTGGGAATATTTCAGCGAAGAAACCTTACCAACGGCAAAATCGGCACCGAAAACTGAAGAACCCGAAGAGGATGAATTATTTGCAGAAGAAGCGCTATTTTAAAACACTTCGTATAACTGGGAAGAATCTGGCCGCCAGTTGACCGACGGCCGAACAAGACTTCTCGAAAACTATTATTTTCCGAATTTTTTGCGGAATTTATCAACACGGCCCGATGTATCAACGACGCGTTGTTTACCGGTATAAAACGGATGGCAAGAAGAACACACCTCAATGTGTAAATCAGAAGCCAGCACAGAACCGGTTTGAAAAGTATTGCCGCACCCGCAAGTAACGGTAATTTGTTTATATTCTGGATGTATTTCTGGTTTCATAGCGCTCACATACCCGTTCCGGGCTACATACTTGATAGAGAACTGCTTATGATACGATCTCGGCAAGCAATCTGCAACACAAAAAACAGTATTAAACACTAACTTAGCGCCTCAGACCATCACCGCTAATCACCAGTCGGCATCAATAACATATTAAAACCCCAGCAGGCAGTGCCGGATTGAACCGGCATCACGAACAGACGCTAAGAACAAGATAGCGCTTCTAAAAGCCTACTAAACATTTCGTGTAATTTGCTATCAAATCAGGGGGCTATCAATACTTTAGTCACAAGGACTATCGCTTGATGTTCTGCATGCGCCAAAGCAGCAGCAATAGCAGCAGCGGCGGCACCGCGGTCAGGCCAGTAGCCACAAACGCAGTAGCATAGGCTCCGGGTAACCCGTATATGGGCGTGAGCGTTTCGACCGCAACCCCGGAGAATCCTTTCAGGAATTTGCCAAGCAAGGCGTAAGTTGACGACAGCATGGCGTACTGAGTGGCGGTGTAGCCCAAACTGGTCAGGCTCGACATATAAATTACCAAGGCGACGCCCGCGAAGGACTGGGCAAAAGCGTCGAGCGTCATGACTGCGGCGAAAATCGCTGTGTCTGCGTTGACGCTGAGTAAGGCGAATGCCGCCGTGCCAAATCCCTCGAACACAAGTCCCGCGATCAGGGTTGGTAACAGGCCGGATCGCACGGCACTGAGACCCGCCGAGGCAATACCGAAAAAGGTGGCAACCAGCCCGAACGAACCTCGCACCCAGGCCACCGTATCCTTGGAAAGCCCGAGATCATGATAATACGGGTTGTACATTGGCCCCATCACGAAATCAGGCAGGCGATAGAGCGCCACCATCAGCAGCATAAGCAGCCCTGCAACCTTGTGATTGACGAAAAAGTCGATGAACGGGCCGATGATCGCATCGGCGAGGCCGCGCAAGGTCCATAGCGGAGACTTCTGGCGCCGCACCACATCAGCGCGGGTTGGCTCAGAGGCACATAGGGTTGCTACGGTGCAAAGTGCCATCAACACCGCCATGACAACGTACGACATGCTCCACCCGACACGGGCCGCCGCAGCAATGATCAAGGCGTCGGTAATAATGAGAGCGACACGGTATCCGACCTGCGCCGCCGAAGTCATCAACCCCACGTCGGCGTCGTCGGACGCGGATTCGATTCGCCAAGCGTCGATGGCGATGTCCTGCGTGGCTGACGCGAAGGCCGTCAACAACGCGAAGGCACCAATAGCCGCCAGCCCGCCTGCCGTCCCGACAGCGGCCATACCCAGCAGACCGATGGCGATCAAAATTTGGCACAGCAGCATCCAACCGCGACGACGCCCCAGACGGCCCAGCAGCGGCACATCGATATGATCCACCAGCGGCGACCAGTAAACCTTAAAGGCGTACGCAAAGCCAACCCAGGACATGAAGCCGATGGCAATCAGGCTCGTGCCGTCATCCCGCAGCCAGTAGCCGAAGGTATTGGCTGTCAGCAGGAAGGGCAGGCCCGAGGCAAAGCCCAGCGCCAACATGACGGCCACCTTGGGCTGCTTGAGCTCATGCATCACTTCCAAAGCGGAGCGCTTGCTGCGCACAACGGGGGTTGATTGGGTTGCGGGCGACGGCTTCTGAGCCGAATTAGGGGGGACGTGCGTCGGCGTGCTCATGCAGGAATAGTACTTTAATCGAGTAAGGCCCTACACCCACCAGAGTAAAAAAGCCTATAACCAAAAGATAATCCTGTCCATCGGCCAGCCAAACCGATACAGGCGAAGAAACCGACTAGAAAGGAAGTCCGGCTGAAACCGAGAAATACCACACTCAGAACACGCCAATGCGTAAAAATAGAGAAAGCGCTACGCCAACTATTAATAGTCTTTGTCACGCGCCTTCCCTTACTTTATTGCAGTTCTATCAAAAATCGACGAATTAACCGTTTATCAGATAGTGGGTAACGATACTCGCCGCATAGCCTGCAGCGATAACCGGCGTCCATTTCAAGTGACTGAAGAAGGTGTATTTGTGATTGGATTGCCCCATCAACGCTACGCCTGCCGCAGAACCCACCGAGAACAATGAACCACCCACACCGGCAGTCAATGTCACCAACAACCATTGATACAAATCCATATCCAGATTCATATTCAGTACCGCGAACATCACCGGGATGTTATCAACTATTGCTGAAATTATACCGACCAGGATGTTGGCGGTGGTTTGACCCAAGCCGTCGTACATCGCGCCGGACAACAATTCCAGGTAACCGATATAACCCAAGCCGCCTACCGCGAAGACCACACCAAAGAAGAACAGCAACGTATCCCATTCAGCTTCCTTTACGCGATCAAATACATCAAGATGCACCGCATCAGCCGAGGCGAAGCGCATCTTTATGTAGTAGATGAATAACATCAATATGGACAACCCTGCCATCATGCCCATGAACGGTGGCAAATGCAGAAATTGTTTGAAGCTGACGGCCAAACCGATGGTAACGCCGAACAAACCACAAACCACCCAACCACCGGGCTTCAATTCAACAGCGGCCTCGTTGGTTGCTTTTGGCTGACCACTTGGAATCGCTTGCGCCATGAAGAAGGCGGGCACGACGAAATTGACGACAGAGGGAATGAACAACTTGAAGAAATCGAAAAACTCAGCATAACCAGCTTGCCATACCATCAAGGTCGTGATGTCACCGAATGGGCAAAACGCGCCACCGGCATTTGCCGCGATCACCAAGTTGACGAAACCGATAGAGACGAATTTTTCGTTATCCGCACCCACGGCCATCACCACGGCGCCGACCAACAGCGCAGAAGTCAGGTTGTCAGCAACCGAAGACAGGAAGAAGGTAATGATGCCGGTGATCCAGAACAATTGCTTGTAGCCAAATTGTTTACGAATCAACCAGGAGCGTAGCGCTTCAAACACATTACGTTCCGCCATGGTGTTGATATAGGTCATCGCCACCAGCAAGAACAACATCAACTCTGCGTACTCTTTCAAATCATGTTCGAAAGCTTTATGCAGTTCTTCACCGGAAACACCGGCCTCTTGAGCCAATATCGCCACATGCCCCCAAATCACGGCAGCGGCAAAGATAACCGGCTTGGATTTACGCAAATGCGTAAACTCTTCTGCCATCACAAATCCATAGGCCACCAAAAAGATCAGAACGGTATAAATGCCCCGCTCGGTTCCGGTTAAGCCCAGGTTATGAAACTCTTCAGCCATGGCGATTTCCGGCAAAAACAGCAAGCCGGCCAAAATTAACAGTAAGCGCAACAAGATAGCCCCCTTTATCCTCTATGTTTTAGTCATTATTGAAAGCGGAAAAAACTAACCGGGCATGTTATCACCATACAATATTCTTTGTCATTTAATCCCGGCCAGTATATTATTCAGATACCTAGCAAAATAGTATGTAAACCAAGCATCGCCTTTAAATGTATCAATATAACAAGCAAGATCAAACACTTATCGAAGAGCGCGTCAATGAGTTTCGCGGTCAAACCCAACGCTTTTTAAGCGGCGAACTCGGCCCCGACCAATTTAGAGCCTTGCGGCTGATGAACGGTTTGTACGTGCAAACCCATGCGCCGATGCTCCGTGTCGCAGTACCTTACGGACTGCTTTCGTCCAAGCAATTACGCAAACTGGCATCGGTAGCTCGCGACTATGATCGCGGCTATTGCCATTTTACGACCCGCCAAAACGTGCAGTACAACTGGCCGGAACTTAGTCGAGTACCCGACCTGCTCGCCGAACTGGCGACCGTGCAAATGCACGCCATTCAAACCAGCGGCAACTGCCTGAGAAATACCACCTCAGATCCCTTAGCGGGCATCTGCAAAGATGAGATCGAAGATCCACGACCCTACTGCGAAACCATTAGACAGTGGACGACACTACATCCGGAATTTGCTTATCTGCCGCGCAAATTCAAGATCGCCGTTAGCGGTTCGGCGCATGACCGCGCCGCCGTGCAATTCCACGACATCGGCGTCTACATAGTCAAAAACGATGCAGGCGAAATTGGCTTCAGAATTTTGGCCGGCGGCGGCCTGGGCAGAACTCCCATCATTGGTCAAACCGTTAGACCTTTTCTGGAAAAACAACACCTATTATCGTATCTGGAAGCGATCTTACGGGTCTACAACCTATTCGGCAGACGCGACAACAAGTATAAAGCGCGCATCAAAATCCTGGTCAAAGAAACCGGATTGGAGAAGTTTACCGCCATGGTCGAAAAGGAATGGCTGCGCATTAAGGAAGATATGATCCTGAGCAACGAACGCATTGAGGAAATCAAAGCGCAGTTTTTACCACCCGCTTACGATCCCAGCGCTGCGGATGACAACGCCCTGACCGCGCAGTTGGCCGACAACACCGATTTTGCAAAATGGTTTAAATACAATACCGTCGAACACAAAATCGCCGGCTATCGCGGCGTCTACGTTTCACTAAAAGCCCCGGATTCTCCTCCTGGCGACATGACTGATAAACAGCTTGAAGCGGTAGCCGATTTGGCTGACCAATTCAGCTTTGGCGAAATTAGAAGCACTCATAGACAGAATTTGGTCTTGGCTGACGTGAAACAAGCCGACCTGTTTACAGTATGGCAGCAACTAAACGCCATCAAATTGGCTACACCCAACATCGGCACCGTCACCGACATGATCTGTTGCCCGGGCCTGGATTTTTGCTCGCTGGCCAATGCCGGCTCTATTGGCGTAGCAAAGGAACTCAACGAAGCATTGGATGATTTGGATTACATACACGACATCGGCGACATCAAAATTAATATGTCTGGCTGCATGAACGGCTGCGCCCATCAAAGTGTCGGCCACATCGGCATTCTGGGCGTCGATAAACATGGTGAGGAGTGGTATCAAATCACCTTGGGCGGCTCTTCTGAAAACGAAGCAGCGATAGGCGAACGCCTGGGACCATCAGTTCCCAAAGACCAAATCACTTCTACCATCACAACGATATTAGACGTTTACCTCAAGCAACGCCTTGAAGACGAAGCATTTTTAGAGACCGTCAAGCGTGTTGGCCTGGAACCATTCAAAGAAAGAGTTTATGCAAATCATTAAAGATCGACAGTTGGTAGAAAACACCTGGACTTTTATTGCCGACGACAGTCCGCTGCCAGAAAATGGCGACATTACAGTCACATTAGCGCGTTGGCTGGCAGATAAAGAACAACTAATCAAACGTTCCAGCCAAACCGGCGTTCGACTCATCCCGAGCGATCAAATTGAACCGCTGACTGACGACCTGAGTAAAATTGGTGTAATAGAGCTTAATTTTCCGATATTCGGCGATGGCAGACTTTTTTCGCAAGCACGTTTGTTAAGGAGCCGCGACGGTTATCAAGGGGAAATTAGAGCCGTCGGCGATTACCTGCCTGACCAAGTATTTTATTTGGCGCGCGTGGGCGTGAATGCGTTTGAGTTTTCTGACCCAAACCATATTCAAGAGGCTCTGGCAGCCATGAACAATTTCTCGGTACGCTATCAGGCATCGACAAACTAAGCCAAAACCGGCAAATTATCTTAAGTACCTGACAAGAAACAAAAGCCACACAATAAAAAACCCGCTTGACGAATATCGTCAAGCGGGTTTTTCTTTGCCCTATATCTGAGCTACTTTTTCATAATGCTGATACCTTTCAGCAGATTCAACGCTTCATGCAAAGGATAGTCGCGAATTTCCGCTTCTGAAGATTCGTTGGTATCGCCATCTTTTTCAGATTGGTCTTTCGCATCATCTTTATCCTCTTCTTCGGACTTTTTCTCCGGCTTCGCGTTACCGTTAGTCAAGTGATGCGTCAGATCGGCTTCTTTAATCGACTCGATCTTGGCTTTTTCCAATGATTCCAGCTTAACTCTCGCCAAAGTCACATCAGGCTCTATGCCCTGCGCCTGAATTGAGCGACCGGAAGGCGTAAAGTACCGGGCTGTGGTCAACTTCACCGCCGCGCCATTGCTGGTCGGCAGAATGGTTTGCACCGAACCCTTCCCGAAAGATTTTTCACCCATGATGATGGCTCGTTTGTGATCTTGCAACGCACCAGCAACAATTTCGGATGCCGACGCCGAACCGCCATTAATCAACACCACAATCGGCGCACCATTAATAATGTCATCCGGTGTTGCACTAAAACGCATTTCTGAGTTTTTGATTCTGCCTTCGGTGTAAACGATCAAACCGGACTCGATAAACGCATCACTGACATCCACAGCGGCATTCAATACACCGCCGGGGTTGTTACGCAAATCCAGCACAATACCTTTCAGTGGGCCTTCGTTTTCTTTTTTCAGCTCGTCGACCGCATCCAACAAACCTTGACCGGTACCGGATTGAAAACTACTGATCCTCAAGTAACCGTAATTTTTTTCCAGCAGTTTGTTTTTAACACTTTTGACTTTGATGATGTCGCGGGTCAAGGTAAATTTAAGCGGCGCTTCTTCGCCTTCCCGAACCACAGTCAACACGATGTCGCTACCCGGCTCGCCACGCATAATTTTTACTGCGTCGGCCAGAGTCATGCCTTTAACCGGCTTGTCATCCAGACGCACGATCAAATCGCCCGCCTTGATGCCGGCGCGCTGAGCAGGTGTATCATCAATCGGAGAAACGACTTTAACAAAGCCATTTTCCATACCCACCTCAATTCCCAAACCGCCGAACTGACCAGTGGTGCCTTCTTGCAACTCTTTATATTCTTCGCTAGCCAAATAAGCCGAGTGCGGATCAAGACCGGACAACATACCGCGAATCGCATCTTCCAACAGTTTTTTGTCGGATACAGGCTCGACATAATCCTGTTTGATACGCCCGAATATCTCGGTAAATGTCCGCAACTCATCAAACGGCAAAGCCTGTAAATCATCTAAGTTGGTCGAAACAGGTGCTTCCTTTTCCGCCAGGACACTGCTGCACAAACTCAGCGTCGCCCCCAAAATAAACCCGACCAATAAAATCACTATATTTCTGTTTTTTAGCATGTGTTTTAAAACTCCAACAACCTGTTCCTGTAAATGATTAACCCTTGCCCGGCTTACGGCACCATTGCTCGGGATCTATGGGCCGACCTTGTTTCCTGATGCCGAAGTACAATGCCGCATCAGCACGCCCCCCGCTACGCCCAACCGAAGCCAATGTCTCACCGGCTCTAACATGCTCTCCCACGCTTTTATGCAAGCTTTGATTGAATGCATACAAACTCATATAACCCTTACCGTGATCAACAATGATCATCAAACCATAGCCCCGCAACCAATCGGCGTAAACAACTCTCCCGGCATTGACCGCATGAATATCGGCACCTTCGCGAGCGCTAATCACCACGCCGTCCCAGGTTGTTTCGTAGCGGCGACTGCCGAAACGATCCGTTATCGCCCCTTGCACCGGCCAAGGCAGCTTTCCTTGCAACTCGGAAAAAGAAAGACCCGCCGGTTCGCGAACAGGATTGGCTTCGGATTTTTTGGGCGGTTCGGGTTGTTCGACAGGCTTTTCGTGCTTATCAAGCACGCGCTCCGGTGCAACCGCAGGTTCATTATCATCAGTTTTCTGCAATGATGCTACCAAGGCTTGCAATTTTTTCTCGTCACGCATCAAGCCAGCCAGCAGGGCGCTTTTTGACGCATAATCTTGCTGAATGTCGGCAAGCAAGGCTTCTCGCTGTTTTTTCAGCGCCTGCATCGCCTCGGTTTCTTGTTGTTTCTTGTCGAGAGACACTTGCAATAACTGAGTTTCCGTGTCTTTTTGCGCCTCCAACTGCCGCAAAACCTTGAAATCCTCAGCCATGGCCTGAAGCTTTTGTAAGCGGGCCTTACTAATGTAATCGTAGTAAACCAACATGCGACTCGATACCGCGGGATTACGCTGGTTAAGGATAACTTTCAGCCCTTCCTTATCGCCACCCATCGCATAAACCGACTTAATCAGCCCCTCAAGCTCCTTCTCCTGACTACGCATGTCCTTTTGCGTGGCAACGCTTTTATTCCGAACTTCCTGCAATGCCTGTTCTTGCTGCCTGATTTCAGCTTTGATAGCTCGCAGACTATTCGCAAGCTCCCCGTATTGCCGCTCCAGCTTTTGCAACTGTTCTAACAACCGAGACTTTTCAACCCCCAGGCTTTTGACGTCATCGCCAACTTGCTGGATTTGCGATTGCACTTCTACCAAGCTACGGGCATTTACGGGATAGCCCTGAGCCGGCAATGCGCAGACAATCGCAATCCAAGCGATCAAAAAATATCGGTAAACATGCATCGATTAGGCAACCAGCAATAACCGTCCAATCATTGACGCAGAGAGCAGCAATAACGGCTTTGCTGGACTGACCATGTGTTACAGACTCCAAAGATTAGTTTTGCGGGCGTTAAGGCAGATAAAATTTGGCCTAGTCAAAAAACGAGCCAACCCAAGCAGCTCCGAGCTATTTTCCCAAGCCTCTAGCCGAGGGTATTGAACAATAAAGCCCACTCTGTTAGATTTGCTCACTTTTTATTGCGTTAGCGCAAGCGATTAAACCCACTTGCGCCGTGGCGACATTATACCAGCACAAGGATGTCGTCATAGTTCGAAAAGTACCATTGCTCTCTCACTGCTCTTAACTTTTGCCACGATCATCGTTATTAAATGGAAGACAAAAACGATACCATTCTCTACGACGACAACGATATTAATCGGGCCGCGCGCTGCTTGAAAGCGATGTCTCATCCGTTGCGCCTGAAAATCCTTTGCGTACTCGGCAATAACTCGATTAGCGTACAAGAGATCGTTGAGCAAGTTGGCACGAGTCAAAGCAATATTTCCCAGCACTTGGCAATACTGCGAGACAAGGGCATTCTCGATTACAAAAAAGAAGCCAATCGGGTTTACTATTTTATCGACGATGAGCGTGTAACACACCTGATTCAAATGATGCGCAGCGTTTTTTGCGGCACGTAAACAGCATTCAATAACCACTAAAATAAACCCACGCAATGGACCAATATATAGAATTTGCCACCAATCACTATTTACTAGCATTCTCGCTGGTATGCATTATTTTTTTGCTAATCCAGGATTTGCTCGCGAACTCATTCAATAAGTACGAAAGCATTTCTCCGTTGATTGCAGTCACCAAAATGAACAGTGACGATGTCGTTGTGCTTGACGTGCGAGAAACCAACGAATTCGCCAAAAGCCACATCGAAAACGCGATCAACATTCCCTTAGGCAAAGTAGAAGAACAACTAGGCTCTCTGGAAAAGCATAAAAATCACCCTATGATCGTGACCTGCCAGACTGGCGCCCGCTCGGTAGCCGCTTGCAAAACACTGACCAAAGCCGGATTTGAGCATGTATTTAACATGACGGGCGGCATGCAATCCTGGGAAGATAACAAGCTCCCCATCAAAGTCAGCAGTAAAAACTAAAGATTAATCAACCACCTTAACAAGTAATCATCATGGCCGAAATCAACGCATCCAGCGAAAAGCAGTTCGCGATTCAAAAGATCTATACCAAAGACATTTCTTTTGAAACCCCCAATGCTCCAAAAATATTCACGCAAAAGTGGGAACCCGCGCTGGATCTTAATCTCGGCACGCACGTTCAACCTATCGAAAACTCGATGTACGAAGTATCGCTGACATTAACCGTCACCGTAAAAATTGCAGACACAACGGCCTATTTAGTTGAAGTCAATCAATCCGGAATTTTTTCAATAGCCGGTTTCAGCGAACAAGAAATGGGACCAATGCTAGGCAGCTTTTGCCCCAACGTCTTGTTCCCTTATGCGAGAGAGGTCATTTCCGACCTAGTGAATAAAGGCGGTTTTCCACAGTTAATCTTGGCGCCAGTCAATTTCGACGCATTGTATATGCAGCACTTGCAACAAGCGCAAACTCAACAGGAACCTGAAGCGAAGACGCTAAATTAAGCGGGATGCCACCATCTATCAGTATCCTTGGCGCCGGCTCATGGGGAACCGCTTTAGCGGTACAGGCAGCCAGAAATGGCTGCAACACCCTGTTGTGGGGCCATAATCCCAAACACATAGCCGCATTAAAGCAAACCGGCGAAAATGCACGCTATTTACCCGGCGTCCATTTTCCAGAAAACCTGCAATTCACCGACAATCTTGCGGAAGCCGTGGGGTTCAGCGCGGTATTGCTTATTTCGGTCCCCAGCCACGCCTTTAGAGACTTATTAGCGCAAATCAAACCCACGCTCAGTGAAAGCTCCCGCATCGCATGGGCCACCAAGGGTTTCGATTCCCAAAACGGCGCCTTGTTAAGCGAGGTGGCGACGCAAATACTGGGGGCGAATATCGAATGCGCCGCACTCTCCGGCCCCACATTTGCCCAAGAAGTAGCTGCCGACCTACCAACCGCACTCACCATCGCCTCTAACTCGGAAGGCTTCGCCACCCAACTTAGCGAACGATTGCACAACCAACGATTTAGGATCTACACCAGCAACGATATTATTGGCGTTCAGGTAGGCGGAGCCTGCAAAAATGTTTTGGCAATCGCGGCAGGCATAGCCGACGGCCTTGGCTTTGGCGCCAATACCCGAGCCGCACTGATCACTCGCGGCCTAACCGAAATCATGCGCCTCGGCATCAAACTTGGCGGCCAAGCCGACACTTTTATGGGCCTAGCCGGTCTGGGCGACCTGATTTTGACTTGTACCGACAATCAATCCAGAAACCGCCGCTTTGGCTTGGCATTAGGCCAAGGCAAAGACCAAAGGTACGCATTAAGCGAAATCAATCAGGAAGTCGAAGGCGTATCCGCAGCCCGAGAAGCGCACCGTTTATCGCAAAAATACGGTGTCGAAATGCCAATCACCGAACAAGTTTACAAAGTCTTATTCGAACAACTCTCCCCCAAACAAGCCGTCCAAAACCTGCTGACACGCGATCAAAAGCCGGAAAGTTTGTAAATCTCGTCTGAAATAGCCCAACGAACTCAATCTAAGGGCTCTACCACTATTTATCCCAAACCACAGCCGCCAATCTTTTGCTCAGAAAAACCAGCCTTACCGCTAACCGTCCAAACAGCTTGCTACAGCAAACCGCGTGCAAAAAGTGAGAATTAGCACCTAATAATTGCAATTCACATCAAAAACCATCATTAACTTTTTGATACAAATCATTTTTACTCGAAACCCTCGCATATACCGCCTAATACGCACCAATCCTGCGTAAGTCCTTGTAGAAAAAGAAAGAATTTAATTTAAATGCCTCTTGACTAAGCACCCGTTGAAAACTATAGTGGTGCAAAAGTGATGTAAAGTGGTCAAAAATGGATTTTTTTGGAATTTTTGAGGTTCATCTTGTTTCGAGGCATAAGTTCAATCAGTTTGGATGCGAAAGGGCGCATTGCAATTCCTACCCGCTATCGGGAGGAGTTACAGGAGTCCTGCGACCGACAAATGGTTGTGACCGTTGCAGTTGACGACAAATGTGTCGGCGAACCGGGTTGCCTATGGCTATACCCCTTACCCGAATGGGAAAAGCTCGAACAAACCATCAGCAAACTGCCGACATTAAACAAAATGGCCGGCAAGTTACGACGTTTTGTGATCGGCAATGCCTCGGAATGTGAAATGGATAACCAAGGGCGCCTGCTGCTTCCGGAAACCCTTCGGGAGTTTGCCGGCATGGAAAAACACATCATGCTGGTTGGTCAGCTCAACAAATTTGAAATATGGAATGAAGCGGCCTGGAAGGCCAAAGAACAGGAATGGATGGACGGTAACGACACAGAGGGCCTTGAAGAACTTGGCTCGCTGTCGTTTTGACGGAGATGACCGCCCATCAGACGGTTTTGTACGAAGAGGCCTTAGAGCAGCTCGACATAAAACCGAACGGTATTTATCTGGACTGCACCTTCGGGCGTGGCGGACACAGCAGCGGCATTCTGAAAGCACTGAATAGCACCGGCAGATTGCTGGCGCTTGACAGAGACATGGATGCGATTGCTAGCAACGAAGCCAAGCGCTTGCTGGAAGACAGCCGTTTTAGTTTGCATCACGCCAGTTTTTTGGAACTGAGAGCCATTATTGAACAACAAGGCTATAAGGGTAAAGTCGACGGCATTCTGATGGACCTGGGCGTATCGTCCCCGCAACTAGACAATGCGGAGCGTGGCTTCAGTTTTTTGCGTGACGGTCCTTTGGACATGCGCATGGATAGCAATCACGGCCTGTCGGCTGCAGAGTATTTGGCGCAAGTCGACGAAAAAGAATTGGTTCGCGTATTGTTTGAATATGGCGAAGAGCGTTTTGCCAGGCGAATTGCCAACGCGGTTATCTGCCAACGCCAACAGCAGCCTCTGCAGACCACTCTGCAATTGGCAAAATTGATCGAAAACAGTGTGCCGTTTCGCGACAAGCACAAACATCCTGCAACTCGCAGTTTTCAGGCGATCAGGATAGAGATTAACCAAGAACTCGAACAGATTAAAACCGGATTGAAACAAGCTGTGGAGGTATTGGCGCCAGGTGGACGTTTAGTCGTGATCGCTTTCCACTCATTGGAAGACCGCATCGTCAAGCGCTTCATTCGCGACCAAGCAGGCCCGAAAACCAATCCCGGCAAACTGCCGATTAAAGAGCAAGACATAGAACAAGGTCAGTTACGCAAAATAGGCAAGTCGATACGGGCACAACAACAGGAGTTGCAACAGAACCCACGCGCACGTAGCGCGGTAATGCGAGTTGGGGAGAAACGTTAATGGCGATTGCAAGAAATATCCTGCTGACACTGTTGGTGGCGATGCTGATGATCTCCGGCATTGCCGTGATCTACAGCAAATACCAATCGCGCTTGCTGTTTATCGACATTCAGAAAAAAGAAAAAGAGCTCGACGACTACGAAGTGGAATGGGGCCGATTACAACTCGAATTGACCACGCTCACCGAAGAAAACCGGGTTGAAATCGAAGCAAGAACGCGGCTGATGCTGACTTTGCCGGCCCAAGACAAAATTATTTATATAAAGCCGTAAATGCGAATTGCCTCCGGCGCGGGAACGATACCGCGCCACAATACAGATTTTGTGATCCGCCGCAGAGTGCTGCTGTCGGCAATGTTGTTGGCCATGCTCGGATTGGTTGCGCGCGCGGTATACCTGCAAATTCTCGATAAAGAATTTCTGCAGGACAAAGGCGATATGCAGCACGTCGGCGTAGTGTCGGTATCGGCTTATCGTGGGCAGATCAAGGATCGCAACGGTGAGCCTTTGGCGATTAGTACCCCGGTACAATCGATTTGGGTCAATCCGCGCCAACTAAGGGATGCGGAACAGGACAAATTAACACCGATGGCGAAAATCCTCGGTTTTCCGGAAAAGGAACTGCGTTCGCTGTTAAAAAAGGAAAAAGACGCCAATAAGCGTTTCGTCTATTTGCGCCGGCAGATTAACCCGGATATAGCCGAAAAGGTCAAAGCGCTGGAAATTACCGGTGTGTATTTCGAGCGAGAGTTCAAGCGTTACTATCCGGCTGGCGCAGTATCCGGGCATCTATTGGGTTTTACCAATATCGACGACATCGGCCAGGAAGGCATAGAGCACGGCTACGAGCACATTCTACGCGGCCAGCCCGGCAAAAAGCGCGTGATTAAGGACGGCAAAGGTCAGATCATCAAGGACGTGGAAAATATTGAAGAAGCCATCCCAGGCCGCGACCTGGTGTTGACTATCGACGAGCGCCTGCAATACCTGGCTTACCGGGAATTGCAGAATGCGATGATCCAGAATAAAGCGCATTCGGCATCGCTGGTGGTGCTGGATGCCAAAAACGGTGATGTATTGGCGACGGTCAGCCAACCAGCTTTCAATCCCAACAACCGTAAAGAATTGAGCAGTAACCGCTATCGCAACCGGGCCATGGTGGATAGCTTCGAACCCGGCTCGACAGTCAAACCCTTCGTGGTAGCGGCGGCACTGGATGGTGGCTATATCAAACCCAACGTATTGATAGAAACCCATGGTGTCTATCACTTGGGTCGTAACGTCGTTAAGGACGTGCATAACTACGGCACGATGGATTTGACCCACGTACTGCAAAAATCCAGCAATATCGCGGTCACGCAAATCGCGATGAGCATGCCGCCGGAGTATTTTTGGGGCGTATACAGCAGGCTGGGATTCGGCACCTCCGCCGGTGTTGGCTTTCCGGGAGAAGCCATCGGCTCTTTGCTGGATTATCAAGGCTGGCACGAATTCGACCAGGCGATTTTATCGTTCGGTTACGGGGTTTCCACCTCGATTTTACAGTTGGCCAGAGCGTATACCGCTTTGGCGGACGACGGCATCATTCATTCCGTGACTTTACTGAAGCGCGATGAAGATCCCGATGCCCAACGGATTTTCAAACCCGAAACCGCCAGAAAGGTCCGAGAAATGCTGGAGCACGTGATCAGCAAGGAAGGCACGGCATACCAAGCCAGAGTCGAGGGTTATCGGGTAGCAGGTAAAACCGGTACCGTGAAAAAGGCCGGGGCCGGCGGTTACAGCGAAGACAAATATTTATCGGTATTTGTGGGCATGGCGCCGGCCAGCAACCCGCGCTTCATTATCGCGATTGTGGTGGACGAACCTACCACCGGCCAATATTACGGCGGCCTGGTGGCGGCACCGGCTTTCTCGAAAGTGATGGCGGGCGCATTACGGGTATACGGCGTTGAGCCGGACGGCATGGATAACATGCATTTATTGTTGAGCAAACAATGAAGCTAGCCCAATTGCTAAACGGACTGACAGTAAATCCGCCGGATTTGGCAATCAGCGGATTGTGTTTGGACAGCCGAAACATCCAAGCCGGCGATGCGTTTATTGCGTTGAACGGCGCAACCCAGCATGGCATTGCGCATGCGGAGCAAGCTGTTGCGAACGGCGCGGTCGCGGTGATTTACGATCCAAGCGGCGTGGAGACGCAGATCGTCAGCGAAGTAAAAGTACCAAGCTTGGCAGTAACCGATTTAGCGCAAAAGCTGGGCGAAATCGCCGCAAGATTTTACGGCAACCCGTCGCAACTATTGGATGTAATCGGCGTAACAGGCACCAACGGCAAGACCACCTGTAGCCAGTTAATCGCGCAGGCTTTGCCGGCTTGCGGCGTGATAGGCACGCTGGGCTGGGGAGACGTCGGCAGCTTGCAGCCGACCGCCAACACCACCCCGGATGCGTTGGCCGTGCAGCGAATGCTGCACGAATTTGTAAAGCAGGATAAACGTAACGCGGCCATGGAAGTGTCCTCGCACGGCTTACACCAAGGCCGGGTTAACGGGGTTAGCTTTAAAGGCGCAGTTTTTACCAATTTGAGCAGGGACCACTTGGATTATCACGGCAGTATGGCGGAATACCTGCAAGCCAAACTGGCCTTGTTTAAAACACCGGGCCTGCAGTTTGCCGTGGTCAACCTGGACGACGCCAGCAGCGCCGAGGTATTGCAAAGCCTGCCGGACACCGTGCAACGCTGGACCTACAGCGCGACCGGCCAACGCGGTACTGCTAGGGAAGCCGTAAGTGCCGAGCAAGTAAAACATAGCGCCGCCGGCATCGAATTCGATGTGATATGGCGCGAGCAAAGACGCCGGGCAACGACAACGCTGGTTGGCGGCTTTAACCTGGATAACGTGCTAGCCGTGCTTTGTGTGCTGCTGGCGACCGGCAGCGAATTCGACGCCGCCGTCGCGCAACTGGCCAAATTAAACGCCATTGCCGGCCGCATGGAAAAATTCGGCGGCAACGGCAAACCCACGATATTTGTGGATTATGCGCATAGCCCGGACGCGCTGGAAAAAGTGCTGAAAGCCGCCAAAGGCGGGAACCGACTGAGAGTCGTATTCGGCTGCGGCGGCGACCGGGACAAGGGCAAGCGTCCGCAGATGGGCAAAATTGCCGAAACCTGGGCGGATCAAGTCATCGTCACCGACGACAATCCGCGCAGCGAAGCATCGGCAGCGATTATTAAAGACATTTTGAGCGGCTGCCAAAGCCAAAAAATAACGGTCATTAACGATAGAACCACGGCCATAAACACAGTGATACGACAAGCAGACCCAGACGATTGCGTGGTGATAGCCGGCAAGGGCCACGAGGACTACCAAGAAATCGGCGGCGTAAAGCAGCCGTTCAGCGATAGCGCTATCGTCAAGCAAGCACTGGCGGCGTGGAGCAAGCCATGAAGCTGCAACTCAGCGAAATAGCCCAAGCCGTCAACGGCAAGCTAATCGGCGAAGACAGAGAAATTCGCGCCACCGGCATCGATACCCGCACCTTACAAGCCGGCGCGCTATACATCGCGATAAACGGCAAGAATTTCGACGGCCACAGCTTTATCGATAAAGCCGAGCAAGCCGGTGCGGCAGCGCTGTTACTCGAGCGAGCCGCGCCATCCACTTTAGCGCAAATCATCGTCGCAGACACCCATCTGGCACTGGCGGAACTGGCCGGATACTGGCGCAAAACCTTGTCGGTCAAAGTAGCCGGCGTCACCGGCAGCAACGGCAAAACCACGGTCAAGGAAATGATTGCGGCGATTTTCGCCACCCAAGGCCATACCTTATCGACTCAAGGCAATCTGAACAACGACATCGGCGTGCCGCTGACGCTGCTGAAACTGGATGACTCTCATCGCTACGCGGTGATTGAAATGGGCGCCAACCACCCTGGCGAAATTGCTTATACCAGCCGTTATGCGCAAGCCGATGTCAGCGTCATCACCAATATTGGCGCCGCCCATATCGAAGGTTTCGGCAGCATCGAAGGCGTCGCCAAAACCAAGGGCGAAATCGTCGAAAGCCTCGGTGAAGACGGCGTGGCGGTATTAAATCGCGACGACGTTTTTTACAATTTCTTGCTGACCATGGCCGGCAACCATCGCAGCGTATCCTTCGGCTTGCACCCCGCAGCCGACGTCACGGCGTTAAATATTGCCACAGCTTTGGACGCACAAGGCTTTAATACATATTTCGAATTAAAAACGGCGACCGACACCTTACCAATCCGCTTGCATCTGGCCGGCGCTCACAATGTGAAAAACGCTTTGGCCGCAGCGGCAGTTGCACTGCAATTCGGCATTAGCCTGACAGACATTAAACAAGGCCTGGAACAACTCCAGCCCGTCACCGGCCGCATGCAACCCTTAACAGGCCGTAAGGGCAATATCATCATCGACGATACCTATAACGCTAACCCCAACTCCTTGAAAGCCGCGCTGGACGTACTGACCGATTGCGGCAGCGAAGCGTGGGTAGCATTGGGCGCTTTCGGCGAGCTCGGCCCGGACAGCCCGGCGATACACCGGGAAATGGGCGAATTAATCAAAGCAAAATCAGTGAAGCGTTTGTTCGCGACCGGCGCATTGGCAAAACATGCCGTTGAAGCCTTTGGCGACGGCGGCCAGTTTTTCGACGATCAGGAACAATTAATAGACACACTGACAACAGCCGTCACAGGTAAGGAAACCCTATTGGTTAAAGGCTCGCGCGCCCAGAAAATGGAAAACGTGGTGGCGGCGATGGTCAACAATTTCAGAGCAGCCTAATGTTACTTTTACTCGCGGATTATTTAAGCAATATCGACAGCGGCTTCAGGGTGCTACATTACCTGACCTTTCGCGCCATCTTGGGCGTGCTGACCGCGCTCATTATTTCCCTGATGGTCGGCCCGGCCATGATCGAAAAATTGACTCGTAAAAAAATCGGCCAAAGCGTGCGCGACGACGGCCCGCAAAGCCATTTTTCCAAATCCGGCACACCAACCATGGGCGGCGCGATGATTCTGTTCGCCGTAGCGATCAGCACCCTGCTCTGCGCGGATTTGAGCAATCGTTATGTCTGGGTGGTGTTGCTGGTAACACTGGCACATGGCGTAATCGGCTTTATCGACGACTATAAAAAAGTCCTGCTCGGCAATAGCGACGGCCTATCCGCCCGCGCCAAATATTTCTGGCAATCGCTGGTGGCACTGAGCGCCGCCTTATACTTATACAACACCGCTCAAGTAGCGGCGGAAACCCAATTCATCGTGCCGTTTTTCAAAAACGTCACCGTCGACATCGGCTGGGGCTACGTCGTACTGACCTATTTCGTCATCGTCGGCTCCAGCAATGCCGTCAACTTGACTGACGGCCTGGATGGCCTAGCCATCATGCCGACCGTGATGATCGCCGCCGCCTTGGCGATTTTTGCCTATTTGTCCGGCCACGTGAATTTCTCGCAATATCTGGCTATCCCGCACATCCCCAAAGCCGGCGAATTGGTGGTATTTTGCGCAGCCCTGGTCGGCTCGGGCCTGGGCTTTTTGTGGTTCAACACCTATCCTGCCATGGTGTTCATGGGCGACGTCGGCGCACTGGCCCTGGGTGCCGCGTTGGGCATCGTCGCAGTGCTGGTTAGACAAGAAATCGTTTTGGTGATCATGGGCGGCATCTTCGTGATGGAAACCATCTCGGTGATTATCCAGGTAGCGTCGTTCAAAACCCGTAAAAAGCGGGTGTTTCTGATGGCGCCGATTCACCATCATTACGAATTGAAAGGCTGGCCGGAGCCGCGCATCATCGTGCGTTTCTGGATTATCTCGGTCATCTTGGTGTTGATCGGCCTGGCCACTTTGAAACTGAGATAAGCATGAACACCACCGCCCTACTCAGCAATCTGGAAACCCATTTCAACTTAAATCCGGATAACGCTCGCCTATTGATCGTCGGTCTGGGCGCTACCGGCTATTCAGCCGCACAATTTTTGCAAAAGACCCCGATTAAATTCGCCGTGATCGATAGCCGGAAAAATCCGCCGCTAATCGATAATTTGCGGGAACAAATGCCGGACGTACCGGTATTTTCCGGCGGTTTCGACCAATCCGCACTGGATGTCGCCACTCATTTGCTGGTCAGCCCTGGCGTATCTTTACACGAAGCAGCCATCCAAAAGGCCGTGCAGGCGGGCGTAACCGTACTAAGCGACATCGACTTATTCGCTTGCGCCACCGACAAACCGGTTATCGCCATCACCGGCTCCAACGGTAAAAGCACGGTTACCACCATGCTGGGCGAAATGGCTAACGCCGCTGGCGTCAAAACCGCCATCGGCGGCAACCTCGGCACACCCGCGCTGGATTTGCTGCAACAGGACGCCGAACTTTACGTGTTGGAACTGTCCAGCTTCCAGCTGGAACGCACCACGGCTTTGAACGCCAAAGTCGCCACGGTGTTAAACGTCAGTCCGGATCATCTGGATCGCCATGACGGCATGGCCGGTTATGCGGCGGAAAAGCAACGGGTGTTCCGGGGCGACGGCGTGATGATCTTGAATGCCGACGACCCGATGGTCATGGCCATGCGCGATCCCGCCCGGCAAACATTGACTTTTTCCACCCAAACTCAAGCCGATTTTTATCTGCGTCGCGGCGAAATCGATACTTTAATGCAAGGCGAACAAGCCTTGATGGCAGCCAGTAAATTGCGCCTGGAAGGTAGCCACAACATCGCCAATGCGTTGGCGGCGCTGGCCCTGGGCACGGCTGCCGGTCTAAGCATCACCAAAATGTGCGATGCGCTCAGAAAATTCAAAGGCCTGCCGCATCGCATGCAAAAAGTCGCGGAAAAAGGCGGCATTAATTGGGTTAACGATTCCAAAGCCACCAACATCGGTGCGTGTATCGCCGCGTTAAACGGCTACGAGCATAAAGTTGTTTTAATTGCCGGCGGCGAAACTAAAGGCGCAGACATGACTGAACTAGTGCCTGCCGTCACCGAAAAAACCAAGGCCGTAGTCCTGATAGGCAAAGATGCACCATTGATCGCACAAGCTTTGAATAACTGTGTGCCTGTCCATTTCGCCGGCAATATGAAAGAAGCGGTCACCATCGCCGCCAGTTTGGCCAGCGAAGGCGACAGCGTCCTGCTATCACCGGCCTGCGCCAGCCTGGATCAATACCGCAGCTATGTTGACCGCGGCAATAAGTTCGCCGAAGCCGTGATGAGTCTGCCCTTATGTTGAAACCGACGCCCAAGCCCCGCGCGCAAAACCGCCTGCACGTCGACCCGGTGTTGATGTTGGCGTGCTTCAGTCTGCTGGGCATCGGTTTTATGCTGGTCACCTCGTCCTCTTTGCATTTGGGCGTCAAAATGGCCGACGACATTTCGCACTATCCCTTCAAGCAACTCATTCATATTGCGTTTGGCTTGGGCTTTTCCGCGATTATTTTGAACATACCGATGCAAAGCTGGGAAAGAATGGGGCAAACCCTGTTCATCGCCGGCCTGGCCTTGCTGCTGGTGGTATTGATTCCCGGTGTAGGCATCAGGGTTAACGGCAGTATCCGCTGGCTATCGATTCTGGGCTTACGGATCCAGGTATCGGAAGTCGTGAAATTCATTTCAGTGATTTATATGGCCGGTTACGTCACCCGCCATGCCGACCACGTCCGCCGCTCCGCATTCGGCTTGGTCAAGCCGTTGATGCTGTTTTCGGTGGCGTGCGTACTGTTATTGCTCGAGCCCGACTTCGGCTCGGCGGTGGTGATTCTGATCATTGCCATGGGCATGATGTTTCTGGGCGGCGCCAGAATTTCTCAATTCATTATTTTATTGGGTTTGGTCGCCAGTTTAGCGGTGATCTTGGTTATTGAATCGCCCTATCGACTGGCGCGGGTCACCAGCTTCATGGACCCGTGGGCCGATGCCAGAGATACCGGCTTTCAGCTCACCCAGGCCTTGATTTCTTTCGGTCGCGGCGAATTTTTCGGCGTTGGCTTGGGCAACGGCCTGCAAAAACTGTTTTACCTGCCGGAAGCGCATACCGACTTTTTGTTCTCCGTATTGGGTGAAGAACTCGGCCTGCTCGGCGTGCTACTGATCATCGGCCTATTCGCCGCCCTGGTCGTTCGCGCCTTTGCGATTGGCGAACAAGCCGAGCAAGCCGGTCTGAAATTTTCTGCCTTGGCGGCTTACGGCTTAGGTATCTGGTTTGGCTTCCAATCCTTCGTGAATATGGGCGTCAACATGGGCATGCTGCCCACCAAAGGTTTGACCTTGCCGCTGATGAGCTACGGTGGCGGCAGTATGATCGTGATGTGCGGCGCAATGGCCGTATTGTTTCGGATTCACTACGAAGTGACCGAACACAATAAAAGCAATGTGAAGGGGAAACACGCATGAGCGGCCGCATCGTCATCATGGCGGGCGGCACCGGCGGACACGTGTTTCCGGCACTAGCGGTCGCCCAGGAAATGCGCACACGCGGCTGGCAAGTCAGCTGGCTTGGCACCGAGAAAGGCTTAGAAAGCCGCGTGGTGCCCGCCAACAACATAGACATCGACTGGCTGGCGGTAGCCGGCATGCGCGGCAAGGGCTTGCTGTCCAAACTCGGCGCCGGTTTTAAATTGATCCAAGCCTGCCTGCAGGCCAGGCGCATTCTGAAGCAACGCCAACCTAACGTGGTATTGGGCATGGGCGGTTTTGTGGCCGGACCGGGTGGATTGATGTCCAAATGGCTGGGCATCCCGCTGGTGATACACGAGCAAAACCGGGTACCCGGCACCACTAACCGCTTGTTGGTAAAGCTCGCTGCCAGCAAAGTATTGGAAGCGTTTCCGGACAGCTTCGCCCAATCGGTACACGCCGTCTGCACCGGCAACCCGTTAAGAGATGCGTTCATTAATCTGCCGGAAAAATCCGAATGGCACCCGCAAGCCGGACGCAATTTAAGGATTTTGATTCTGGGCGGTAGCCAGGGCGCAAAAGTCCTAAACGACACTGTGCCCGAGGCATTGGCCGGATTGAGCAATGTGGACGTAAAGCACCAGACCGGCAGCGCCATGCAAGCTGAAGTGACCGAGCGCTACCGCATGCTGGGACTGAACGCCGAAGCTTTGGCTTTTATCGAGGATATGGCCGGGGCTTACCAATGGGCCGATTTGATCATCTGCCGGGCCGGCGCGATGACGGTCAGCGAAGTCGCCGCCTGCGGTTTGCCGGCGATTTTCGTGCCCTTGCTGCACGCCATCGACGATCATCAAACCGCCAATGCCAAATATTTAAGCGAAGCCGGTGCCGCCATCTTGCTGCCGCAACCCGAATTAAACGCGGACAATCTGCGTAAAACCCTAGAACAAGCCATGACATCATTAACTTCCATGAGCCGGGCCGCCAAAGCCAAGGCCAGACTCGCCGCCACTCAGACCGTAGCGGATATTTGCGTTGCGGAGGCTGCCGTATGAACCGCCCCAACATCGACAACCAAGCGCTGGGCGACATCGACAAAATCCATTTTGTCGGCATCGGCGGCACCGGTATGAGCGGCATCGCCGAAGTACTGTCCAACTTGGGCTATACCGTGTCCGGCTCCGATATTAAGGGCTCGGCAGTCACCGACCGCCTGCAAGCCATGGGCGTGAAAGTCTATTTTGGCCATCACGCCGACAACGTGACCGATGTCGATGTCGTCGTCACATCCACCGCTGTCGATAGAACCAACCCGGAAATCGTCACCGCCTACGAAAACCGTATTCCGGTAATTCCGCGCGCGGAAATGCTGGCGGAATTGATGCGCTTCAGATTCGGCATCGCCGTCGCCGGCACGCACGGCAAAACCACCACTACCAGCCTGACCACAATGATGCTGGCCGAGGGCGGCTTGGATCCCACTTTTGTGATCGGCGGCCGTTTGAATAGCGCCGGCGCCAACGCCAAATTGGGTTTGGGTAAATATTTGGTCGCCGAAGCCGACGAAAGCGATGCGTCGTTCTTATTCCTGCAGCCAATGATGGCCATTGTCACCAACATCGACCAAGACCATATGGAGACCTATGGCGGCAGCTACAGCAAACTCAAGGACACTTTCCTGAAATTCCTGCATCAATTGCCGTTCTACGGTTTGGCGGTGATGTGCATAGACGATCCGGGCGTCTGCGACGTGCTACCTAATGTATCCAAGCCGGTGAAGACCTACGGCGTCAGTAGTTACGCCGACGTACGCGCTGTGGATATTCGCCAGGACGGCTTACGCACTCATTTCACGGTGTTGCGCTGGGGTGATTTACCGCCCTTGCAAGTCACGCTGAACCTGCCCGGCTGGCACAACATGCTGAACGCCTTGGCGGCCACGACTATCGCCACCGCCCTGGGTGTGGACGATGCGGCTATTGTAAAGAGTCTGGCCGAATTCAAAGGTGTGGGCAGGCGTTTTCAAATCAACGGCGACGTGGATTTCCAAGGCGGCAAGCTGACCTTGGTTGACGATTATGGCCACCATCCGCGCGAACTGGCCGCCACGCTGGAAGCCTTGCGCCAAGCCTGGCCGACGCGCCGTAAAGTCGTCGTGTTTCAACCGCACCGCTACACCCGCACCCGCGACTTATTCGAAGATTTCGTGGAAGTATTGTCCAGCGTCGATGTACTGATTTTGCTGGACGTGTATTCGGCCGGCGAAGCGCCGATTACCGGTGCTGATGGCAAAGCCTTGAGCCGCTCAATTCGCGTGCGCGGCCAGGTTGACCCGGTATTCGTGCAAAACCGTGAAGACTTGGCGACCATCCTGGCCGGCATCGTCGAAAAAGACGACGTGGTATTGACCATGGGCGCCGGCAACGTCGGCCAGATCGCTGCCGAATTGCCGCAACAATTGGCCGAGGCCCTAAAGTGATGGTGGCTAGAGGCACTTTATTAAATAACGAGCCACTGGCGAAATACACCAGCTGGCGGGTCGGCGGTCCGGCCCAGCACCTGTACATCCCGGAAAACAAGGCCGATCTGATCGAATTTATCGCCAGCCTGCCGGCCGGCGAACCGCTGTACTGGATGGGTTTGGGTAGCAATTTATTGGTGCGCGACGGCGGCATTCGCGGCACTGTGATCAACACCCGCGGCCGACTGAAAGAAATGTATCTCGCCGACTCCGAACGGGTTTACGTGGAAGCCGGCGTACCTTGCGCCCATGTCGCCCGCTTTTGCGCGGACTTAGGCTTGACCGGCGCCGAGTTTTTAGCCGGCATCCCCGGCACGATGGGCGGCGCACTGAAAATGAATGCCGGCGCGTTTGGCGGCGAGACCTGGAGCATTGTGGAACGGGTTGAAATGATCAACCCGCGCGGTGAAGTCATTCTGCGCGACCATCACGAATTTGAAGTGGCCTACCGTTCAGTCAAAGGTCTGGCTGACGAATGGTTTTTGTCAGCCCAGTTGAAATTGAGCAAAGGCAACAGCGAAGCCAGCCAACAACACATCAAAGCGCTGTTGGAAAAACGTAACGCCTCGCAACCGACCAATAAGCCGACTTGCGGCTCGGTATTCAAGAATCCGCCCGGCGATTACGCGGCGCGCTTGATCGAAGCCTGCGGCCTGAAAGGCTTTGCCATCGGCGGCGCGGTGGTGTCGGAAAAACACGCCAATTTTATCGAAAATCGCGGCAACGCCAGCTCGGAAGACATAGAAGCCTTGATCGAACATATTCAAACCCAAGTACAAACGCAATTCGGCATCAGTCTGCAAACTGAAGTCTGCCGGGTAGGTGAAAAAGCATGAAGCCATTACGCATCAAAAATGCCGCCGATTTCGGCAAAGTCGCCGTGCTGTTGGGCGGCTCCGCTGCCGAACGCGAAATATCTTTGAACAGCGGCAACGCGGTATATCAAGCCTTGAAAGCGCAAGGCATCGACGCCGTAGCGATAGACGTGACCGGCAGCCCGATTGAGGCTTTAACCAATCTCAAAGTCGACAGAGTATTCAACGTGATCCACGGCCGCGGCGGCGAAGACGGCGTGTTGCAAGCAGTATTGCAAGTCATGGGCTTGCCCTACACCGGTTCCGGCGTCATGGCCTCGGCATTGACCATGGACAAATTGCGCACCAAGCTGTGCTGGCAAGGTTTGGGTTTGAGCACGCCGCTTTGGTACGTGCTGAAAAGTGCCGCTGACATCGATCCTTGCATCGCCAAACTGGGATTTCCGGTGATCGTGAAACCGGCGCAGGAAGGTTCCAGCATTGGGATGAGCAAAGCCACTAACCGAGACGAACTGGTCGCCGCACTGCAATTGGCCAAGCAATACCTATGCGACGTTTATGCCGAGCAGTGGGTGCAGGGTCAGGAATACACTGTCGGCGTGCTGGACGGCGAAGCGCTGCCGGCTATCCGTTTGGAAACACCGAATACCTTTTACGATTTCGACGCCAAGTATCGGGCCAATACCACGAAATACCACTGCCCATGCGGCTTGAGCGCGGAGCGCGAACAACAATTGCAAGCGCTTGCGGTACAAGCTTGCCAGGCATTGGACGTGAAAGGTTGGGCGCGGGTGGATGTGTTTATCGACGCCAACGGTCAATCGCAACTGATCGAAGTGAATACCGTACCCGGCATGACCGACCACAGTTTGGTGCCGATGGCGGCGAAAGCCGTAGGCATCAGTTTCGAGGAATTGGTCTGGCGCATTTTGGAAACCAGCATGGCGGGTGCAGGTGAGCCGGTTTAGTGTGATCTTGATGACCGCGCTGTTGATCAGCGGCGGCTGGTGGGCTTGGCAGCAATTCGGTGCCGGCGCACTGAGCAGTAAACCGATCCGCTACGTCAAGATTGAAGGCGCGTTCCAATACACCAGCAAGGATAGGCTAAAAGAAGTATTGGCGCCGCAAATGAAACAGGGCTATTACCAGGCCGACATGAACGCGATTCATCAAGCGATTAAAGCCCTGCCCTTGGTGGATAAGGTCGATGTGAAGCGGGTGTGGCCGGATGCGGTGCATATAAAGATTACCGAGCAGAAGCCGGTGGTGCGCTGGGGCAAATCGGCGCTGTTGAACAAACAAGGCGATTTGTTGGTGCCGGACAATATCGACGAATTTAAAAATTTACCACTGATTACCGGCCCGGATGGCCAGGAAAAGAAACTGCTGGAGATCATGAAAGGCGTCTACATCGTGCTGAAGGATAAATCGATGCAGCTTGCGGAATTTCATGTCAACGAACGTCGGGCCTGGCGGATTAAGTTAGCCAGCGGCATGGAAATGCAATTGGGCAGAAAAGCACCGCTGGAAAATATGCAACGCTTTTTAAAAACCATGGATTTATTGGGCGAGGAACAGCTGGCGCAAATAGCCAGCGTGGATACCCGATACCCGAACGGCTTTGCAGTGACCTGGAAACCGGAAGTCACTAACATCGATTGGAAAGCAATCGTGGAAAAAATAAAAACCTGATTTAAACGCTTACCGAGCATAAACAATGGCCAAAAAGACAGATCGAAATTTATTAGTGGGGCTGGATATAGGCACGTCGAAAGTCGCTGCTATCGTTGGTGAATACCGCGGTGGCGACGAAATCGAAGTGATCGGCATCGGCACCGCACCGTCCAAGGGGCTGAAGAAAGGCATCGTAGTCAATCTGGAATCGACCGTGCACTCCATCCAACGGGCGATTGAGGAAGCCGAATTGATGGCGGGTTGCCAGATCAAGTCGGTATTTGCCGGCATAGCGGGTAGCCACATCAAAAGCCTGAATTCGCATGGCATCGTGGCGATCAAAGAAAAGGAAGTGACCCAGCACGACATCGATAGAGTGATCGATTCGGCGCGGGCAGTGGCGATTCCGGCCGATCAGAAAATCCTGCACATCCTGCCGCAGGAGTTTGTGATCGACCAGCAGGAAGGCATCAAGGAGCCCATCGGCATGTCCGGCATTCGTTTGGAAGCCAAGGTGCATATGGTCACCAGCAGCGTCAGTGCCGAACAAAACATCGTCAAATGCATCCGTAAATGCGGGCTGGATGTGGACGACATCGTGTTGGAGCAACTGGCTTCCTGCGCGGCGGTATTGACTGACGATGAAAAAGATCTGGGCGTGTGCCTGATCGACATCGGCGGCGGCACCACCGACATCGCGATTTTCTCGGAAGGTGCTATCAAGCATACAGCGGTGATTCCCATCGCCGGCGACCAAGTCACCAACGACATCGCCGTAGCGCTGCGCACGCCGACCAAAAACGCGGAGGAAATCAAACGCCAATACGCTTGCGCGTTGACGCAATTGGCCGATCCGCAACAAACCATCGCCGTGCCCAGCATCGGCGACCGCGAACCGCGCAAAATTTCCGCGCAGAATCTGGCGGAAATCGTCGAGCCGCGTTATGAAGAATTGATGCTGTTGGTGCAAGCAGAGTTAAGAAGAAGTGGCTATGAAGATTTAATTGCCGCCGGCATGGTGATTACCGGCGGCAGTTCGCAAGTGAGGGGATTGGTCGAATTGGCGGAGGAAATATTCCATATGCCGGTTCGCATGGGGGTACCGCTGCATGTATCCGGATTGACCGATGTAGCGGAAAACCCGATTTATTCGACCGCGGTGGGTTTGTTGCTGTACGGCAAGGATCATCACGGCCGGGCGTTGGGCATGAACGATGATGGCGCGGATCTGTTGTCAAAAATCAAAAGCTGGTTTCAAGGAAATTTTTAATTTTTTGTCTGGAGGGTGTGAAAATGAAATATGAATTATTGGATAGTAGCGGCACCGCGGTTATCAAAGTCATCGGCGTGGGTGGCGGTGGCGGCAACGCGGTTAACCACATGGTGGAAGACGGTATCGACGGCGTGCAATTTATCTGCGCCAACACCGATGCCCAAGCCCTGCGGGAAATGAACGTAGAGTCCATCGTGCAATTGGGTGTTGAACTCACCAAAGGCCTGGGAGCGGGCACTCGCCCTGAAGTCGGTAGAGCCGCAGCGGAAGAAAATCGTGACCGCATCCGCGAAGTCATTGCCGGCGCCGACATGGTGTTTCTGACCGCCGGTATGGGCGGCGGTACAGGTACCGGTGCCATCGCGGTATTTGCCGAAGTAGCCAAAGAACTGGGCGTGTTGACAGTCGCTGTCGTATCCAAACCTTTTGATTTTGAAGGCTCCAAGAAAAAAGGCGTGGCCGATGCCGGTTTACGCGAACTGGAAAAACTGGTCGATTCATTGATCATCATTCCTAACCAAAAATTACTGCCGACTTTGGGCAACAATAAATCACTGGTAGAAGCATTCCGCGCCGCTAACGACGTGTTGCGCGACGCGGTACAAGGTATCACCGAGCTGATTACTCACCCTGGCTTGATGAACGTCGACTTTGCCGACGTCAAGACTGTGATGTCCAATATGGGCAGCGCCATCATGGGCACCGGCGTCGCCAGCGGCGAAAATCGCGCGCGTTTGGCAGCGGAAAAAGCCATTGCCTGCCCATTGTTGGACGACAACAATCTGCAAGGCGCGCGCGGCATTCTGGTGAACGTCACCTCCAACGGCGACTTGGGCTTGAACGAATTCGACGAAATCGGCAGCATCATGCACGCCTTCGCTTCCGAAGACGCCGACATGAAAATCGGTATGGCAGTTAATCCAGCGATGGGGCAGGAAATTAAAGTCACCGTCGTCGCCACCGGTATGGGTGAAAAAGCCAAGCAAGCGGCTTCGCCTATCAGTCTGGTGAAAAAAGTCGCGGCCGGCGAGATCAATTACGATCAATTGGACAAACCGACCATCGTCCGCCAGCAAAAACAGGAATCGACTCGGGAATCCCGCTTCGGCGCGCAACCTAGAAACGACGTCGATTTGGATTACTTGGATGTACCGGCTTTCTTGAGACGTCAAGCAGACTAAGGTCCGCTTGCGACGAGTCCTTATGAGGCTGCACAACCAAGTTCGGGGGGAGCTATCGCATAATCTGTGATAGACTCCCCGGCTTTGTTTTACCTATTTGTCGGCATTTCATGATTAAACAGCGTACTTTAAAAAACACCATCAGAGCCACCGGCGTTGGTTTGCATACCGGCGATAAAGTGTATCTGACCCTGCACCCCTCCGAGCCCGATACCGGCATCCGTTTTCGCCGCGTGGATTTGGAAACCCCGGTGATGATAGCCGCGCGCCCTGAAAATGTCGGCGAAACCAAGCTATCCACCACGCTGGTTCGTGACGGCGTAAAAGTTTCCACGGTCGAACATTTGCTGTCGGCTTTGGCCGGCTTAGGCATAGACAACGCGATTGTCGATGTCAGCGCCGCGGAAGTACCGATCATGGACGGCAGCGCCGGACCGTTTGTGTTTTTGTTGCAATCGGCTGGCGTGGTCGAGCAGGACGTACCCAAACAATATATCCGTATCAAACGCGCAATCCGCGTGGAAGACGGCGATAAATGGGCCGCATTCGAACCGTTCGATGGTTTTAAAGTCACCTTTACCATCGATTTCGAACATCCGGCGTTTTCCGAGCATTTGAAAACGGCGGTGATGGATTTCTCTTCGACTACGTTTGTGAAAGAAGTCAGCCGGGCCCGCACTTTCGGTTTTATGAAGGACATCGAGTTTTTACGCGAGAACAATCTGGCCCTGGGCGGCAGCCTGGATAACGCCATCGTGGTGGACGACGATAAAGTGTTGAACGAAGACGGTCTGCGTTATGCCGACGAATTTGTGAAACACAAAATTCTCGACGCCATCGGCGACTTGTATTTGCTGGGTTACAGCCTGATTGGCGAATACCAGGGTTTTAAATCCGGCCACGCGCTGAACAACAAGTTGCTGCTGAGCCTGATGAACGACAAAGACGCCTGGGAAATGGTGACTTTCGAAAATGCCGAGGACGCACCGATTTCCTTTATGCATTCCGCGCAAACATCAGCACGCGCGACAGGCTAATCCCGCATCACACAGACATTAAGCTGTGCCGTGGCCGGTCAACTTGATCGGCCACAATCCTTCCAAAACCTTCTAATCTTCCCGCAAGCGTTTCGCCAACGTAGCACCCAAACGCGCCAAAGCCGCGGCCAACACATCCTGTTCATCCGCTGGCTTAAACTGCTGTGCAATCAGACCGACATTTTCCGCTGACGGCAAGCGCGGTGTGCGTTTTGGCCGAATCGGCTCGCCTGTCGGCGGGACAATCCGTACTTGCAAGCGGACAATATAGGGATGCCCCGCACCATGCAATTTATCTAAAATCGCGCGATTGAAAAACCGAATTTGCGATGCCCAGCTGGCCGAATCGCAGTACAACAGTATCTGCGCCCCTGACGCCACGCAATGTTGAGCGTGCGGAGCAATCTCAGCCGGTAACGCCGTCCTGACAATGGTCAGCAAGGCCTGTTGCGCGTTAATTTTGGCCACACACAGATTCAACTGCTTGTTGTCAAAATCCAGCGCGGTCTTAAACACATTTTTGCGATAACGAGTCATTGCAAATTCATTTGCTCTGAGCCGACTTTTGGATATTCCAGAATCAGGCCCTGTTGATCGTTTTTAATAATATGCCAGCCATTTGCCACTATTTGCCGTTCATCAACGGCTGACAAAGGCAAATTTTCGGATTCCACACCGAATCGGCCCGGAAATAAACCGACGCGAATTGGTCTGCTGCCGGCTTGCTGTTTTATGTCACTGACAGCTTCGAGCACTGACATATACCCATCACCTGCGGACATGAACGCTCGCATTTCACCACCCTTTGTCCCTGCGGCAATGGCTTCAATCTGGCGGACTCGTGCGCCGCACTCTATCCGAAACACATGCGCCCAGTTCGATACCAAGTAAGTATCTGCCTGATTGCCGCACAAATAGGCTTTTCCAATTGAAAATGCCTGCGCCAATTTCGGGTAGTCGTTATCGCTGTTGCGGAAACTCTCCGAATTGACCGCATAGCTAGCATGGAAAAACACCAAGCAAACAGAAATCGCCAATTTGGCCTGCTTCCAGGCAATAATAGCGGGCTGCCTGCCATGATCAGCCAACAGCGCAAACATTCCAGCCCATAAAAAAGGCGAATATTGCAGGGTGTGGCGAAGATTAATCACCTCGCCCCATTGATAGCGGGTACGGGCAGCAACGACCACACAGGACCCCATGACCAGATAAATAGTTGAAATAGCCAAGGTTTTTTTACCGAAAGTCGGTAGATTGGAGCAACGGTATTTATAAGCCGCGTAGGCAGAGGCAATAATCAAAACCCCGAATCCCAGTAAACCAGGCAGCGACCAAGCCACATACCGGGCACATTCGCTACAAGCCGTTGCATCCTTTAGCAAAGCCTCGATATAGGTGCGTAAATTCTCGACAAAACCTATCGTGCTTGGCCCCATCACATAGGGATTCAGCGACCCAAACATCACTATATTTCTGAGCAGCAGCGGCGCTACGACCACGGCCATGCCAAACATCGCCGCAACAGCGCGCAGCAAAACAACGCGCCGTTCCCCAGCGGCGCTGCTTAACCAGCAGTAGCAAAAATAACAAATAACGCTAGCCAGCAGCGCTAAATGCGCATTTCTGATTGCGTAAGCTATACCGGCAAGCAAACCAGCGAAGATAAAGCCGACGATGGACCGCGAGTTAAGCGTCAACCCAATAACAGCCACCGCTAACCATAAACCGAATACATCGGTCAGCCCCATCAGCGAATGCTTGAGCACACCGGGTGATAACGCTGCTAATCCGGCCAGCAGCAAAGCATAAAGTGGTCCAAGGCTCTGCCGAAAACTGAAAAATAATAACCACGGCAATGTAATGGCAGAAAAATGCGCCAAACCTATCGCGGCATCTTTCGCATCGATACCGAAACTGGAAACGGCCGCCAGAACGACAGCAAAACCCACGGGAAACAAACGATTCTCGACCTGATCCTGATCTCCCGGCGCCAAGCCATACGGAGTAATCAGCAAGCTGCCTGAATTGAGAAAATTTCTGGCTTGTTCGATATAGCTGGCGCTGTCAGGCGTAAACGGAAAACTCGGCGACCGGTAGTGCATATGCACCATCATCACTAGCGATATCGCTGACAGAATGCATAATTGATGTAAAAGAGCTCTGAATTGCCAAGTCATACTTATTAGTTATCTCGTAACAGGGTCAGGAATTGGCAACGAGCCAAACGCCCTCGCAAATCAGCAAAATGCCCAAGACGCGGAAAGCAGTGACAGTCTCGCCGAGCAGCATGCCGATCAGCACGGTTAATGCGAAACCCAGGCCTACCAAGGGATAGGCTTTACTGACATCCCAGGATGCCAAAACCTTCAACCAAACTATGGCGCCGACACCGTATAAGGTAAACCCGGCAAACACAAATTTGTTGGTAAATACGATCCAAGGCAGGCGTGGTGTCAGCGGCCCGGCCATCGCCTGCTTGACATCCACACTGGACATGCCGAGTTTCAGCATAAACTGCGCGGCAACAGACAGGACGATGCTAAAAATAGCGATCAGTAGAATTTGCATGGCTTATTCCCAATGTGAAAAATGAGCGGCTAATGTGGCGAACAGCATCAACAGAACTGTGATCCGGCTACCGAAGTCGCGAACCGCAAACACCAGCGGGTCATCGTGCATTTCCCCGCGAGCGGTTTTAATCCACAGGCGTGCTAACCAATAAATCAGGCCTATCGCCACAAACCATAACAGCTGCGGATTTAGGTAACGTATCTGAGTCTCCGCCGAGGTAATAAATAAACCAAACACCACCACCGCGCACAACGCGGAACTGACACCCAAGGGCCAGAGCACGACCAGATCCACCGCCCGATAATCGCGGCCGTGTGTGGTTTCCCGGCCTTTTTGTTGCAAAGCGACCAGTTCGGAACAACGCTTGACTAAAGCCAGACTGAAAAAGATAAACACCGAAAAAGCCAACAGCCAGGAACTGGTCGCTACCGACGCGGCCACGGAACCGGCAATAATCCTGAGCGTATACAGGAGAGATAGCACCATTACATCGATCAATACATAGGATTTCAATAGCCATGTATAAGTAGTGGTGACGAATAAATACAGCAGCAACATACCCAAAAAGGCCTGCGACACGGCGAGCGCTAACACCAGGCCGGTCAGCAATAGCCCGCAAGCGGCTGCCAGACCTTTCAGAATGGGCAATTCAGCGCTGGCAAACGGCCTAAATTTCTTACGCGGATGATTACGGTCGCTGTCCAGGTCCCACAAATCGTTACCCATATACGTGGCGGACGCGGCCAAGGAAAACCCGAAGAAGCCCAGTACAACGGTACCCAACTTATCCAAGTCGTCAAACGAAAAAGCCGTTAGCAGCGGCACGAATATCAACAAATTTTTCAGCCATTGGTGCACCCGCAGCGCGCGCAACCACGACCGGATTTGATTCAGGTTGGCGGTAAATTCCTGTTCTATCGGTGTATGTTCCCGCACGAATTTCGCGACCGGCTTTGAGGTATTAACCAGGATTGCGGCTTGCGCGGCTCGCCAAATCGGCAAATCGGCCTTGCTGTCACCCGCATAGACAAAATTCGGCCCCACCGCCTCGCGGATGGCCTCCAGCTTGTTGACACCTTTTAAATTTCGGCTTTCGTCGCTGCCTAACACTTTATCGAACAAATCCAGATGCTTGGCAACCGCATCGGCAATATTGGTATGCGCAGCGGTAGCCAACACCAACTGTCTACCTTTGCGTTTTTCCGCGCGCAAATACTCCAGCAAATCAGTCCGATAAGGCAAACTCTCGACATCAAGGGCCGCTGCTTGCGCCACGCGCGCTTTAAACGCCGCTCGCCCCTTCGCTAACCAAAACGGCAATTTGAATATAGCGTGCGGCTGCCGTTTACAGACCTGTAATACCGATTCGACCAAGGTGTCGGAGGGCGTCAGCGTGCCATCCAAATCAACGACAAGCGCGGCTAGCGAAGTTTCTGTCATGTTATGTTTCTTTTAGAGTGATTGATGCAACGCTGAAAAAATCGAAAATATCTGGCTCATCGAAGGCATTGTAATGTAACAGCAATTCCGCAAGCTACGTTTAACTGGGCCCGCGCGGCCACCCACAACCTCCCTTGGCCGCGTCCCGCTTAATCCCCAGAAAAATCCAAGTACAATCCGGGCAGCATTTTTCTCGTTGAGTCTGTCTGTGACCCTGTTACTATCAACGACAATACGGTCCTGCCAAGCGGATTATCCGAATCAACAATGACAATATTGCGGAGGTTTTAATGACAAACTTATCGATCAAAACATTTCTAGCGCTATTTCTGGCGAGTCAAAGCATAGCCCATGCCGCCGATCTCACCCGCGCCCAAGTCGAGCAAATGCTGGCCAAGGCCGACAAGCAACACCCCGCCGACCTGCGCCGTAAGGATCTAACCGACCTGGACTTGTCGAATCTGGATTTTCGGAATGCCGACTTATGGGGCGCCGACCTGCGACGCTCCAATCTGAATAAAAGCAATCTGCAAGGCCTGACGCTGGATTTGACGGTGATGACCAATATCAAGCTCAGCGCCGCTAATCTAGCCAACACCAGCATCTTCGGCGTCAGCCTGATGCACGCCGACCTCAGCAACGCCGATATGAGCGGTAGCCGGGTGGTGGCGATCATGGACGGCGCGAATTTAAGCCACGCCAATCTCAGCAATGTGCAATGGGCGGCGGACATGAAAAATCAATCCATGGGCTTGATGCGCGCCAGCTTGAAAGGCGCCAATTTGACCGGCGCCAATCTCAGCAACGCCCAACTCGGCCGAGCCATGTTGAAGCACGCCAAACTGAATAACGCCAACTTACAAAACGCCGATCTGTATTCCGCCGAAATGGACGGCGCCAATCTGACCGGGGCCAATCTGACCAACGCCAATTTCTCGCAAGCCAAATTGCATGACGCGATTTTTACCGAGGCCGTGACGACCGGAACCCGCTTCGATGGCGCCCAAAACCTGCCCGATTCCGTCAAGCCCACCTCTTCCAAATAATCGAGACCAATTCATGCAAATCCCCAAGCAATTACTGCAACGCAAATCCGTCGAAGCCTTGACCGATGTTCAGCACGGCTTAAAGCAAACACTGACAGCCAAAGACTTGACCATCCTGGGCATAGGCGCGGTGATCGGCGCCGGCATCTTCGTGTTGACCGGCATCGCCGCCGCTAAATATGCCGGTCCTGCCATCGTAGTATCGTTCATTCTGGCCGGCATCGCCTGCGGCCTGGCGGCCATGTGTTACAGCGAACTGGCGGCGATGATTCCGGTTTCCGGCAGTGCCTACAGTTACGCTTACGCGACGATGGGCGAACTGATGGCCTGGATCATAGGCTGGGATTTAATCCTGGAATACGCCCTGGCCAGCAGCACGGTGGCAATAGGCTGGGCCGGCTACCTCACCAGCTTTCTGGAAAATTTTGGCGTACATTTACCCACTTATCTCACCACGGCCTATCTGGCCAACCCCGCGGCCGGCTTCATCAATCTGCCAGCGGTGGCAATTATTTTATTGCTGACCGGCCTGTTGGTGATCGGCATCCGCCAATCAGCCATTTTCAATTTCGTCATGGTACTGATCAAATTGTCGGTGATCATCGTATTCATCGTCGCCGGCTCCCAACACATCGAAACCGGGGAGAATTGGTCCAACTTCATGCCATTCGGGTTTGGCGGCGTCTTGACCGGAGCCGGAGTAATTTTCTTTGCCTATATCGGCTTCGATGCGGTTTCCACCGCCGCCCAGGAAGCCATCAACCCGCAACGCGACGTGCCGATCGGCATCATCGGCTCATTGGCGGTCTGCACCTTGCTATACATTCTGGTGGCAGGTGTATTGACCGGCATCATTTCCTACACCGAACTCAACGTCCCGGCACCCATTGCGCTGGCGGTCGATCATGTCGGCATGGGCTGGCTGTCACCGATCATTAAAATAGCCGCCATCGCCGGTTTGACTTCGGTCATGTTGGTGTTGTTGATGGGCCAGAGCCGGATTTTCTTCTCGATGGCTAAGGATCAATTGTTACCACCGCTATTCGCGCAGGTGCATCCCAAATATCAAACACCGCATTTATCGACCATACTGGTCGGCGTAGCCGTGTCTTTGCTGGCTGGCTTCATGCCTATCGAAAAACTCGGCGAACTAGTTAGTATCGGCACCTTGTTCGCGTTCGTACTGGTGTGCGGCGGCGTCTGGATCCTGCGCAACAGCCATCCGGAAATGGAACGCCACTTCAAATGCCCGGCCGTGCCTTACGTGCCGATTGGCGGGATCTTGGTGTGTTTGAGTTTGATGGCGGGCTTGCCGATTGATACGTGGATTCGGTTATTCGTTTGGCTGGTGATTGGGTTTTTGATTTATTTTGGGTATGGGGTGAAGCATAGTCAGTTGCGGTCTTCTTAGCTTTGGATGGCGTCATGCCCGCCGGGATGCGGGCATCCAGAGCCATGGATAGCGGGCTTAAATCTCCAAATTAATGTGTCGCTGGCGCGACGGCTGATTTTAATGTCGAGTCTCGGCCCGACGGCCGAGATACTTTCTTTTGCTCCGCCAAAAGAAAGTATCCAAAGAAAAGGCGGCCCAGATGCCGCTTGTTCCCTGCGCTCCTCGCTTTTGAACGGGGTCGCCGAAAGGGGCTTCCTGCCCCTTCGGCAACGCGCCGCATCCCTGCGGCACCCCTAACGGGCTAATCCGTTCAAAAGCTCCGGTGCTCGGCGCGGCATACGGGAGAAAACCATCCCGTAATTTGAAAGTTGATTGCCGCAATATCTCTTTCCCACTCACCGCGTGGGAAAGAGATCAAAAAGTGATGGCATTTTTTTGACTTGGAGCAGAGTATCTTACGGACTTTAAAAATCCTTGATAAGTGCGAGGAAAAAAGGGGATTCTCCAAAAGAATTGCAATAGCGTAAACTATCCCACCAATCATTTATATTTGATGCTGGATGATATTCAGCTTCCTGAGTTGGGTCCATAATATAAATCAAATTTTCGTATAAATAACAAAACATTTCTTGTTTGGTTGTCTTGCAAAACCAATTAGCTATTACCCCATTCAACCAATAAAAAAATTCTTTAATATCAATATGTTCAAAAACATCCAAATCCTTACCATGAAGCACTGCCATGTAATCCAATATATCTATACAAGGTACTTGTATCTTATCGATATTTTTAAGCATATTTACAATAACGCTTGCGGCTCTCAGAGAGTAATTTTTGTCAACTCCATAATCTTCTGACATAACTTTTATAAAATCTTTTGTGAAGTCCTCTAGGATTTCATCACGTATATCATGTTTAATATGATTTGAATCCAACATTATTTTCCTTGAAATTTCCAAATAAGGGCTCTTTTAAACGTTTGGTTAAGTAAAGCCAAACTTCAGTTTAAATATTGCAGATTTTCATTATAATCCAATCCTGCCAAACCATGGGTTCCTAGGCTGGGCTGGGCAGAGCAATGCAAAACCCAACTCGCCCAAAACTTAATAACCGTCGGAAGGCCGTAAGGCGCAATTCGTAGGGCGTCAATAGGCGCAGCCGTATTGCGCCGTATGTTGGCCTTAAAGCATTCGGCGCATTACGCTATCGCTAATGCGCCCAAAAAAACTCGTAAACAATAAGCTGCGGATTTGGGGCAGGGGTTCTCCCGTATGCCGCGCCGAGCACCGGAGCTTTCGGCGGGAATAGCCCGAAGGGGTGCGGCAGGGATGCCGCACGTTGACGAAGGGGCAGGAAGCCCCTTTCGTCAACCCCCGGCGAAAGCTTCGGAGCGCAGGGAATAAGCGGCATCCGGGTGGCCTTTTCTTTGGATACTTTCTTTTGGTCAAGCAAAAGAAAGTATCGCGGTTGTCGGTCCGCGAACCGACATTAAATAAACCGTCGCGCTAGCGACACCAAAATCTCCTCACCCCGCCCCTCTCCAGCAAGAGAGGGAGTATTAGCGCCCGATCGCGTAATACTGCAACCCAAACTGCTTAACCAACCTAGGCTCATACATATTCCGCCCATCAAAGATCACCTTGTCTTTCAACAAGCGACCCAAATCGTCGAAATCCGGGCTGCGGAACTGTTTCCATTCGGTGACGATAATCAATGCATCCACGTCGCTTAGAGTGTCCGCCTGCTTGGCGCAGTACACCAATCCGGCTTTATCGCCGTAGATACGGTGCGCTTCTTCCATTGCTTCCGGGTCGTAGGCTCGCACTGTGGCACCGGCATCAATCAAGGCTTCCAGCAACACCCGGCTTGGGGCTTCGCGCATGTCGTCGGTGTTGGGTTTAAACGCCAGGCCCCACAACGCAAAGGTTTTGCCTTTCACGCCGTTTGGATAATGCGTGGAAACTTTCTCGAATAAGCGGTGCTTTTGCCGGTCATTGACGTTTTCCACCGCACTGAGCAATTCGGCTTGATAACCGTAATCGCGCGCGGTGCGTTCCAGGGCTTTCACGTCTTTCGGGAAGCAGGAGCCGCCATAGCCGCAGCCGGGATAAATAAAGCTATAACCGATACGACTGTCGGAGCCTATGCCGTGCCGGACATTTTCAATATCCGCACCCAATCGTTCCGCAAGGTTGGCTAATTCGTTCATGAAACTGATTTTGGTCGCCAGCATGGCGTTGGCGGCGTATTTGGTCAGTTCGGCGGAACGAATGTCCATCGTGATCACCCGCTCGCGGCTACGGTTGAATGGCGCGTAAAGCGCTTTCAACAATTCGGCAGTTCTGGGGTTGTCGGTGCCGATGATGATGCGGTCCGGCTTCATGAAATCGTCCAGCGCCGAACCTTCTTTCAAAAACTCGGGATTGGAGACGACGTCAAACTCCAATTCCTGACTGCGCTCGGACAAAACGTCCTTGATGGCCTGTTTAACTTTGTCAGCGGTGCCGACCGGCACAGTGGATTTATCGACGACGATTTTGTAATCGCTCATGTGTTCGGCGATGCTTTTCGCCACTGCCAACACATATTTCAAGTCGGCCGAACCGTCCTCGTCCGGTGGCGTACCGACGGCGATGAATTGAAACAAGCCAAAATCCACGGCTTCTTTGACGTCGGTGGTAAAGCTCAAGCGGCCGGCGGCGACATTATCCTTGACCATTTCATCCAAACCCGGTTCGTAAATCGGGATGATGCCTTGTTTAAGTTGGTCGATTTTGCGCTGGTCCACATCCATACACAGCACTTGATTGCCCACTTCGGCCAAACAGGCGCCCGTCACCAAACCCACATATCCACTGCCAAACACCGTAATTTTCATCGTTACACCTTGTAAACTAATTGGAAGATCGTTTCTGTTTTAATCGATACAACGCGGAAATATCCTCGTCGCCATAACCCTTGGCCATCAGTTTGGCATAATCCGCCAGCGTGGCGATGGTTAGCGGACAACCTACGCCGGCATGCTGCGCCATATGCTGGGCTATTTTTAAGTCTTTATGATGAAGCGCCAGTTTAAATCCGGGGGGAAATTGGTGTTGCGTCATGGTCTTGCCGCGATGCTGTAAAAACCAGTTACCGGCCGCCCCGCCGCTGACGACCTCGATGACTTTGTCCATCGGCAAACCTTGCGCTTCCGCAAACGCCAAAGCTTCGGTCACCGCTTGGTTAATCCCCGCACACATAATCTGGTTCACTGCCTTGCAGGCTTGCCCGGCACCGACATCGCCCAGGTGTTCGATACGTGCGGTCATGGCCGCCAACACGGGCCGAATCCGCTCCAAGGTTTGCGCACTGCCACCGACCATCATGGCCAACGTGCCTTTGTTGGCGCCTTCCACGCCGCCGGACACTGGCGCATCCAGAAATGCGGCATTCTTCTCCGCAAGTTTTTGCGCCGCGACAATCGCTGTTTCACTGCTGACAGTGGACATATCCACCACCACACTACCAGGGCGAACGGTTTTAGCGACTGCATCCACCACCATCAATACGTCTTTATCCGCCGACACACAGATCAACACGACATCGACTTGACCGGCCAGTTGTTCGATAGTCTCGCAAGCCTGGATTTGCAATTCCGCCGCCAATGCCTCGGCTTTACTAAAGGTCCGATTGTAAACCGCGGTTAAGTAGCCGGCCTTGGCAAGATTACGCGCCATGCCCTGGCCCATTGCCCCCAATCCGATCAAGCCTACCCGCATGTTATATCCCCCGAAATATTGTCTGGACCATTATAGCGTCTTAGTTGGGTACTAACAGACCGCGCGGACGATTACAACGCGCCGTGTTTTTGCAATAACGCGACAACATTTTCCGCCAAAAGCCGATACCCCCTATCATTAGGATGGACCGTATCCGACTTAAGCTCGTTATTTGCCAGAATCTTAGGCAAACTATCCAGATCGCTCGGCACGCCTTCAGATGCAGCCAGCTCTTCATAAATTTTCGCGCTATGTAAAAACACGATCCCAAACGCCGGCACACCGAAGATCACTACCGGGATATTGCGTTGCCTGGCTTCGGCTATCATGGCTTTCAGATTGTCGCGGGTTTGTTCCGCCGCGATTTGTTGCAAAATATCGTTGCCGCCGTGTATCAAAATTAATAGATCGGGCCTGTATTCATCCAGCAATGCCGGTAAGCGCTGCCGGCCTGCACTGCTGATTTCTCCAGGAACACCTTCATTAATGACCTCGCGGCCGGTCAGTTGCGTGAGTATGCTGGGGTAATCATGCTGGGCCGAAGCACCGGTTCCATAAGTCAAGCTATCGCCAAAGGCCAGAATGACGGCGTTATCCGGCAGCTTGCTTAAGGCTGGCTTTGATTTATTACAAGCCATACCACCGAATAGCAATGCCACAACCATCAGAACTATTTTCATGCTCGCCCTCGATCCTTTAAGCGCCTGGGGCGCAGCACCCTTATCTATCCTTCTATCGCCTTAGCTATTTTTCCAGGTAGGTATAAGCATTCAGTCCGGCCAACAGCTCCTGCTCGAAAGCCTGCTTTTGCGCAGCCGTTAATCCGCTGACGCTCAACTTTTGCCGGTAGGCGGTTTTTAACGCTTCGGTATTGATATGCACATAATCCAGCAGTTCGCTGACATCCTCGCCTTCCATGAAATCGCCGAAACGATAGCCTTGCTCGTCCAACTCGACGTTAATCGAATGCGTGTCGCCGAATAGATTGTGCATATCACCCAAAATTTCCTGATACGCGCCGACCATGAAAAAGCCGATCAGATAGTCCTGATCTTCGGTAATGGTATGCAGCGGCATGGTATTGGCGATGTTCTGATGATCGACGTATTGATCGATACGGCCATCCGAATCGCAGGTTAAGTCTTGCAGGACCGCGCGCCGGTTGGGTTGCTGCTGCAGATTATGAATCGGCATGATCGGAAAAATCTGGTCAATGCCCCAAATGTCCGGCATTGATTGAAACAAGGAGAAATTGCAGAACACCTTGTCCGCCAGTTTTTCATCCAGTTCCTGCAAAATTTCCCGGTGATGGTGGTTATCCAGATTCAGCTCGCGCTGAATTTGCTGACACAAACTGACATAGTGCTTTTCGGCTTCGGCCAGATCGGTCAAAGACAAATCGCCTTGCACGAACTGGGCACGGGCTTCAGCCATGTTGAATTGGGCATTGTGATAAGCCTCGGCGATATTTTGCCCGCTAATCGCCACCGCCGTCGCCGCGCCTTGCAGGCTTTCAACTTCGGTAACATTAGTAATCAACACCGCATGATGCGCGGTGATGGCCCGGCCGGATTCGGTGATGATATTGGGCTGCGGCAGACCGTGCTGCTGAGCCACGTCCGCAAAGGCGCGGACGATGTTTTCCGCGTACTCGTTGACGCTGTAGTTGATCGAACATTCCCGTCGCGAACCGCTGCCGTCGTAATCCACGCCCAAACCGCCACCGGCATCGACCGTGGTAATGTTGGCACCCAATTGATGCAATTGCAGGTAAAACTGGCCGGCTTCTTTTAAGGCCAGTTTGATGTCGTGGATATTGGCGATTTGTGAACCCATATGAAAGTGCATCAACTGCAAACAGTGCAGCATGTCCACTTGTTGCAAACGGGCAATCAGTTGCAACACTTCACTGGCGTGCAAACCAAACTTGGATTTCTCGCCGCCGCTGTTCTGCCATTTGCCGGCGCTGATAGTCGATAAACGCACCCGCAAACCGATCAACGGCGTCACCTGTAACTTGGCGGCTTCTTCGATGATCATCTCCAGCTCGGAGGGCTTTTCGATGACGATGAATACCGACAAGCCCATTAACTGGCCCATCAAAGCCATGCGGATATAAGCCCGGTCCTTGTAACCGTTGCAGACGATGGTGCCACCAGGTTTGGCCAATCCCAAAATCGCCAACAATTCCGGTTTGCTGCCAGCTTCCAGGCCGATATGCTCGGCGGCAACAATGCTTTCCACCACATTGCCTTGCTGATTAACCTTGATCGGATAGACCGGCGTGTAATGGCCGCTGTAATGGTTCGCGGCTCTGGCTTGGTCGAAGGCCTGCTGCAGCTGGCGGATGCGGTCGCACAAAATATCGGTAAACCGCACCAGCACCGGGAAGTTCAAGCCCTTGCCCCGCAAGGCCTGGGCAATGTCGAACAGATCGATTTCGGTCGCGCAATCGGCTTGCGGCTTCACGCAGACATGGCCCTGGTCGTTAATTGAAAAATAACCGTTACCCCATTGCTGAATAGCGTAAAGCTGCTTGGATTGTTCAATCGACCAGGGTTGTGTCGGCACGCGCGGTATCCTAACTGTCATAAAGAGGTAGAAATTCTAAAGTATAATGATGAACGTTATATGACTTTTTACAGGACTTTCCCATGCTCGACGATCAATGGTTTAGCGAAGCCCAAGAGCCTTCCGGTTCGGCCTTCTCGTTAAAAATCAAACGCAAACTGCACGAGGAGCAATCCAAATTTCAGTTTCTGGAAATCTACGAAACCGAACAGTTCGGTAATCTAATGGTGATCGACGGCTGCACCATGGTCTCGACTCGGGATAATTTCTTTTATCACGAAATGATCAGCCATCCGGTATTGTTCACCCATCCCAATCCGAAAAATGTATTGATCATCGGTGGCGGCGACTGCGGTACTTTGCGTGAGGTATTGAAACACCCAGGCGTCGAAAAGGCCGTGCAAATCGACATCGACGAGCGCGTCACCCGCTTGGCGGAAATCTATTTTCCGGAGTTGTGCGAATCCAACAACGATCCGCGCGCCGACCTGAAATTCATCGACGGCATCAAATGGGTAAAGGAAGCCGCGCCGAATAGCGTGGACATCATCATCGTCGACAGCACCGATCCTGTCGGCCCTGCTGAGGGCTTGTTCTGCGCCGATTTTTATAAAGATTGTTTCAGAGCGTTGAGTGAGAACGGTATCGTCGTGCAACAAAGCGAATCAGCCCTGCTGCATATGAAAATTCTCAAGGAAATGCGCGATGAAATGAAAGCAGGCGGATTTGCAAACTTCCAAACCGTATTCTTCCCGCAATGCATTTATCCATCCGGCTGGTGGAGCGCGACGATGGCCAGCAAATCCGACTTGTCCGCATTCCGCGAGCAGGACGCAGCCAACAAAGGCTTCGAAACCGTTTATTACAACAGCGACATCCACAAAGCCAGTCTGGCGATGCCGGAGTTTTTCAAAAAAGCCTTCGCTTAACCATTGCTCGAGCCGAAGCCACGCGCTTCGGCTCCGCTGAGCAGTTCTTACCGCGCCACGCTGAACATGGCCTCAAATCGTTTGGCCACATGCTTACATCCCTTGCTAGCCATCCGCCTATCTGCGACACTGGGCTCTGTAGGAGGTTTCTTACAGCGCGCCTGATCGACAAGATAATCTCGCAACTGCCCGAATAACGCCCCAAAAGCATATTTCATTACCCAAGCCAGGAGATGATTAGGACTCGCCCGATGACCACGCCTCCCGACAAAACTCAGTTAATCTTGTCCAACACCTTAATCGGCAAATTATCCGAAAACAGTCGTGACACTTCGGAGCTGGAGCCGTATTTGGTGGTGTTATCCGGTAGCGATCAAGGCAAGCAATACAAATTGCACCATCATCAGCATGTGTTGGGCCGCGAACCGGCCGTGGACATTCTGATTCCCGACCCTAAGGTCTCCCGGCGCCACGGCAGACTTTGGGTACAAAACCAGCATATCCTGCTGGAAGACTTAAACTCCACCAACGGCACTTACGTCAACGGCAAGCGGGTCGCAAAACATAAACTCGAATTACTCGACCGAATCCTGTTGGGCGACACTTACTTAAAAATCGATTACAAACGCGCCAACGAAGCCAAATCCGAACAGGCGCTATACGCGGCGGCGAATCTGGATGCGATGACCAACATTCTGAACCGCAACGCCTTCATGCTGCGCGCGCAACAGGAATTGTCTTTTTGTAAACGCAACGAAACCCGATTAACGGTGATGATGTGCGACGCCGACCATTTCAAGCGCACCAACGACAATTTCGGCCACCTCGCCGGCGATCAGGTCCTTAAAGAACTGGCGAAAATCCTGAATGCGGAAATGCGCCAGGAGGATTTCCTGGCCCGCTACGGCGGCGAAGAATTCATCATGTTGTTGCGTGACATTTCCAGCGATGCCGCAACCACGTTGGCGGAGCGCATCAGACTGACGGTGATGCGGCATGCGTTTCAATACCAAAATCAGCCCATACCGACCACCCTGTCGATTGGCGTCTGCTCGTGCCGGATAATGGCCGACACCTCCCTGGAAGCCATTATTCAAGCAGCCGACGACGCCCTTTACCGCGCCAAGAAAAACGGCCGAAATCGCGTAGAAATCGACGCCCGATAACTTTAGCTTGCCAGCCGGCCAATACAAACACCTGGCTTCATAAGGTATTTGCATTTATCCGCGCCGTGCGTTACTGTCCAACTTCCAGTGTTTTCGGCGTTCTGCTGCTATGCTTAGGCATGCTACGTAGAATTAAATTTGTAACACCACGGGAGTATCTAACATGAATAAAAATAAATTCCTCACCACCTGTTTGCTGTCAGGTGCATTATTGGCCAGCCAAATGGCAAATGCAGACGAAAACCATCCGGGTTATCTGGCAGGTTTCACTTCCAGAGTTAGCCAAGGCTTTGCTAACACCGCCTTCAGTTTTATCGAAATCCCTAAAAACGTGGTCAACATCACTCACGACCAAAACATTCTGCTGGGTTCAAGTTGGGGTCTGCTGCGTGGCGTAGCTCACACCGTCAGCCGCACTGTAATAGGCGTAGCGGAGCTGATTGCCTCGCCGATTCCCACCGATGAATTTATCTCTCCGCCCTACGTCTGGGATCGTTTTAGCGAAGATACCCGTTACTTCGGTCTGCATTACCCCGGCTACTGGACTCATTTCGGCCCGCTGGATCACGGCTATACCGACACGCTGGATCATGGCAAGTAACGCGGACGATACCGCTCGATATTGAGGATAAGATCATGACAAAAAAATACGTATACATCCCGCTTGCCGTTATGGCTCTGTCGCTGGCCGCCTGTTCCACTCCGAAAAAGGATGTGGCCGGGCTCAGCGCTGAGATTGATGCTGCATCCAAAGGTCATTACGGCCAAGCTTTGCTGCATGCTTCAGCGGCTGAACAGGACTTGAAAACCGCCAATCATGTGTTGAAACATTGGCAAAACGATTATTACTGGAACATCGACGAGACTCTGAAAGCGCAAGAGGCGGCAAAATCAGCTGCGGCACACGTTTTGGCCTCGGAAAAAGAGTATTGCCAATGGCTGACCGAAGTCCATTCGCAAAACCACCATCACGTGGAAACCATTCACGAAACCGTGGCCTACTTTAAAACCGGCAGCCATGTGCCGTTTAAAACCAAGGAAGACACCATCAGCCATATCGGTCACTTTTTACACGACCATCCCGATGCGACAGCGACTGTCACTGCTTCCACCGACACAGTGGGCAAACCTGCGGCTAACCAAGCCTTATCGGAAAGAAGGGCTAAATCCGTTACCGAACTGCTGATTAAAAACGGTGCCAGAGCCTCGCAACTGGTCTCCAAAGCTATCGGCGAAGCGGGTGGCCCCGATAACACGGCGGATCAGAATCATCGCGTTGCCGTGGTTATTTCCGCGCATCCTGACTATCTCGACTGCCCTAAATTTAAGTAAGCCCAACCCACCCTGCTCGCGCCAGCGGCAGGGTACTTGGCGGCAGAGATTCAATAACATCGGTTATCGAATCTCTGCCCCACCTTACATCTCGTCTGCCTGCTGTTTCTGCCGATCCGCGCTTTCAAAAATTTGCTTTTCCGCATCCCTGGCCTGATCCATGGGTTGCTTGATTGCATCCGCCAGCGGCTGCGGCACCACTGGCGGATTCGCCTTGTCTGGCGGTGAAGAATCGCAAGCCGGCAAACTGCCAGCTATTAGTAAAAAAATCAAAGCGTTTTTCATGGCTTTACCGAATCGGCGACGTCAAAGGTTAATGACAAAAACTCAATCATTGCGGTGCTCGCGAGGACGGCGCAAAACCTGCTTTATCGCCTGCTCCACCGCCATATCGACAGCACCGGCCATCTCCTGATATTGCTGCTCGCTGACATTAATACCCTTATCGATGGTGTTCCGCACATAACACGGCGGTAATTGGTTCAGCGCCAGACAGGCCACGTCTTCCTGAAACGCTTGACTGAAAGGCTCGTCAGCCTGCTCAGCAAGCTTCCAAAGCCGGTCTATCACCAATCGCTCGTAATAATTACAAATATTCAGCATAAACGCCTCTTAAAAAACATTGGCTACCAATGTTGATAAGCATAGCCCAGAATCCGACTTGGCCGAAGCCATTCGCCACGCTGACAGAGGCCCTGGTTACCCTCATTTTTTACGGCGGGCATAGCTCATTCCGCCCGCAACGCTTCCAGCGGGTTCAATCTAGCGGCCTTGATGGCCGGCGCCACACCGGCCGCAATGCCGATAAATAGGGAAATTGCAAAAGCGGCGACGATGTAATTCCAGGCCAATTGCACCGGTAATGCCGGCACGAAAGCAGCGGCGAGCTTTACCAGTGCCACGCCCAATAAAACGCCGCCGGAACCGCCGACCAGACTCAACAACATCGCTTCGCCGAGAAACAGCTTAAACACCATGCCACGCTCGGCACCAATAGCCCGCAACAAACCAATCTCCGATACCCGTTCCGACACGGCGATGGTCATGATGGTGAGAATACCGACCGAGCCCACCAGTAACGAGATACTACCCAGCGCCGCCACCGCCAAGGTCAATACACTCAATACCGAATCCATTTTTTCCAGCATCTGGTTTTGGGTAACGATCGTAAAATCCTCGGCACCGTGCCGCGCTATCAAGCGGCGTTTGATGGCTTGCTCCACCGTTTCCGCGCTGGTCTCACTGCTGTATAGCAAATCGATTTCCATCAAACTCTGCCGATCAAACATCTCCATGGCCTTGCCGCTGGCAACGAACACCGTATCGTCCAGGTCAAAACCCAACATCTGGCCTTTAGCCTGCATCACCCCAATCACCCGAAATCGGTCGCTGCCGATGCGAATCCGTTGCCCCAGGGGATGGGTATTGCCGAATAATTCCGTGCGCATCTTACTGCCCAACACCGCGAACGCGCGCGGATTATCCAGACCATCGTCGGGTAAAAAGCGGCCGCTATCGACTTTTAATTGCCATACTTGCGGCAATGCGGCACCGACGCCAAACACATTGGCCCGGCGCTGTTTGTTGCCGGCCTCGATCCGAGCATTGCCCTGTACCATGGGCATGGCAGCCAAAACGTGATCCAGATTTTCCAGGCTGGCGGCATCGGCAGTGGATAAAGGCAGCACGGTGCTGATGGTGGCGCCGGACAAGCCAAAGGTGGTGGTTTTCCCGGGATAAACCGCGATCAGATGCGTGCCGAACTGGGTAAATTCCGCCAACACGAAACTATGAATACCGCGGCCTATGGAGGTCAAAATCACCACCGCGGCGATACCAATGATCAGGCCCAGGGCGGTCAACAACGAGCGCTGCTTGTGGCTGCTGATGCTGCGTAACGCCAGTTTGGCTAAATCCAGCCAGTTCATCTTAGCGTCTCGCCAATGCCGCGACCGGGTCGAGTCGCGCCGCCTTGCGGGCCGGCAACACCCCAAAAACCAGCCCCGTCACTAAAGCGACGGCCAAGGCCGACACTCTGGCCCAAATCGGCAGAGCAACCGGAAAATTCGGATACAACCACTGCAAGATCAAAATACCGAACTGACCGAGTACGCTGCCGACCAGCGCGCCGGCCAGCGACAACAAGGCCGCTTCGCATAAAAACCAGCGTTGTAACTGGCCTTGCGTAGCACCCAAGGCTTTCAGCAAACCAATTTCGGCAGTGCGTTGGCTAACGCTGACCAACATCACATTCATCACCAACACCCCAGCCACCGCCAGACTGACCGCGGCAATACCGGCCACTGTAAAAGTCAGCGCGGCGAGGATTTTATCGAAGGTATTCACCACGCTATCCTGGGTAATCACCGTCACATCGTCCTCGCCTTCGTGGCGTAACTTGATGATATTGCGGACCTCGTCGACGGCCTTATACATGGCCGCTTCAGAGTGGGCTTCAATTAAAATCCGAAACAAGGAATGGCTGTCGAACAAGGCTTGCGCGGAAGCCACCGGCACAATGATTAGTTCGTCGAAACCGGTGCCTATCGATTGACCTTCTTTAGCCAGCACGCCGATAACGCGAAAGCGCCGGTCGTTGATGCGCAGCCATTGCCCGACTGCTTGCTGATGCGCAAACAGTTCCTCGCTGATTTTTTTGCCGATCACGCACACCGAGATTTCCTTATCGGCGTCGGCCTCCGGCAGAAACTGGCCTTGGGCCATGGTGAGATGCCGCACGCGCAGCAAGGCATGCGTGGAGCCCATGATATTGGTTTCCCGCTCCAGACCGCCAACCGATACCGGCGCGGAGCCGATACTGACCGGGGCAATCGCCGCGACGTGTTTGCTGCGGAATAAGGCAGCAGCATCATCCAAGGTCAAATCGCGCGGGGTTTCGCCGAACAGGGGTGGGTGGCCGCCAGTGGTTTCGGTGCGGCCGGGCAAGACGATAACCAGATGGGTACCCAACGATTCGAATTCGTGGACCACATAATTGCGAGCGCTGTCGCCCAATGCAGTCAACACATTCACGGCAGCCACGCCTATACTCATCGCCAAAATAATCAGTGCGGCGCGCAGGGGTTGAGTCTGTATGGCTTTGCCGGCCTGAAGAAGTAAGTCTTTACTGAGCATGGCGATTGGGTAACAAGCTTAGCCGGCAGTTTAGCCGGAACCGCCAACAAATACCCAGCTAAAACGCACGCACTCCATAGACCTCGGGATTAGAGCCTTGAGCTTAGGTTTTCCAGAGGCTGAGCAGAGCCCCTATAGAACCGGGACCGATCAATTTTCGAAGTAATTGATTATCAGCTTGCCGCCGGACATCACCAAATCAGGGTATTCCAACAACTTAAGCTTTTGCGTCGGATCACCTTTTACCGCGATCAGATCGGCCGGCGCGCCAGGCAATAAGGAGCCAAGCAAGGGCATATTCAGGTATTGGCCCGCTTTGGAGGTTGCGGTCCGCAGCACGTCCAACGGCGTCATGCCGGCCAGATGTTGCAGGTACAGCAATTCCTGCCCATCTATGCCCCAGGGAATTTCGGGGTGAGCGATTTCCGCGCCATATAAAAACTCCGCGCCCAACTCGGCCAAGCGCCTGACATTGCTGCTCACGCCCGGACATTTGGACAGGGTATCGATGGTACTGACGATTCTGACTTGCTGTGCCGCGGCCCGTTGCAATTGCGCGTCCGGCAAGCTGTCGCAAGGCGTGTGCGCCCATTCATCGACACCGGCATCCAGGGCCAATTGTGCGCCTTTGGGCTCGGCAAGATGCGCCGCCACCCGGCGACCGAGTAGATGGGCTTCATCGACAATGGCCGCCAACACCGCTGGTGCCAACATCGGCCAACTACGGGGCTTATCGTGGGTTTTGCTGTGAGAGGCGTGGGAATGTGCATGCGTGTGTCCGCCAGACCAAGGCGCGCCCGCTTCGCCGCCGGGCTCCAGCGCCACTTTAATCACTACCGCGCCGCCGGCCACCAGTTTACGCACCGCTTGCCGCGCTTGCTGCGCGTCGGCTACCGGCATGGCTATGTCAGTTTCGCCCAGGTTAGGGATCGGATAGCCTGCCGGCGCGGTGATAATCGGCCCGGACGTCATCAGCCTTAAACTGCCGTCGCCACCGTAAGGCTGATGCAGCGGCCCGCCGACATCGCGCACCGTGGTGATGCCATGGCGCAGCACGGTATCAGCCGGTACGTGTTGGTAGCTAAGATGCGCGTGCAATTCGATAAAGCCCGGCAATAAGGTGGCATCGCCTAGCTCAAGCCGAGGCGCATCGCTATCGTTAAATGCATCCCGGCTGTCTATCCTGGCGACCTTGCCGTCGCTTATCAGCACCGCTGCATCGTTTCTGAGCGTATAGCCATCGAAAACCCGCGCGGCCGAGATTAGCAACGCTTGGTCTTGGGCAAATGCGGCGCAGCCCGGCAAGGTCAGCGCCAGCACCGAAAGCAATTGGAGGCAACGGTTTAAACTAGATTGAGATTTCATGGCTATTTCAAAAAAGCAGCGCCGGCGAAAGCCGGCGCTGTCGAGTGGATATGGATTAACTCGCCTAGAAGCTGGCGGCAATACCGATTTGCCCCCAAATACCCGGCATTTGATAACCAGGGCGATAGACATAGCGTTTGTCGAACAGGTTTTCCACGCTGACAAACACTTCGCCTTTTTTGCCTAACTCGGCAATCGGATAGGCCAGCCGGGTATTCGCCACAGTAAAGGCTTCGACACGTTGGTTATTCACCTCGCCGACATTCCGGGCGCGATTCAACGCCCAAGTTCTTGATTGGTATTGCAGATCGAAAGAAAAGCGCAGCGGACCGATGGGGCCGTTGATGCCGGCGGTCACCGCTTGTTCCGGGGTGTAGGGCAAATTCGGGATGCTGGGGTTGAGTAGCGTCAATCCGGCAAATAGACTCCAGTCGGCGATCAAGTCTTGTTTTACCGACGCTTCCAAGCCACGCATCCAGTACGAGCCGTAATTGATATAAGCACCCTGGGTTAAGTCGAATACGTAGCGATTCTTGACGTTATCGATGAAAAAGCTCAGATCGATTTGCGTACTTTTGAACGGCGAAGCTTTCAAACCCACTTCAGCATGATCGACGTTTTCAGGCGACAAGTTTTGCCAGCCGTCGGCTGAAAAATTCGGTAAAAAGCCGCCGGAAAATAGATTTAACGGCACGTTCGACAAGGCGCCTGAGTTAGCCGCCGCGTCAATGCCGGGATAGTTGACGCCGTTTGAGACGTTGCCGAACACGGTTAAATCGTCGGAGACAAATGACAAACCGGCATGCGGCGAGGCTTTGGACTGGTAGTGGCTATGGTCGTAAAAACGGACGCCCACAGACGGGACCATCACCCACTCTTTGTTCAGCACCAGATCGTGACTCAAGGCCAGGTAAGGACTGGTGAGTCTAAACGTGGGGGTGGCGAATTGATAGACTTGATTGCCGGTTTGAGCACCCAGGTTAGTCACTTTACCGTTCAGCCACTCGTTATCTATCCCAGCCGTTAAGGTGCCGCCCTGCCAGGGCGAAAACTGTTCTTTCCAGCGAAAGCCGTCCATGCTGTATTGGCTGAGCAGATTCGAGCGGTTGTCAGCGAAGCCGGTGAAGTAGGTATTTTGACTCAACCAATTACCGTCGCCGCCGTTATGGTAGAGAGTAAATTTGCCCTGCCAATCGCCGTGCGCGTGGCTGACGCTGGCGGCGACCATACCCGCAACCGTATCGTACTCGCCGATAGGCGGGGTTACCCCATATTGTCCGGGGTCGCCCGCTCGGTTATCCGCGTAGAGAAACGTCACGTCCGAACGCCATTGCGGATTTAGCTGATAGCCGGCTTTTCCCAGCACATTGCGTAATTCGCCATAGCCATTTTGGCGATGGCCGTCTGATTTGGCGTAGCCTTGTGCCAACGAGAAATCGAAATCACCGTACTTGCCTTGCACATCGGCTTGCTCGGTAATCGTGCCGAAAAAGCCGCCAGACAATCGGCCGCTACCGTGCAAACCGTCCTCCGCCGCAGCCTTGGTTTGCAGATTGATCGAACCGAAATTGTTGCCGTTGATAGCCGGCTGCGGGCCCTTGTAAACCGTAATCGATTGCATGCCGTTGACGGGCAACAAATCCAGCAAAGGATGGTTCCAGGTAGCCATATACATAGGAATATCGTCGATATAGGTCTTGATCTCGCTACCAGGCCGGCCGGCACCCTGGCCACGAATCGCCACCGCACCGCCCTGGTCGCCGCCGAACGCACCGACGGGGTTGTAACGCGAGATCTGCACGCCCGGCGTTCGTTTCAGGACCGACGCCAGATCCAATGCATTTTGGTCGCGGATTTGTTCTTCAGTGACGACCGCAGATACGCCGGAGAACTCGTCCACATGATTTTCTTCGATAACAGGGTTGGCGACTACCTCGGTGGAATCGAGCTGGTCAGTCTTTTCCTCTGCCAGGACGGCAGTACCGGCTTGCAGTAGCGCAAAAAAAACCAGCAAGGATTTGGGTAAATTCAGTAAGGGCAGCACGGCGTATTTCATGATCATTCCAGTCAACATTCGGCAAAAATAAAACCCTATCCACCGAACATTTATCGCTGAATGTTCGAATATGGAAAGCGTTTATCACAATGCTGATTTTAACGAATCACTCGCAACCGCCTGAGTTACTTTCATATGCTAAAAGTAATATTTTTTATGCTATAAGTAGCAGCCGGTAATATCCGAATTTTCGACTACCTCATCCAAAAAAACTCAGCGGCCTATTTAGCAACTATTAATTAAGCCAAATAACATAGTTTAAATAAAAATTGCTTATTAGCACCAACACAGGGATTGCCATGACGAAGAAAACGGCGGGACGCTGGCGCATCAAAAACGACGAATTGCAATCCCGCCAGCAAGGCAATTGCCTGACTGAGTATCTGCCGGATGACATAGGCAAAGGCTACTCGACATTATTTCCGCTCGACCCAGACTTGAACTATATCGAAACCCATTATCAGCCCAGTCAGGATTTAGCCATTCTGACCCGAATGGATCAGCATAACCCTCGCCTGGTGGTGACTTTGGGCATGCAAGGGCAATCGCGATTCGTTGATGCGCAGGGCCAGGAAATTACTTTTAATGAAGGCTATACGTCGATCACCGCATTCAGCTCCAGTATTGGCGAGCGCCAATATCAAGCCAATAATCCAATGGCCCAAGTGCGGTTCTCGATGAGTAAATCTTGGTTGAGTCGATACTTCGGCGAAAATACCGCAACGCGATTTTTTAATAAGAACGGCATTAGTTTAATAAGTTATAAACCCATTTCAAATACGGCATTAATAGCCACGCGACAGCTATTAAATTGCGACCCGAATAATCCGGCAAGACATGTATTTATGCACGGTCAAGCCTTGTCGATATTAGCCGCGGAAATGACCCATCTATGGCAAGATAATCGAAAGACATCGCCGGTATTTTCAAAAAAAGACCAATCCATTGCCCAAGCCGCGCATAACATTCTGTTAAATGAATATAAAAACCCGCCATCGGTTGCCGAATTATCCAGACGTGTCGGCACCAATCAATTTAAATTAAAACAATTGTTTCATCACTTTTTTAATACGACGCCGTACGGCTTATTATTAGAGATTCGCATGAAAACCGCCTATCAGTTATTAGAATCCAGCCGCTGTCAAATCGATGTTGCCGCCGCCTATGTCGGCTACAATCACGCCAGCAATTTCAGCACTGCTTTTAGCAAATATTTCGGAATATCCCCCGGCAATATCGCCAAAAACCACACATCCAAACCTTAAGAGGTTAATATACCTGCGACGCTGACCAAATCCGTGCGTCGGTAGCCGGCGCAATGATGTGCATTTTGGACTCGCAAGCCGTCAGGCCGAACCGATACGGCCCTATCCTCAACCTATTCGCCCTTACCGACGCTCTTAAGCCAAGCCACCAGTGCCCGCCGACACTAATCAGCCGCAAACCATCCAAACTCCCACGCCTATCTTGCCGCTGCCTAACAGCCGCCTCGGTCTGAGTTATATGCTGGTCGCTTGTGTGTTGTTTTCGGTGATGAACGCCGGCGCATACGCCATCGGCCTATTCGATACCGGCTTGCCGCCCAGCATGATCAGCTTTATCCGCATCCTGGCCAATTTCTTGATCCTGACAATTCCGGCGCTGATCGGCGGCCGACTGCTCGGCCTGTTCGGCGACGCCCGCCCCTCGCTGTGGTTGCGCGGCTTGTTCGGTAGCACGGCCTTGATGCTGTCATTCGCGGCCATCGTCCGCATCGGTCCCGGCGAAAGCGCGTTTCTTACCGCCAGCAGCGGTGTGTTCGTCATGTTGTTAGGGCCACTGGTTTTGGGCCAAAAAAACTCGCTATTGGTTTGGCTGGCCATTATCGGCTCGTTCAGTGGGGTATCGCTGCTATTTGATTTCGAAAATAGCCACAACTTATTCGGACAAGCCATGGCCTTGCTGGCCGGCCTGTTGTCGGCGCTGGCCTATTTGATGGTGGCGCGTGCCGGGCGCAGCAATACACCGCAAACGGTAATTTTCTATTTTTGCCTGGTGGGCTTGGCGTTACACGGCATTTATTTTGCGCGGTATGGCTATCGCCTGCCGGGCTCGGCGGAAAGTTGGGGCTTATTGCTCCTGGTAGGCGTGTCGGGCAGCGGTGCCCAACATTATATGACTCGGGCTTATCAAGCCGCGCCAGCAGCCTTGGTGAGCTCCATAGGGTATTTGGCCCCGGTATTAAGCCTAGCCTGGAGCGTCTTGCTATTCGAACAAATTCCCGGCCAAACCGCCCTGATCGGCACTACGCTGATTTTGGTGTTTGGGGTGATGTTGCCGTTTCTGCGTTAAGCCAAACTGGCTAAACGCCTGTTCTTCAGATACCGGGTTGCTTGCAACGCCTGACCAAAGGTATGTCATTGCTGAATTGGCAGTCGCTTTCGAGACCAGATTTTAAGCGGCAACCTTGCAATAAGAAGGAACCCAACTGCGGGCGACCATGTAGTCCGGCAATTGATTAAAATCAAACGCTTCGCCGTGAGCGATCATTTGCTTGACATCGAATAATTCGCCCACTTCCGGAATGTCCTGATAAAACAGTATGTAAAACGGCTTAACCAGGTAGCGGGCAATCTTAATGCCCAACGGCCCGATGAAATTACGGCGTTGCCCGACGTGCGCGACTTCGTCGATGGTGATTTCGTCCAGCAAGGCTTTCAGACGATCTCTAACTTCCAGCTCGTCGGCCAATAACTCGTCGAATAACGGATACAAATGACAATAGAAGCTGACGCCCATTAACTCGGTGACGAAGGCCGGCGTATCCATCAATACCCCCGGCAACTTGGGAAATTGTTCGTAGATCATTTCCTTAAACGGGGTCAACGGTTCCCATACCACCCGCTCTAAGCCGCAGGTTTTCAGCATTTCATCAAACAAACGCCAATGGCAAAACTCTTCGGCCAGATGCACTCGGGAAATTTTGTCTTCCACGCTATGCGAATTAGCCATATCCGGCACCACATCCCAAGCGCCTTTGATACCTACCCACTCGTGGCGAGCAAATTTATAGATACCGCAGAGTAACAAGGTCAGCCTGTCCAAGGATTTTGGATCGTCCACCATCTGCACATAATTGCGATAAAATGCTTCCGGGTCCTCTAAGGGCTTGTGCAAGCGCACCGGATTATTTTGAAAATACGCCAATCGTTCGCGCTTTTTAGCCAAATCCCGGTCCGCTTCCAATAACTCACCGCCGTGTTGTTGGGTAAACAGCCAATAATCAGCAAAATTTTCCTGCCGTTGCTCGTCGCTGGCTGGCGTAAAAATAGAACGATATTTGAGCTGAGTCACAAAAAACTTCCCAATCTGTGGCTGAAAACACAGATTCTAACGAATTAATGACTTAGAGGTAGATTTTAAAGTTTTTCCGTCGTGATCGTTCGATTCCCGCTGCATTCCCAACCACATCAACGCATCGTCACGATTATTGAAAATCCGATAAACCCAATCGGCATCCCGCGGCATTGACAACATAACTTGGGTGGTTAGCTGACTAATATGGGTATACACCACAAATGCCGCCGCTTTAATACCCAGCAAAGTACCCATAGCAGTTTGCGAGGCGAAGTCATAGTGGTAGGCGTTTACTTTGTGCACCAGCAGCAGATAGGGCCTCTGCAAATGCGCCACGATCCAAGCATGATATTCGTCGACAAGCGCCAAATTGAGTTCCACTCCCTCATCGACAATAAACTCCGCCAAGTCATCATCCAGCTTGATGGCATTACAAAAACTTAATCTATATCGCTCCATCATCCCTCCTCAGCCTACTGGCGTGTCAACTCTGTTGACAGTATCGCACAACCAGGAAAACTCTAACGACAAAGTTATGGCCGCCAAGCTTTTTTAGCACCGTTCTAAATGAAAAACTAAACCGCGCCGTCCGCCAAACGGCCGTCCACAATGCGCAACTGCCGCTTGGCTCTACCGCCGATATTTTGATCATGAGTGATGATGATTAACGTCACACCTTGCTGATTTAAATTCTCCAGCAGCTCGATGATGTCTCGACCGGATTTGCTGTCCAGATTGCCGGTTGGCTCGTCGGCCAGCAAAATACCAGGTTGCATGATCATCGCCCTGGCAATGGCAATGCGCTGCAACTGGCCGCCGGACAATTGATTGGGCTTGTGTTCGGCACGCTCCAGCAAACTCACGGACGTCAGCGCCTGTAACACCCGCCGCTTGCGCTGCTTACTATCGACCCCAGCCAGAATCATCGGCATTTCGATGTTTTCCGCTGCGGTGAGCCTGGGAATCAAATGAAAAAACTGAAACACAAAGCCGATATTGTCGCGGCGAATCCGCGCCAGCTCGTCATCGCTTTGCCGGGTGACATCGGTGCCGTTTAATAAGTATTGGCCGGCCGAGGGCTGATCAAGCAGCGCGACAATGTTTAACAGCGTCGATTTGCCCGATCCGGACGGCCCCATCACCGACACATATTCGCCGGGCCCGATAGACAGGTCTATACCGTTCAAAGCCTGTACGGTCTGCTCGCCAACCTGAAATACCCGGCGAATGCCACTGAGCTGAATCATGGCTTGACGCTGACCGTTACGCCGGCCGCCACGCCTTCCTTGCCAACTGACGTTACTACTTGGTCGCCCGCTTTCAGCCCGGACAGTACTTCGGTGAAACTCCAGTTGGATAAACCGGGCTGGAAGCTCTGTTCATGCAATACATGGTCTGCGTCTATCAACAATACGCGATGATTCTCCAGAATCGCCTCGGCCGGCAAACGCAGCGTGCGTTCTTTTTGACTGAGCAACACTTCAATGTCGGCGCTGTAACCCGGCAACAGCTCCGCGAGATCTTTGGGATCGCGCAAGGTCACTTCCACTTCCACCGTGCGCGCCTGTTTTTCCTTTTCCAACACGTAGGGCGCGACGCGGGTGACAATGCCGGAACAACGCTTATCCGGAAACGCATCCAGCGACACACAAGCACTCATGCCGGTCTTGATGCTGGCTGCGTCCACTTCATCGATAGGCGCGGAAACGGTCAAACAGCTGACATCCAGCAAGTCAATGGGCGGCAAGGTTGGAATCCCCGGCGGCGACGGTGTAACAAATTCACCCAATTCGGCATTCACTTCCGCCACCGTGCCGTCAAACGGCGCTTTCACCAAGGTACGCAGCACCGCCGCTTCCGCCACGCCCAATTGCGCCTCTGCCACCTCAATGGCTTGCAGCGCGGCCCGGCATGCCGCGCGCTGCGACTTGCCACCCGTCACTGATTTATCGACTTGCTCCACAGACACCACGTTTTTGTGTTTTTGCAATTGCGTCATCCTGGCCGCTTCCCGCTCCGCGCCACCGGCCAATTGGCAAGCTTGTTCGGCGCTGGCTCGGCTGGCATTGATCTGGGCTTTTTGCAGTTCAACCTGAGCTTTTAAGTCCTGGTTCCAAACCTCCAATAACACCTGACCCTGCTTGACTTTGTCGCCCTCCTTAACCCGCAGCTGCGCCACTTGCCCGCCGGTCGCCGGCGCCAGATAGGCCCGCCGACACGCTTTGACCGTACCCACCCGGGTATTCGCTACCGTCGCCCGCACCTCGCCTTCCGCCAAAGTGTAAGCCTCCACTGCCACCGGCTGCGGGCGGCGGCTATAGAGAAATAGTGCGGTGACAGCTATAAGCAAGGCGGCAACAATCAGCGTTTTACTTTTCATGGCGCGAGAGGGCGGATGCGTTGTGCAAATTGGGATTCCACTTTTCTGAGCTTTGCTTTGGCTGGCGATAACCGGGGCGAAGTCCTCGTTGCATTTTCTAGTTCGCCACGTGACCACCCTACATTTTGTGGGTAGTAATCGCCAGTTGGGCTTGCTGGTAATGCCGGTAACGCTGGCGGCCGGCCTGTTTGCACGTTTCGCTGTTGTCCAATATTTCCAGGATGCGCTCGGTCGGGGCGGTGGTCGGCGGGTACAAACCGGATAGGTTGACGACAATATTCTGCCAGCCCTCAGGAATGTTTTCGCCACCAATTAGGATGGTGCCGGTAAATGCCGGGATTTCTCCGCGATAGGTTTGGTGCGGAATAAAACTGCCGGCCCGGAAGGTCCACAAGGCTTTATCGATTTGCTCGGCTTGCTCCGCCGAGTCGGTCAGCACATAGGGAAAATGGCCGCTGCGGTAGATTTTCTCGATCAGCTTGCAGGCAAAATCCTGGCGTTGTTGCTGGTCGTGGGTCGCCAGCACGTAGAAGCTGACTTCGGGGAGGGATGGCGAATGACTGGGGTCGGTCATGTCGTTTTAAGCCTGCGGAAAGTAGCAGAGGCTTTCGCGACACCGGATCACCGCGAAAGCCTCTGTTACGCTCGGCCTTAAGCCGAGGCGCGGTTTAGCAAATACTGGCTTACCAGCGGGACCGGCCGGCCAGTGGCGCCTTTGTTGGCGCCGGTGCGCCAAGCGGTGCCTGCGATGTCGATATGCGCCCAGCGGTATTCTTCAGCAAATTTGGATAAAAACACCGCTGCCGTGATGCTGCCGCCGTCCGGGCCGCCGATGTTGGCCAGATCGGCGAAGTTGGATTTTAGTTGCTCCTGATATTCTTCCCAGATCGGCATGCGCCAAACCAAGTCGCAGGCGGCATCGCCGGCGCTCAGCAAATCGTTGCAGAGTTTGTCGTCGTTGCCGAACAAGCCGCTCGGTACCCGGCCCAAGGCGACGATACAGGCGCCGGTCAAGGTCGCCATATCAATGACCACATCCGGGTTATATTTCTTTGCGTAGGTGAGCGTGTCGCACAAAATCAAGCGGCCTTCGGCATCGGTGTTCAGGATTTCGATGGTTTTGCCGGACATGCTGGTCCAGATGTCGCCTGGTTTGTTGGCCGCGCCATCCGGCAGGTTTTCCGAGGCCGGAATCAAGCCGACGATGTTTAATTTTAGATTCAACAATGTCGCCATGCGCACCAGACCCAACACGCTGGCGCCGCCGCACATGTCGTATTTCATTTCGTCCATGCCCAGGCCGGGTTTCAAGGAAATGCCGCCGGCATCGAAAGTTAAGCCCTTACCGATCAAGACAATGGGTTTGGCGTTGCTGTCGCCGCCTTGGTAATCCAGACAAATCAATTTAGCAGGCTGGCGGCTGCCGCGCGATACCGACAGAAAGGAGCCCATGCCCAGGGCTTCCATGTCGCTTTCTTCCAAAATCTCGCAGGTGAGTTTGTCGTGCTCGCCGGCCAGAGCTAGGGCTTGTTCGGCCAAGTGAGTAGGCGTACAGATATTACCGGGCAGGTCGGCCAAGTGTTTGGCCAATTCCATGCCTCTGGCGATGGCGATACCTTGTTGCAGGCCCGATTCGGCCAAACCTTGTTGACTATCGTCGGCCACTACAGCCAGCTTTTGCAGCGGATTTTTGTCGTCGACTTTTTTGGTGGCGCTATATTGGTACAGACCATCGTTGAATACTTCCACCACTTGGCGGGCTTTCCATTGGCTATCCGCACCGTTGACGTCTATATCCAGCAGTGCGCAGCTGGCGGCACTGACTTTGCTGTCCTTGACGATTTTAATCGCAGCCGCCAAAGCTTTACGGTATTGCTTGCGCGTGACTTTGCCGCGCTCGCCAAACCCGAGCAGCACGATGCGGGCGATATTGCCGTCGGGCAGGTTATTGATCAATAAGGTTTCGGCGTTTTTGCCCCTGATGTCGCCGCGGCCGATTAGCTTGGTCAACAAACCGCCGAATTGGCTGTCCAATTGGGTTGCCGCCGGGCTGAGTTGTTGATTTTCGTAGATTCCGACCAGCAGACAGTCGCTTTGCAGTTTGTCTAAGGGTGAGCTTTCTATAGAATAGTCCATGAGAGTAGTCTGTAAGTATCTGGGATTGAGGGTTTGCGCCGGATGCAGCGGTCTGTGGTTCGATTATACCTTAGAAATTAGGAGTGAGTTGTTGAGCATTGAGCGAGGATTACCCAGCGCGGGCCGGCCTTTCCGGCTGTTGACGGTGCTGGATAAAATGATAATCAAGGAGCTGTTTCACACCGTCACCGCCGTGTTGGTCGTGTTGGTGGTGATCATCGTCAGCCGCAAATTTATCAAGGTATTGGCGCAGGCCATCGAAGGCAATATCGCCAACGATACGGTGATGACCTTACTGGGTTTGAAAATCGTCGTCGCCACGACCACCTTCCTGCCCGCCGCGCTGTTCATGGCGGTATTGATGGTATTGGGCCGCATGTACCGCGAGCAGGAGATGGCGGCAATTTCCTCGGCCGGCGGCAGCGTGTTTACCATTTATCGGGCGATATTTATGCTGGTCATACCGTTAAGTCTGGCGGGTATGGCGCTATCCATGCTGGCTTCGCCGTGGGCGGAGGCCAAAACCGAGCAGTTGATGCATCAGGATAAACAAAATGCCGATATTCGCGGCATCGCTGCCGGCCGCTTCAGCGAGTACAGCGACGGCGAGTTGATTTTTTACACCGAAAACGTCGATGACGAAGGCCGCATGCACAAGGTGTTCGTGCAAAACAAACAAGGCGACAAAGCCGGCGTGGTAAACGCCGAATACGGTTGGTTGAAAAATTTGCCCGGCGGCTTGTATCTGGTGTTGGAAAATGGCGAACGGATTCAAGGCGTACCAGGCAACAAGGACTTCACCATTGAGACATTTAAAGAATATGCCGTGCTGATCGAAAAAAAGGTCACCATTTTGAATTTGGGCCGCGAGGCTACTACTACCGAGAATTTATGGCTGTCTCCGGAACTGCGCGATGTCGCCGAGTTGCAGGATCGTTTCAGCACGCCGTTAGGGGTTATTTTATTGGCTTTTCTGGCAGTGCCCTTAGCTAAGCTGTCGCCGCGCGGCGGTATATACGGCAGTATGCTGGTAGCTTTTGGGATTTATTTCGTTTACGGCAATTTGCAGCGGGTCAACCACAGTTGGGTAATCAGCGGGGCGCTGCCCTCCTGGCTGGGCTATTTCTGGGTGGACGCCTTGTTACTGGTCTTGGGTTTGTTAATGTTGATGCGTTTGTACGGTTGGCAATGGTTGTCGCAAAGTCTTAAGGAGAAGCTGTCATGATCAACGTATTAACCATTTACATCGTCAAAGAAGTCGTCAAGGGCTCCTTAATTGCGGTGATATTGTTATTGACGCTGTTCAATCTATTCAGCTTCAGCGACGAGTTAAAAGATTTGGGGCAAGGCGGTTACGGCTTGAAACAGATTTTATGGTTTTTGACCTTAACCTCGCCGCGGGTATTTTACGAATTGGTACCGTCGGCGGCGTTGCTGGGTAGCTTGTTCGTCGTGGGCTCGATGGCGAATAACCGCGAGATTGTGGCGATGCGCGGCGCCGGTTTATCCATCGCCTGGATTATCAGAACCATTATGCTGGCAGGCTTGCTGTTGGTAAGCGTTGCCGTGCTGGTGGGCGAATTCGTCGCGCCGTCTTGCGAGCGCGCCGCACAAGTGCTGAAAACCACGGCGCTGCACGACGGCGTGGTGATGCGCTCGCAATACGGGATGTGGCTGAGAGAAGGCAATAGCTTTATCAACGTCCGCAAAATTCTCGACGACGGCTCGCTGGCCGATGTACGCATTTACGATGTCGACGATGCACATAAACTCAACCGCATCACTCAGGCCGAGCATGCGCAGTTTTTAGGCGACAAACAATGGCGCTTGGAAAGCGTCAAACAATCCGAAATCAATCGGCAGCAAATTTATGCCGGCACTCAAGCAGAACAAAGCTGGAAATCCAGCATCGACTCGGATTTGTTGAAAGTGGCTGTCGTTAAATCCGACAACCTGTCGCTTTACGATTTGTTCATGTACATCGATTTCCTGAAGCAGAACAATCAAAAGTCGCAAAGTTACGAGTTGGCATTTTGGAGCCGTTTAATCAACCCGTTTGTGACCTTTGTGATGTTGATGGTGTCGGCGCCGTTTGTGATTGGCATCGGTCGCGGCACCAGCACCGGCGCGCGGATCATGATGGGCATCGTGATCGGGATGACATTTAACATTTTCGACAAGATTGCCGGCCATGTCGGTTTGGTTTACGACATGAATCCGATGTTGATGGCGATGTTGCCGAGTGCTTTGGTGTTTTTAGGCGCGCTGATCGCGGTTAAGCGGGTCAGCTAGGCGGCATAGTTGCCTCTCCACGGAACGGAAAACCCTTGCTTCCGTTCCGTGGAGCGTTATGACGGCGGTTATTTGCGCGTCATGAACAAATAAAGAAACTTACATTTCAAAATCGCATCTTTTTCGTCCATTTCCACCACCGCGCAATCTTCGTATTTTTCCCGGCCAGGTGTGACTTGCTTTTTTATCACGCCGTCGGCCACGCTATATTTGATTGGGATGGTCATTTCCCCGATGCCGCTACGCGCATCTTCACCGGTGGTTATCAAGGTACCGTCTTTTTGAAATTCCCAAGTGACGTGCAAGGGCTTCTTTTCGCGGTCGAGAGCCAGGGCTTCGTGAGTGACCTGCCATTTACCCAGTAATTTGGAGTTATCCGCCAGTTTGACTTCGGCATTGGCGGTGCCGGCGGCAACGGCGGCAAACAGGGAGAAAAGTATTGTTATTGTTTTCATCGTATATTCCCGGCTGGTAGGTTGATCGAGCCTGGAATATAGCATATCCGCTTTTGCCGTCAGCGCTTTTCTTCCTGAAAAACCAGCCGGGTTTTTGACAGGTAATCGTGCCAGCATTGGCCGTTTCTATCGAATAGACACCAGAAAAACCCTAGCCCCAAGCAAACCCAGGATAATAAACCGCCAACGAAGCGGACGCTGGCTTGCTGCCAATTGGGAGAGCGACCATCCAAGGCGCTGACTTTAACTTTCCAGGCGCGCAAACCCAGGGTCTGGCCGCCGTGGGTCCAAAACCAGCCATAGAAAACAAAGCTGATGCCGAGCAGATAAAGTGGATAAAAAAACTGATCGCTGGCAAATGCTTGGCCGGCGTTAAAAGGCAGAGCGATGGCCGTGGCGAAAAACCATATCGCCAGCAGTAAGAAAGCATCGTAACCAGCAGCCGCCAGCCGACGCAAAAAACCCGGAGGGGACGGTAAATCCACGCCGGGTTTTGGAGTGCTTGCTTTAGCGGATTGTCGCAATTATTTGTCGAAAATCGCCAGTTTTTGCCCCATGTACATGCTCATGGCCACCAGCGCGCCCATCATGACAATTGAAAATAAAAAGGGCGGTCTATGGAAAACCAATAATGCGAAATCGGCGACGAATAGACTAGTAAATACAGGCTGGTCTACAAAACCCAGTAAAATTTTTTTAAACATACGCTCCACTCTCCGATATAAATTCCCCGTCACCGGCCTAAGGGCGACAAGTACAGCCAATTTTTATGTTATTACACCAAAATATTCGGCGAATGGCGAAATTCTACATTTAACCCAAGGGAATGTAAAAGAATGTGCTGGATTGAGCTTAAATCTGGCGAGGTGTTATGATAAGACCGCTAGGACGTTCGCGCCCGAAGCCTCGAAAAAGCTGGCACACGTCATTCTAAATTAAGGGATAAAGTCATTTTTAGTTTCTTCAAAAAAATCTTTTCACCGGTTGAGCAAATTGCCGAACCGGTTAATGAATCGGCAGGGTCGAGTGCCGTGAAGATTTATCCGCGATCAGAGCATTGCATTTCTCGTGCACAAATCAGCGAAAACGCCCTGAAAGTGCTGCAGCGCTTGAAAAAAGCCGATTACGAGGCCTATTTGGTGGGCGGCTGCGTCAGGGATTTGCTGCTGGGGCGGGAGCCTAAGGATTTCGACGTGGCCACTAACGCCAGCCCGGAGCAAATCAAGCAAGTATTTCGTAATTGCCGAATTATTGGCCGGCGCTTTCGACTGGCGCATGTGTTTTTCGGCCGCGAGATTATAGAAGTGGCGACGTTTCGCGGCTCGGAAACGGAAGAATCCGACCAGCAAGTTGTGCATGAAGACGGCCGGTTATTGCGCGACAACGTGTTCGGCACACTGGAACAGGATGTCTGGCGCCGAGATTTCACTGTCAATGCGCTGTATTACAACATCCGCGATTTTTCCGTGGTGGATTATACCGGCGGCATGCAGGATCACGCGGCGGCGGTCATGCGTCTCATCGGCGACCCGGAAGTACGCTATAGAGAAGACCCGGTGCGGATGCTGCGCGCCATCCGTTTTGCCGTGAAGCTGGGTTTTACGCTGCATCCGGATACTGAAAAACCGATTTACGCCCAAGCCGATTTATTGAAGAGCATCCCCTCGGCGCGTCTTTACGATGAAGTCATTAAATTGTTTTTGTCCGGTTACGGCCTACAAACCTTCGAGATGCTCAGGCATTACGGCTTGTTTGCGATTTTATTTCCGGAAACCGATCGCTGCCTGGCCAGCGAAGATCATGATTTTCCGCGCTTGTTCTTGATCCGGGCCTTGGAAAACTCCGACACCCGCTTCAACGACGGCAAAACGCTGACACCTTATTTTTTATTAGCCGCCCTGTTGTGGGAGCCGCTGCAATTAGCCGCGCAAAGACGCATCGCCCACGGCGAAAACGAAACACTGGCCTATCAGAACGCCGCCAACGAAGTGCTGACCCGGCAAATCAAGGTCACTGCGCTACCGCGCCACATCACCCAATCGATGCGCGAAGTGTGGTTTTTGCAGAACAAGTTCTCCAGAACGGTTGGGCCAAGGCCTTATCGTTTGCTGGAGCAGCCTAAATTCAGAGCAGCGTACGATTTTTTGCGGCTACGCGCGGAAACCGGCGGCGCCGATCCGGAACTGGTCGAATGGTGGACACGTTTTCAGGAAGCCGACGATGCGGAGCGGGAAAGAATGACCGCGCCGCCAAAATCCGGCGGCGGTAAACCCCGTAACCGGAAAACCGGTCGTTACCGTTCTCGAGGCAAACCCGCCCCCGTCGGCAATGACGCTAGCTAAGTCAGCTGTCGAGGCCTATATAGGCTTGGGCAGCAATCTCGAAGACTCTGTCGATCATGTCAATCGGGCCAGACAGGAAATCGCGGCCTTGCCGGGTGTGGTCGAAATTGCCTTCTCGCCCTTGTACCGCAGCTTGCCGGTTGGGCCGCAAGATCAGCCCGATTACGTGAATGCGGTGCTGCGAATTTCGACCGAGCTGGAACCTTTGGTTTTGCTCAGACAATTACAGCAAATCGAAAACCAGCATGGCCGGCTGCGCAACGTGCGTTGGGGAGCCAGAACCCTGGATTTGGATGTATTGCTTTACGCACAACAGCGCATTAACGAACCGGACCTGATTGTGCCGCATCCGGAGCTGCCCAAGCGGGCATTTGTGTTGTATCCCTTGGCCGATGTGGCAAGCAGCGATTTGCAGATTCCGGACCTGGATTCATTGTCGCAACTCTTGGCGGCTTGTCCGCCCGACGGCTTGCGAAAAATAACAGTATGAACTTATATGCCGATGCCTTAAAGGCGCTGACGATCAGTGATCTGGCGGCAATGAAACGAGCCGGCGAGAAAATCAGTTGCCTGACTGCTTACGATGCCAGCTTCAGCGCGCTGTTGGACAGAGCGGGTATCGACGTACTGCTGATCGGCGATTCGTTAGGCATGGTGATTCAAGGACACGGCAGCACCTTGCCGGTCACACTGAGCGATATGGTGTATCACAGCCGTAGCGTGGCAATGGCCAGGAAGCGAGCTTTTGTGGTTACCGACTTGCCGTTTGCCAGTTACGCTACACCGGAGCAGGCATTGCTGAATGCGGCAAGCTTGATGCAGTTGGGTGGCGCGCAAATGGTCAAGCTGGAAGGCGCCAAGCTCGACGTCATTCGCTTTCTGGTGGATCAAGGCATTCCGGTCTGCGGCCATCTAGGTCTGTTACCGCAATCCGTAAATCGCTTAGGCGGTTATAAAGTGCAGGGTCGTGAAGAACAGCAAGCCAAACAAATTTTGGCGGATGCGGAAAAAATCGAGCAAGCGGGAGCAAGCCTTTTAGTACTGGAATGCGTACCTGCGCAACTAGCCGCCGAAATAAGTCAGCGGCTGAGTATTCCGACTATCGGCATCGGCGCTGGTGTTGATTGCGATGGCCAGGTGTTGGTGCTGTACGATATGTTGAATATCAGCACCGGCAAGCGGCCGCGCTTTTCTAAAGACTTTATGGCCGACGCCTCCAGCATAGAAGAGGCGGTGCGCCACTATCATCAAGCGGTTAAATCCGCGCAATTTCCAGCGTCCGAACACAGTTATTAAGCTTATGCAGATAGTCACCAGCGTCGCCGCCTTGAGAGAAGTCATCCGCCAATGGCGGCAAGCCGGCCATAGCGTCGGTTTCGTGCCGACCATGGGCAATCTGCATGCCGGGCATATCAAACTGGTTAGCACGGCCAAGCAACAGACCGATAAAATGGTGGTCAGTATTTTCGTCAATCCCACCCAATTTGGGCCAAACGAAGATTTTGCCAGTTACCCGCGCACCGAGCAGCAGGATCAGGAAAAGCTGATAGCAAACGGCGCCGATTTACTGTTCTTGCCGGCGGTGACGGAAATGTATCCGCAAGCCACGCAAACCGGCATTTCAGTCAGCGGCTTGTCGGCCCTGCATTGCGGGGCCAGCCGGCCCGGACATTTTGACGGCGTAGCCTTGGTTGTTTGCAAGCTGTTGAACATGGTCCAGCCCGACCTGTTGTTGTTGGGCGAGAAGGATTTTCAACAACTGACGCTGATTCGGCAAATGGTCGCCGATTTGAATATACCCGTTGCAGTCCAGGGCGTGGCAACGGTTAGGGAGGACGATGGCTTGGCGATGAGTTCCCGCAACGGCTATCTGACCGACCAACAAAGACAGCACGCGCCCAAGCTCTATCAAGCCTTGATCGCTGCACGCGACGAGATTTTAGCGGGACATGTCGATTATCCAGCCGTGGCAGAACGGCAGCGCCAAAATCTGCAGCAAGCCGGTTTTGCCGTCGACTATTTCAGCATTTGCCGTAGCAAGGATTTATTGCCGGCCAGCACCTGCGACGCTAATCTGCTGATTTTGGCTGCTGCCAAGCTGGGCACTACACGCCTGATCGATAACCTGTATTTTTCTACAATAAACAACTGACTGCATTGGTTTTTACCTTTAAAAGCTAATGCTTAAATTTGATAGCAGAGTCAATTTCAGGCATAATCGCCGGCCCTAGTATTCGACCTTGTTTACCATGAACATAAACATGCTTAAAGCTAAGTTACACCGTGCGCGGGTAACGCATTCCGAGCTGGATTACGAAGGATCGTGTGCTATAGACGGTAAAATTTTGGATTTTTCCGGCATCAGGGAGTACGAGCAAATCCATATTTACAATATTAACAATGGTCAACGCTTTACCACCTATGCGATTCGCGCCGAAGAAGATTCCGGCGTATTTTCGATTAACGGTGCAGCTGCAAGGTTGGCGTGCCCTGGCGATTTGATTATCGTTTGTGCGTTCGCCAGCTTAGATGAGAAGGAACTGACGAACTACAAGCCGACTTTGGTGTATTTCGACGGCAACAATCGTATTAGCCATTCCAGTCATTCCATTCCTGTTCAGGCCGCCTGATTTAAACATCCGCCGGCGAACGCAATCGCCGGTGGATGTTTGCATTTTTTAAGCTTCAGATACATCTATCTCACTGACCTTCTCGGTCAGGGTGATGCTTTGTTCGATTGCCACCAATACTTTTTGCATGCCGATGCGTTTGTTGGCGTTGATTAAGATTGGCGATTTGATCGAGCCTTTAATGGTCGGCTTACCATTATCCTGCTCGTTGTCTTTGTGTAGCAGAATTAATATCACCAGTTCGTCGCCCGGCTCTAGTTGCAGCAGCGCTTCTTCGGGGTCGGTTACCGTAAAGTTATAATTGATGTTGAAGTGCGACGGATGAGCCGCGGAAAAAGTCAGCTCCGCGTTATCGACCGATTGCAGCCAATAGACAATCTCGCTGCCTTCCTGATGAAATAATTTAAAGCGGGTCTGATCTTCAAAACCGGGTAGGCCGCGCGGAAAATTGATGATAGTGTCCGGATTGATGTCTTGGTTGCCTAACAATTTCGATTGAATTTCCATGATCCCGCCCGTATTCGTTGAAGTCTAAGTTAACAGCATTAATCAATGCACCAATGTATAGCACGGAAAGGGGTATTTGCAATGCCGATTGTGGGCGACCCGCTCGGACACTCTTGCTTTATCATGCCCGACTCCCTAAAATTGCGCGCTTCTTTCAGGTGTTTGCGCCGCTTTCTCGGCCAAGCTTAAACAGGAAGTCGGTGCGGCGGTTTTAACCGCCCATGCCGGCGCTGCCCCCGCAACGGTAGATAAGTAAAGAGCTGCGTTTTTGCCACTGTGCGCTTTGCATGGGAAGGTCGCAGATCAGGCCTCAAGCCACTTATAAGCCCGGAGACTGGCCCGGAAGATCATTCGAGACAGCGGAGGGCTGTTGACGGAATGGTCTGAGTCCATGCCTAGCCTGCCTCCGTCTTTTTCGTTTTCCGTTTTTCCTCTGTCCTTTTTCACCCGGATGCGCGGCGGGCGCAGAGGATAATATGCAAACAATTCTATACAGATCTTTATTGCTGGCGAGTACGCCTTTTACAGTGTGGGCGGCGACTAGCGATGAGGCTATCAACCTTGCCGAAACAGTCGTGACGGCTACCCGAACCGAGACTCGGCAGAACGAATTAGCCACGGCGATGACGGTTTATAATCGTCAGGACATCGAGAAACTTCAGGTCAGAACCCTACCCGAATTACTAAAAGGCACGCCGGGTGTGGACATGGTGCAAAGCGGTGGTTACGGCAAGGACACCAATCTCTATCTGCGCGGCACTAACTCCGATCATGTACTAGTTTTAATCGACGGCATCAAGGCCGGCTCGGTGACCACCGGCACCAGCGCATTTCAGTTTATTCCTATAGATCAAATCGAACGTGTGGAAATCACTCGAGGCCCGCAGTCCAGCCTCTATGGCTCGGAAGCGATCGGCGGGGTGATTCAGATATTTACTCGCAAGGGCGGCACCAGTGAACGGCCGAACATTGCGCTGGAAGCCGGCGGCGGCTCATACGACACCTATAACGGCTCGGCGGCCGTCAACGGTAAATGGGGCAAGGCTTGGTATAGCTTGAGCGCCGCTCAACTCGGTAGCCAGGGCATCAATGCGCTGAGCGGTGTCAGCGTCGCGAGCGGCTATAATCCGGACCGCGACGGCTATAACAACACCAGTCTGAATGCCAAAGCCGGTTACCGCTTCGACAACGGCGCGGAACTGGAAGCATTTTTCCTGCGAGCCGAAGGCGAAACCGAGATCGACAACTCCATCAGTAGCACCACTGAGTTTGTCAATCAGACACTAGGAGCCACAGCCAGCGCAAATTTCAGCGATAGATGGAAATCCACTTTGCGGGTGGGACAAAGCATGGACGATGCCGATCAGTTTCGGCATAACGGTCGGTTTACCAGCCGTTTCAACACCACGCGCTGGAACGCCAGTTGGCTGAACGAACTGGCCTTGCATAAGGATCACCAATTGACAGTGGGCGCCGATTACCGCTTCGACGAAGTCGACAGCACCACACGCTATGTCGAAACCTCGCGTTACGATGTCGGAGTGTTCGCTGATTTGCACAGCCGGATTTTCGACAAGCATTTTTTGAACGCTTCCTTGCGGTGGGACGAAAACCAGGCTTTCGGCGATAGTGTCACCGGCAATTTCGGCTGGCGGTTTAATTGGGATTACGGTCTCAGCGCTTTTGCCAGTTTCGGCAATGCGTTTAAGGCGCCGACCTTTAACCAGTTATACTTCCCAGGCTTCGGCAACCCCGGCTTGCGTCCGGAAAAGTCCACCAGCTTCGAAGCCGGTTTTGCCGGCCATCACGATTGGGCCAACTGGGAACTGCGCGCTTATCACACCAATATCGAGGATTTGATTGTATTTAGCGGCACGCCGTCCACCGCCAGAAATATCGGCAAGGCGCAGATAGACGGCATAGAAGCCGAAGTGTCCGCGCCAATTTTCGGCTGGAACAACAAACTAAGCATGAACCTGATGACACCGAAGGACAGGCAGACTAATTTGCGCCTGCCGCGTCGAGTGACGGAAAGCTTGTCCTATGATGTCTCGCGCTCGTTCGGTGACATTGATATTGGTGCCTCCGTGCTGGCTCAGAGCGAACGATTCGACGACGCCGCGAACCGGGTCCGTCTGGGCAGCTTTATGACCGCCGATCTGCGTACCGCTTATCGCATCGACAAAAATTGGATGTTAAGCGCCAAACTGAATAATATGTTCGACAAACGCTATCAAACGGTTAACACCTATAACAGCTTCGGTAGAAATTTCTATTTTTCTATCCATTACAATTACTAAACCTTTTTTGGAGAACCCTATGAGTTTGAATCAAACCTTGGCTGTTAAACCCGGCGCGGTCGCGTTGATGGCCCTGATGGCCGCCACCCGCTTTCACCATTTCGGTACGCCGTTTGCGTTGCCGGACGCTTCGCTGGCGGTGTTTTTTTTCGCCGGCTTATGGCTGGGCGGACGCTATTTGTTCGCCTTACTGCTGGCGGAAGCGGTGCTGATTGATTACTTGGCGATCACTAAACTTGGTGTCAGCGATTTTTGCGTCTCCAAAGCCTACGTATTTCTGGTCGGCTCTTACGGCGCGATGTGGTTGGGTGGCAAATGGTGCCGACAATTCACTGGGTTGTCGATAGCCACCGCCGCGCAACGCCTGATGGCTCTAGTAGCGGCTACATCCATCGCGTTTCTGTTTTCCAACGGCAGCTTTTACTGGCTATCCGGACGCTATCCCAACGGCTCATTCACACAATATATTGAGCGCGTTGCGATGTATTATCCGCCTTATCTGACGTCTACCTTGATCTATGGCGTAGTCATTTTTGGCTTGGTAACTGTCGTAAAATCCTTACTGGCTGCCAAAGCCACTCGCGAAGCCCTCTAACAGCATTCCAGAATCCAGCGCGGTGATTCTCATCGCCGCGCTGGTCAGGACTATGTCGGCAAGCATGCCCTTCCGCTCTCCCAGATTTGCAATACCTGTTTATCCAACGTAAATCATGATTCTCACCCTCAGCATTTTGCTGGCTGTAGCCATCGATTTTTGGCTGGGCGAGCCGCGCAATACTTATCACCCGCTAGTGATGTTCGGCAAATGGGCTAGCGCTATAGAAATGCGGCTGTTAAACAACGAGCAATCGGTTTTTCGTCAACGAGTCAGCGGCTTTTTGGCGGTGGCAATAGTCTTAATTCCCTGCCTGCTCTGGTTGCGGCTTGTACCGAGTTGGCCACCGCTGCAAACTACAATCGATGTACTGGTTTTGTATTTTTGCATCGCAGCCCGTAGCTTGCAGCAACATGCGCTGGCCGTTCATTCCGCCTTATCGGATAGCGATTTACCGTTAGCGCGGCAACAGGTGGGTAAAATTGTGAGCCGTCAGACCGAAGCGATGACCGAGGCCGACGTACGCCGTGCAACTATCGAATCGGTGCTGGAAAACGGTGCCGACGCGGTGTTTGCGCCCTTGTTCTGGTTCGTCGTATTGGGGCCGTTCGGCGCCTTGCTCTACCGCTTCAGCAATACCCTGGACGCCATGTGGGGCTATAAAAATCAACGCTATTTATATTTCGGCTGGGCCGCCGCGCGCTTCGACGACCTGCTGAATTGGTTGCCGGCACGCTTGACGGCCTTGAGCTATGCCCTGCTCGGCAACACCACACAGGCTATCAAGTCCTGGCGGACGCAAGCCCATCTACTGGACAGCCCTAACGCCGGACCGGTGATGACAGCTGGCGGCGGCGCACTGCAGTTGCAGCTGGGCGGGCCGGCTTGTTATCACGGACAACTGAAACAAAAACCCTGGTTTGGCGGCCCACAACTACCGGAAAACGGCGATATTAAGCGCGCCTGCAAGCTGATGTACCGAACTCTGCTGTTGTGGTTAATCGTCATCGGCGCGGGAGACGCCCTTGCTTGAACATGGCGGACGCTTGCGGCGAGCCGCAAGCCAATACGACATTCCTTTGGCCGACTGGCTGGATTTGTCCACCGGCATCAATCCCAACGGCTGGCCGGCGCCTGCGATTCCCGCCGCATGCTGGCAACGCTTGCCGGAAGACGATGACGAGTTATTAGTGGTGGCACGCGCTTACTATCAGAACGACTCCTTGCTGGCGGTAGCCGGCTCGCAAGCGGCGATTCAAGCGTTACCTTTGTTACGGCCGAAATCACGAGTGGGCTTGCTGCACCCTGCCTATGCCGAGCATGCCGGCAGTTGGCAAAAAGCGGAGCATCAAGTTGTCAGAGTCGAAGCGGAGGCAATTGACGACCGGCTGGACGAGTTGGATGTGCTGATTCTGGTCAATCCCAATAATCCCACTGGCCGGCTATGGAACCGGCAACAGCTATTGAATTGGCATGAAAGTCTTAGCCGGCGTGGCGGCTGGCTACTAGTCGACGAAGCGTTTATCGATAGTTTGCCCGCCGAATACAGTCTGGCACCACTACCTGTGCGGCCGGGTTTGATAATATTACGGTCTGTCGGTAAGTTTTTTGGTTTGGCCGGCATCCGTTGCGGCTTCGTGATTACCCAGTCGGACTTATTAGCGAAACTTGCTGAGCGGCTTGGGCCCTGGGCTATCAGCCATCCAGGCCGTTATGTCGCTGCACTGGCCTTGGCTGATCGAAGCTGGCAATCCGCCGCTGCTGCATCGTTAGCGAAGCAGGGGCAACGACTACAGCAGCTATTGACCGACAGCGGTTGGCCACCCAGCGGTGGATGCGATTTATTTCAATGGGTGAAGTGCGAGCAGGCAGCTAAGCTGCACGATTTATTGGCTGGGCAGGGTATTCTGACCCGCTTGTTTCAGGAGCCGGCCAGTGTGCGTTTCGGCTTACCGAAGGACGAGTCAGCCTGGCAACGCTTGACCCAGGCAATGACTCATCCTGATATCAGGCAATTAAGCGTGTTTGCGCATCCGCAAACCTAATCCGGCGATAACGCTTGCAAATAACCACGCCGCGCCGGGTAGCGGCACAGGGGTAAACACGTGAGTGTCGACAATGTCACTGGCGGTAATGACACCAGCGCCACGAAAATCTTCGCTGTCACCTAATTTTCGGTTAACTTCAAAAACCAAAAACTTCAAATTATCGGCAAATGCTAAGCCAAACAGGCTGGGCAGTTTAGTCGGATCAAGGTCTACCCCGCCCAGTAATAGCTGATCAAAAAAACCTGTCACCGAAAATTCCGCACCGGATACCAAAAGACCACTGTCATCGTATTGGTTGCTAGCCGATTCCATATGAAGGGTCAGGATGTCATAAGTGCCCGGCATTACTTGGGTACTGGTAAACCCCTGACTGTTTATCTGAGCTTCGCTGACGGTGGCGTTGTCGACGATATTTAGCACAGCGTGGTCGTTATCGATCGCCAACGCTTGTCCATTAGCTAATATGGAAAGCGGAGCACTTAGCGAATAGCCCAAACGTAAACTGGCGGATTCGCTGCCTGACGCCGGAAAAACGTCGCTGGAGCTCGGTGACAAAGCATCGACCGTTACTTGTCCTGAAAAATTGCCGGTGCTGAAATTGACGAAATCGCCTGAAAAAGTAAATTCAAGAGCCGCAGTCGCGTTAGCCGAATACAAAAACGTCGCTAATAGGGCAGATAGTATTTTCATGGTTTGTCCTTAAAGTAAATTTAGTGATGCGACTTCTTAGACTTAGCAGCAAAACTAAGCGGAGACGCAGGGGATACCAATATTTTTGTGAGCGAGTTCAATCTCTGGACCGATTATCGCGGCAGCCGGTCGATACCGTCAACCCTTGATTTTCCTGGGCAAACGTTAGCTTGCTGCAAACCCGGTGCCGAAATGGGCCGCTGAGAGTTGGGCTAACTAAAAAAGCTTGTCCAAAATCGACATCACGATTTCCACGGCAATCAGCCAGATAATGATCCACTCCAAGGCTGAGGAATGCTGGTGTTTTTGTTCATCTGCCAGCATTTCCAGCAGCTCGTGTATCGTCTCAAGCTTTTTTGACAATACGTCGGTGCGTTGCTGAATTTCCAGATAATTGGCCGCCATTGAATAAATATGCTGGTATTCGGGATGTTCCCAAAAAAATTCCGGGGTATCCAGCAGATCATAATTGAGGATGATGTCGCTCTTGGTCAGAAACAGCTGGCCGCGGATCATCGCCATGGTTTTGCGATTCAGCTTGATTTTGCCTTCCCGCGCCAGCGATTGCGGTAAATGGCTGGTGGCGCGAATGGTGTCGATGGCGTGGCCTTCGAACGCCGCTAATTTGATCGATTGCGCCATCGCGTGCGAAAGCGCCAACAGCACTTTGAAGTCGGCAGATTGCAATTCGATATGATCGTGCTGAATCCGGTCCTGCTCGCAACCTATTTCATAGCTGAAATTGTCTTCCTGCGGTTCGGCGTCGGGTTTAATCGCGTAATCCAGCAATAAATCCTGCAAGGCGCGGCGGTCGTCGAGATTCAGGTTCCAGCACACCATCACGCCATAGGCAAACACAATCGCGCAGCCGGTTTTGTAATCGACCACCAAAGCGTTTCTAAATAGTTGCGCGCGGGTGGTATCCAGCAGTTTTTCCCGCAATTGCGCGAATTCGAACGATTGCGCCAGGCACACCGTCAAGCAGCGTTTAATGGGTCTGTCGTCTGTCATGTCCGTATTTTCTCAAGTCGGTTTCGGCATTAGTTTGTAACACCGACAGGCAAAACGGTTAAAATAGCCAATTAATTCCTCTACTGAAAGCGTATTGCTGAGTGTCATGCCAACTAACTATAACACCGATGATTTAAGAATTTGTGAAACCAAGGACGTGGTGGCGCCGATTCAGGTTCATGAAGAAATCCCGATGACCGAGCAAGCCGCAGCCACCATTCTGCATGCCAGGGAAGCGATTCACAACATTCTGACCGGTGCCGACGACAGATTGCTGGTGATTATCGGTCCTTGCTCCATCCACGATCCGGCAGCGGCAGTGGAATACGCCGGGCGCTTGAAACTGATCATGGACGAGTTGAAAGACGACCTGGTGATCGTGATGCGGGTTTACTTCGAAAAGCCGCGGACCACGGTAGGTTGGAAAGGCTTGATCAACGATCCGGATTTAAATTCCAGCTTCAACATCAACAAAGGCCTACGGATGGCCCGTCAAGTATTGTTGGATGTGAATAATCTCGGCGTGCCGGCCGCCACCGAGTATCTGGACTTGATCACACCGCAATACGTCTCGGACTTGATTTCCTGGGGCGCCATCGGTGCCAGAACCACCGAAAGCCAGGTGCATCGCGAGTTGGCATCCGGCTTGTCTTGTCCGGTCGGCTTCAAAAACGCCACCGACGGCGGCATTCAAATCGCCATTGATGCGATCAATGCCGCGATGAGTCCGCACCACTTCCTGTCGCTCACCAAAGAAGGCCGCTCGGCGATTTTCTCGACGCGCGGCAACGAAGATGCCCACATCATTCTGCGCGGCGGCAACAGCCGCCCGAACTATGACGAAGTCAGTGTCGATCAAGTCGCCGAAGGTCTGGAGAAAGCCGGGTTACGCCCAAACATCATGATTGATTTCAGTCACGCCAACAGCCTGAAAAAATACCAGCGGCAAATGTTGGTGTCCGAGGATGTGGCCAGCCAAATTCGCGGCGGCGACAACCGCATCATCGGCGCGATGGTGGAGAGCCACTTGGTGGGCGGCCGTCAGGATGTCGAAGAAGGTAAACCGCTGACTTACGGCCAAAGCATCACCGACGCCTGCCTGGGTTGGGACGATAGCGCCGAATTGTTACATCATCTGGCCGGCGCCGTGGAACGCCGCCGTGCCGCCAAAACACACAAGGTTTAACATATGAAAATACAGGTCAATGGCGATCATCGCGAGTATGGCGAAAACGCCACCGTTGCCGACGTAATTGCCGATTTGGGCTTGACCGGCAAACGCATCGCCGTGGAATTGAACAAAGAAATCCTGCCGTTTACCCAACACGCCAGCCAACGCTTGCAAGCTGACGATAGATTGGAGATCGTGCAAGCCATCGGTGGCGGACAGGATGATTATTTCACGCTGGCCGGCAAACAATACCGCTCGCGTTTGTTGGTCGGTAGCGGCAAGTACAAGGATCTGGAAGAAACCCGCCTGGCCACCGAAGCCAGCGGCGCCGAGATTATCACTGTCGCGATCCGCCGCACCAACATCGGCCAAAATCCCGGCGAACCTAGCTTGCTGGACGTGATTTCTCCGGACAAATACACCATCCTGCCCAATACCGCCGGTTGCTATACCGCTGACGATGCCGTGCGGACTTGCCGGCTGGCCCGGGAGTTATTGGGTGGCCATAAGCTGGTCAAGCTGGAAGTATTGGCCGACCAACTGACCTTGTTTCCGGATGTGGCCCAAACCTACATAGCCGCCGAATTGCTGGTCAAAGAGGGGTTTGACGTGATGGTCTACACCAATGACGACCCGATTGCCGCCAAGCGCCTGGAAGAAATCGGCTGCGTGGCGGTAATGCCTTTGGCGGCGCCGATCGGTTCCGGCTTGGGTATCCGCAACCCCTACAACATTTTGACCATCGTCGAAAACGCCAAAGTGCCGATTCTGGTCGATGCCGGCGTCGGCACTGCGTCCGATGCTGCGATGGCGATGGAGCTGGGCTGCGACGGCGTGTTGATGAACACTGCGATAGCCGCTGCGAAAAACCCGGTATTGATGGCTTCTGCGATGAAAAAAGGCATAGAAGCCGGCCGCGAAGCCTTCCTGGCCGGACGCATGCCGCGCAAGCGCTTTGCTTCGGCCTCTTCGCCGATTGATGGGTTGTTTTTGTAATCTCGTATTAGATTAGGTAATGGAGGAAACTGTAAAATTTGTTTTAAAGTTGGTCCATTTAGCTTTTACTGTTTTTTTGCAGAAACTTGGCCATTCCGAAAACGATGCTGAAAAAATCGCCAACCGAATTGGTTGGGCCATTTTCGGTGTTTTTATTGCACTATCAGTTTTTGTGACAATCAAGTACGGAACTTAGAACGTAGGTTGGGTTAGCCCGATAGGGCGTAACCGAACGAATGGGCCAACGTGCCAGTTTACGCACCGTTAACACGATCATCTGATACGCTTAAACCTTTCATCATGAACGCCACGAAGCTTGACACCGAAAACGAAGTAATTTGCTACTGCAGCGGCACCACCGAGCAGCAAATCAAACAACTACTTGACGAGGGCGTCACCGATCCGGAACGAATCTCCCGCATTACCGGCGCGGCATCCGGCTGCGGTGGCTGCGAATTCGAATTTCAGCAGCTAATCTCCGAGCATAATCAAGACACGTAACGCCGATGGCTTGCTGCGACGATCCCACCGAACCCAAAAAACTCGACCGCCGGGACTTGATCCGCTTGCAAGAACAGTATGGCGAGTTAGTCCGCGATCTGTTTACCGACGACCCGGAGAAGGTGATCCTCAAGCTATTGAACGACGCCAGCGGCTATCTGACGGAACTGGCGGCGCTAAACGCCCACCACGCTTCGGTAAGACTGCGAGCCATTGCCTTGCTGGAGAAACCCAGTATGTCGATATTGCAACGAATCGTCGAAAAGGAACCGGAATCCGAATTTGGGTTGGCGGCGATGGCGAGGCTAGCGCAAATAGGGGATTGATCCCATTTATTCTCGCTATAGCTTGGTTGATTAAATTGCCGCGCTAGCGGTCGTGTAACATTGATAAGCCTCAAGATTGTCACTGAACACTAAGGAACCTCTGATTAATTCCCCAAAGCGACAAGCGGTATAATGCGTCATCGAAATCGCATTAGAGACGACGCGCATGAACGAGCCCCAACAACTCAGCTTTGCCGATGCTGAATACGCCAACAAAGGCAAAATCACCCGGCGCGAGAAGTTTCTCGACCAACTCGAGGGCTTATTGCCTTGGGCGGTGATGCTGGCAGTGATTGCGCCGCATTATGCGCCAGGCAACGGGCGGGGGCGAAAACCGTTTCCGTTGGTTGCCATGCTACATGTGCATGTGGCACAGATTGTTTACAACTACTCGGATCCGGGCATACCCACGGGGCACAAGTGGAAGAGGCGTTGTACGAAATAGAATCGTTGCGGCGCTTTTGCGGTATTCGCCTGGCAGCGGTGCCGGATGAAAGCACCATTTTACAGTTTCGGCATTTATTGGAACAGCACGGATTAAGCGAGCAAATCTTCCAGGCTATCAACCAAACGCTGGGGGAGCGGGGGCTGTTTTTAAGAGCCGGCACCATTGTTGACGCCAGCCTGATTGCCGCGCCGACCTCGACCAAAAACCAAGACAAAGCGCGTGACCCTGAGATGCATTCGAGCAAGAAAGGCAATCAATGGTTTTTCGGCAGCAAATTCCATATCGGTGTCGATAGCGAAACCGGCTTGGTGCATACCTTGAAAGTCACCTCAGGCAACGTCAGTGACATTGCCGAAGCCGCGTCGTTACTGCACGGTGAGGAACAATTTGTACACGGCGATGCCGGGTATCAAGGTTTGGACAAACGTCCTGAGATGCCCAGCGAAAACACCCCGGTCTGCGTGATGGCCATGCGTCCGGGCAAATTGGCTAAGTTAACGCAAGACGAATGCGAGCATGCCCAGCTACTACGCCAAGCTGCCCGCGAACTGGCCCGCCGCCGCGCCAAGGTCGAACACGTGTTCCGGGATATTAAAATTCGTTTCGGTTACGCTAAGAATCGTTATCGCGGTTTAGCCAAAAATGCGGCGCGTTTGACCTTCCTGACGGCGATTGCCAACGTGCTGCGCGGTGACGCTTATGAACGCCGGAGCCTGATTGCGTCCGAAATTTGAAAATAAGCCCGAAAACGGGCGGGTTTGCGAGGAAAAGCTACTTTTTTGATAAAAAACGGTCGAATATTGAAATTTTTGACTCACTTTGACAGTGACTGCCGCTCAAAATGGTTGTTTTTCAGAGGTTCCCTAAGTAAAGCCTGATCTAATATGGCGAAACTATCGATTAAGGCGTTTTTCTGATAAAAAACAATGCCCCCCAGGTCTTTATTTGATGTTGCTGTTTTTTAGAGTAAACTGAACATATATACGTAAAAGGAATAGTACTTCCATGACTGTAAAACGTAACGTGATTACAAGAGATGCAATTATCAAAGCCAATATGGCAATGATTGAGGGTAGAGCCGTCGATTTCTCAAAAATGCCTAGCAGTGTTGTAAATATCATTCAAAAAAATAAGCCATCTGCAAGCGATATACGCCGAGCATTTGCCGAAGCTGTTCGGGCAGTAGAAGCAAATGTAGAGTGATGTTTGTATGTCGGAGGAGCACGGTAATTACAATTGGATATACAAAAGACTAGCTGACGACCCAAGTGATATGGTCGGAGCGCTCGCCTACGTGATTTATAAACGTCAAAAAATTGCATATATACAAGCATACGCCGACGAACATGGTGGACAAGAACCGGATGACGATGCTCTTAAGTCATTTAATATCGCTACGGATACAGAAATTGCCGCTGCAGGATTCCGCGCACAGGCAGAAGTAATCCTCGATAAATTTTTAGATCAAGTATTAGCTGGACAACTTGAGCAAATGCAACAAGAACTTCAAGAATCTACGCTAGCCACCACATCCCGGACGGTAGAAACGAATGTTCGTAATGATATCGAAAGTTCGAAACAACTCATTCAGTCCGAAATATCGAAAGTGTTAGGTAATTTAACTGAACGAAAAGGAGTTTCTGGATGGTTACGGGATCTTGGTACAAATTTCTTGGTTAATTTACTTACAGTTATCGTAATCGGAATGGCGGTTGTTGGATACGGCGCATTTGATACATTTAACACATTCCTAAAACAGGCCATAGAGAATAAAGGCAAGCCAGCAATACCATCGGAACACGATAAACAGTAGCAGATTAATTAATGTAATCAGTTTGTTAGGTTCGTTATATGCGGAAATAGGTTACCGACCCTATTTCGAATAAGCTACTGATCCCTTCTTTTGCTAAATTATCGAGCATCTCGAGTCCAGAATAGCCTAATCAATCACGAATATCCTATGCCCCCTTCCCCTCACCGCATCAAAAGCTTCATCCGCCGCCAAGGCCGGGCTACCGCCGGTCAGAAACAGGCACTGGAAAGCCATTGGGATAAATATTGCCTATCGCCGCAGGCGAATTTTGATGTCGAACAAGCCTTTGGTCGCCAAGCGCCGTTGATTGTCGAGATCGGTTTCGGCAACGGCGACAGCCTGGCGGCGATGGCGGCGGCCAATCCGGATTTGAATTATCTGGGGATTGAAGTGCATCGGCCCGGCGTCGGCCATTTGATGATGTTGCTGGAGCAGCGCGGCATTAACAACGTGCGGATTTACCATCACGACGCGATCGAGATTCTAGAGCAAAAAATTGCCGATCGCAGCCTGGCCGGCGTGCATCTGTTCTTCCCCGATCCCTGGCAAAAGCGCCGCCATCACAAGCGCCGCATCGTCCGTCCCAGTTTCGTGGAATTGCTTAACAAAAAGCTGATGGCCGGCGGCTATTTTCACGCCGCTACCGATTGGGAGCATTATGCCAACGATATGCTGGGGATTTTGTCAGCTGGCACTGGTTTGCAAAACAGCAGCCCCAACAACGATTTTTGCGAGCGGCCGATTTACCGGCCTTTAACCAAATTTGAAAATCGCGGCCTGGGTTTGGGGCACGGAGTTTGGGATTTGATTTTCCGGAAGATCTAGCGCTTCACCACATCAAATCGTCCGGAATCTGAAACGCTGCATACGGATCGTCAGCGGCAGTGACATCTTGCGTCGCTTCGTTCAACACCACGATACTGGCGGCGTCCCGCGCCTGCACTTTGCGGGCGACCTCCGCCGGTACGATCTCATAATGTCCGTCTACTTTGGCGATACCTGCCCGGCCATTGATCAAGGCCACCCGTACATTTTCCGCCACGTATAGCGTTTTGACTTTGTTGTCGTCAGTGAAGTTGTACGCCAAACCATTAGGGTCCTGAGCGATACGATTCATTTCGACAATTTGTTTGATTTGCGCCCCCAGGGCTTTTTGCTCCTCGGCCAGCTTGCGTCGCCGATTCAGTTCTCGGTCGCGCTCCACCTGTTCCTGTCGCAATTGCTCCGCACTGAGCTTCACCTCATCGACAACCTCGACGCCGTTATTGCGTTCCAGTTTGGTTTGTTTACGCTTCTCGGCTTTGACTTGCTTGAGCTTGGCGTCGTTGCTTAGGCCGGATTTAAGCAGTTGTTCTTGCAGGGATAGGTTTTGCGGTTTTTTCATGGCTAGACAACGGTTTAGCGAGATTAAAATTCAAGGTCAGCATAGTATAAAGCTTTACTGGCCCAGCATCTTGCCGGTAGCGTATTGCCACCAGCTTAGCGGCTTGGTCAAGGGCGCCGCGCAACGGTCGTAACCCTGGTATTCGATGCCACGAAAAATATCCTCACGCAGCCATTGATAGGCGGCCGGCGCGCTTTGTTGCAAGCGTTCCGGGATCAGGATGTATTGCGCCACTAACTCGGCCAGTTTTTCTTGCGTGGTGCCGTCATAACGGCCTTCATTGACTTCGCCCAAATATTCAAAGGCCTCGAACCATTTCGACGGCCACAACGCCAGCTTAGCCTCGGCGATGATTTTCATGATGTCTTCGTCGTTGGAAATCTTGTGGTACTTGTAGAAAAAATACAGGTCATCCTGGCCGTTCCAAAAATGAAAGTTGTCGATGGTGTGGGCAATTTCATGGACGACGATAGGCAGCCTAAAGTCCACCAGATACTGCACGCCGATGTCCCGGTAAGTGCCGCCTTCCTTGCCCTTGTCGAAAGCCTTGACGGTGAACACGATCAGATTCTGGCCGCTGAATACCTGAGCCACGGTCTGCGAGCGAAAGCCTATGCCCGGCACCAGCGTCAACGGATGAGTATGATCCTGCCAGATGCTGTTTTTGTAGTCCTCCTGAAACGCATCGCGAATCAGTTCCTGCATCACCGTGGGCTTGTCGGCGATTTCCTCTTCTAGATTATCTACCGGCTTGGCTTTGCTGATGCTTTGTCTTAAAAAGGCCGGGATCTTACGAATCGCTTTTTCGAACAAACGCAGATGATCTACGTTGAAGCGTCGCACTTCATATCGATAGTCATCGCTGTGTTTGACCACGGTTTTGGTGTCGTAGAACAAGGCCAAGGCCCGCCAGGCAGCTTCAGGGTCGTCCCAATATTTTTCCAGTACGCAGAGTTCGCCAGCGGTGTTGTTGGCGCAGTCTTCGCGGTAATCGGCCAAGTCGTCGAGATGATCCTGGTTTTTATGATCGGTCAGCACCGCCACCGCTTGTTTGCGCAAACCGGGGTGGTTTGTTTCGTAAAAGCGGATGATGTCCGCCAGTACCGGTGTGGGTGTAAATTGTTGTTGGCTGGTGGCGCAAACCAATTCGGTGTTTTGCGACAGCGTGAAAAAGCGGTTTTGAAACAGCGGTACCGGCTCGGCTGCGTATCCAAAGCCGGCATTTAACAGCAGCCAGCCTAAGCAAGCAGGCCGCAACAAGGTCAAACGGCGCAAGTTTTATTTATCCAGGCCCATGGCGTCCCACACTTTTTGAATGGCGCCTTCATCCTTGTAATTGGCTTGCGGTGCCCCGGCGGGGTAATTCAAGGTATAGATTCGTTCGGCGTCGGCGGCCAACTCGTCCATGCCCAACTGCCGATAACCGTCCTGCATGATTTGCAAGGCAAACGGCACCGCCGGGGTGCGTTGATATTCCTTGATGATGTAATTAGCCCGGTTAACAGCGGCGACATAGGCTTTACGGCGCATGTAAAAGTCGGCGACATGGACTTCGTACATTGCCATATTGTTACGGAGTGCGATCATCCGCAGTTTGGCATCGGCAACATATTGGCTATTGGGATAGCGGCGGATCAATTCCTGGAAATTATCATAAGAATCTTTGGCCGGACCGGGATCGCGTTGCGAAGAGTCCGTGGGCAGAAAGCGGTCTATAAAGCCGATGCCGCGGTTGTAATTGATCAGGCCCTTCAGATAATAGGCATAATCGACATTGGGGTTACGTGGATGGATTTTAATGAAGCGGTCGGCGGCGGCTAAGCCAGCTTCCGGATCGTCGTTTTTATAGTAAGCGTAAGCGACATTTAATTGGGCCTGAGCCGCATAGTCGCCGAACGGATAACGCGATTCCAGCGCTTCGTAAAGAGTCACCGCTTTTTGATAGTTTTTATTGTCCAGCGCCTCCTTGGCTTTTTCATGGAACATCTTATCGTCCCAACCGGCGTATTCTTCATCTTTATTATTAGCCGAAGAATCCTTGCTCATAAAGGCATCCAGGGTCTCGCAGCCTTGCAGCGTCCAAGCCAGACAGGCGATAAAAACGGTTTTTACTAAAACTAATCGCATACGTTTATCAACACGTTGTAATATTGCGGGTTTTTTGCAGCTTTTGGCGGCATTCTGGCCGCGAGTATAACTTAAAAACGACTATGACGATATTGACGGCAAGGGTTCCCGAGGAACTGGCAGGTATGCGACTGGACCAGTGTCTGGCCGAAGTGTTTCCGGATTATTCGCGCAGCAAACTGCAAACCTGGATCAAAGCCGGCCGGGTATTGGTGAATGGTGAGGTTATGAAAGGCCGCGAGAAATTGGACGGCGGTGAGGAAATCGAGCTGGATGCCGAAGCTGAGCGCGTGATCGAATATGCGCCTCAGGAAATCCCGCTAGACATTGTTTATGAAGACGATTCTTTGCTCATCGTTAACAAACCGGCCGGTTTGGTCGTGCATCCGGCGGTCGGCAACTGGGATGGCACCTTAGTTAATGCCTTGCTCAATCACGCCCCCAATCTGGATACCCTGCCCCGCGCCGGCATAGTGCACCGCATCGACAAGGATACCAGCGGCTTGCTGATGATCGCCAAAACCTTGCAGGCTCATAACAGCCTGGTCGAGCAACTCCAAGCACGCAGCATCCATCGTGAATATCTGGCGCTGGTAAAGGGCTGGATGACCGCCGGTGGCACCGTCGACGAACCAATCGGCCGGCATCCGGTGGATCGTAAACGCAATGCCGTAGTGCGGCGCGGCGGTAAAGAAGCGATTACCCATTACCGGCTGGAACAACGCTTTAAGCGCCATACGCTGATTCGCGTCAAGCTGGAAACCGGCCGCACGCATCAGATTAGAGTGCATATGTCGCACATCAATTATCCGCTGGTCGGCGATCAAGTCTACGGCGGCCGCTTCCAAATGCCGGCTGACTGTAATCCCGCGTTGGCAGAGGCCTTACGCAATTTTAAGCGCCAAGCCCTGCATGCCGCGAAATTGGGTTTGGAGCATCCGGAAACCGGCGAATACTGCGAATGGGAACAACCCATCCCCGAAGACATGCAAAATCTGTTGAAATTATTGGCCGAAAATGAATTGGATCAAGCCTGATTGGCCGCTGCCGGCGCATGTGCATGCCGCCGTCACCTTGCGCACCGGCGGTGTCAGTACCGGCCCTTACGCCAGTTTGAATCCGGCCAGTCACGTTAATGACAACCCGCAGCACGTCAAAACCAACCGCTACATCATCAAGGACATGCTGCAACTGCCGTCCGAACCGGTCTGGCTGCAACAAGTGCACGGGACGCGCGTGGTGAACGCCGACGAAACCGAGAGCTTAGTGGAGGCGGACGCCAGCTTTGCCGATCAATCCGGCACGGTATGCGCGATTCTGACGGCGGATTGCCTGCCAGTGCTGTTCTGTGGAGACGACGGCGAAGTGGTTGCCGCCGCCCACGCCGGCTGGCGCGGTTTGCAGGCCGGCATCATCGCCGAAACCCTGTATGCGATGAGTTGTGAAGATGTGCATGTTTGGCTGGGGCCGGCGATAGGTCCGGATAATTTCGAAGTCGGCGACGAGGTACGCGATGCGTTTATTAAGGACAATCCGATTACGTCCGTAGCGTTTCGTGCCGGCCAGCCTGGCAAATGGCTGGCGGATATTTACCGGCTGGCGCGTATTAAACTGGCGGAACTGGGTGTGGAACACGTTTATGGCGGTGACCTATGCACCGTCGCCGATCCTCAACGTTTTTACTCGTATCGCCGTGACGGCGCGAATACTGGCCGCATGGCCAGTTTGATCTGGAGAGACTAATTTGACTGTATTGTTGTCGATTATCTTGTTTACCGCGCTGGGTGGCGTGCTGAGTGTGCTGGCTGCTGCGGTGTTTTTATTGTTGCCGGAACACAAACAAAAGCATGTACTGCCGCACGGCATCAGTTTTGCAATTGGCGCGTTGTTGACCGGCGCATTTTGCGGCTTGATCCCGCACGCTTTCGAAGAAGTACCGGTCGAGGATATGTCAGCACTCTCGGCTACAATTCTGGCGGGCATTCTGTTGTTTTTTGTCTTGGAAAAACTGCTGGTCTGGCGCCATTGTCATTCCCACGCCTGCGAAGCCCACGGCGAAGAATCGCATGAAGACCATCACCACGAACACGGCCATACGCATGCAATCCAAGCGGCCGGCCACCGCCCCGCCGGGATGTTTATTATCCTCGGCGACAGCATCCATAATTTTGTCGATGGCGTGTTAATCGGCGCAGCGTTTTTAACCGACGTGCAACTGGGTATCGTCACCAGCTTGGCGGTGGCCGCGCATGAAATTCCGCAAGAAGTCGGTGACTTCGCGATTTTGCTGCATAGCGGTTACAAGCGCGGCGAGGCTTTGTTTTACAACATTCTTGCCAGCTTGAGCACGGTAGTTGGCGGCGTTTTGGCGTATTTCAGTCTTGGCGACCTACATCACATCTTGCCCTACTTTTTAACCCTAGCGGCTTCCAGTTTTATTTATATCGCGGTTGCCGATTTGATCCCGTCTTTGCATCAGAAGACCGATATTAAAACTTCATTACAACAGATTGGTTTTATTTTGGCTGGGGTGGTGTTGATTTTGGTGATGCAAGGCATAGCGCATCGGTTTGAAGGGAAAATTGACGGGGATAGAGTCGAGCAAACTGGTATCGTTTGATCCAGTCTTTATAAGGTCACAAGTCAACTGTCTCTTCGCCATGCGAACGAAATTTAGGTCGCCGGCGCCGCGACTCAGTAATCATAAGCGTCATCTCGCAAGCGGCGGCTAATTTGATAGATGTTCTCGGTATCAAATACATTCGTGTAAGCGGCGGCTTGCCCTTCATGCTTGATATTGCAACGCCGTTCGCCTTTACGCTTTTCCAGTATGTCTGTCGATACCGGCTGCTGCGTTAAGCGTCTGTCGTTTTTATGCGAACGAATAAAATATTCTCTGACTTCGACGATTTTATTTTTGAAGCGCTTGCCATGCAGTTTTTTGATTGCGAGCTTACCGGCTTTGTCATCGTCAATAAAAATACGGCCATGAAACGACAGCACATTGGTCTTGATATTTTTAAGACAAAAGATGTCGGTTTTTAGAATATTGCCAAGCTTGAAGGGAAGTAACAGGCAAAACCTGAGGGCCGGGGCGACAAAGTCTCCCAACTCGCTTTCTTGCGTAATCGACGGGATATTTTTAATAATCAATATCATAAAGACACTCTGGTAGTACTTAGCTGTATCCCAAGGCTGGTTAATACGGTTTGGGCCAACGCTCACTACCTTCGATACGTAAACCATGAAAATCAAGCTACCGGACTGCCGCTAAGTTGATTGGCTTGGACTCTCTTGCTTACCCTATATAGCGTCAACCAGTTACTTTAGGTGTTGGAAACATAGTCCACGTTGCGGATAAATACAACTAACGCGACCTTTCCCTTTGGAAAGACCACTTACACCGTTTTGCCATGTCTTGCCGACTCTCCCCCCAGGCTGTTTGAAACGCGATGGTTTTGGTCACCGCACCGGAAAGCTTGACTAATCGGCCTCCCTTCTCCTCTGCCGAAGCCATCCTTTGTCCCATCAATTAGAGCAAGAACGAAACTAATGGTTCCAAGCCCGCGTTCCGATCCCTCCGGCGAAATGTTTGATATTTTTCCGCTGGCGATTTGGGATTGTGTATAGGTGAGGCGTGTTTCGGCAACACACTACCATTCAATCAATTCGTCCCGCAAAGCTGCACTGCCGCGAAAAATAAAATAAATTTTTTTGCTGCTTATAATCCTTTGATAGTAGAAGCGACTTGAATAACTAATTGATTTTCCATAGAACGTATTCTGTTATTTGTCTCAGGGCTATACAGGCTTTCCGTTTCAATTTATATACAAATTAGTAGGTATTTAATAAGTCTTGCAAAGCCCATTTTAATGGGTGTAAGGTTCGATACGACGGCATGAAAAACAAATTTAAGACTACAAAATAGCAACGGCTTGTGTAAAAAAGCAGCGGTATTGTAGTTAATTAGCAACGAATATTTGCCGGGGCTAAATATTATCTTTGTTCTATGTCGCGTTTAAAAATGACAGCGTAACAACTAGCTGCGCGTCTATAAAAATAATGTCCTCACCATGAGATTAGTTATGTCCAAATTTCCAATCGATCTTGGCGCTTATCAGCGCATCAACTTAGATCCAAAAAACCCAACTTTAACCGATGCACAACGTGCCAGCCTGAAAGCCAACATTCAGTTGTGCCGTGATGCTATTGTCTATTTCACAGCCAACGGCGCAGCCCGTGGTGTGGGCGGCCATACCGGCGGTCCATACGATACCGTGCCGGAAGTCATGATCATGGATGCGCTGTTCCACAGCTCCAATGATTTTGTACCCATCTTTTTTGACGAAGCCGGCCACCGCGTCGCCACCCAGTATCTGATGTCCACCCTGAACGGCGATTTGCCGGCAGAACGCTTGATCGAGTACCGTGCCGCGCATTCACATTTGCCCGGCCATCCTGAATTGGATTTCACCCCAGGCGTGAAATTCAGCTCCGGCCGTTTGGGCCACATGTGGCCGTATGTCAACGGCGTAGCCATCGCCAACCCGGCCAAAACTGTGTTCTGCCTGGGATCGGACGGCTCGCAGCAGGAAGGTAACGATGCCGAAGCGGCCCGTCTGGCTGTGGCGCAAGGCCTGAACGTTAAACTGATCATCGACGACAACAACGTCACCATCGCCGGCCACCCATCCGAGTACTTAAAAGGCTGCAGCACCGCCAAAACCTTGGCTGGTCAAGGTGTCACCGTACTGGAAGGCGACGGCGAAGATCTGGACGATTTGTACAAACGCATCATTACCGCCATTAACACCCCTGGCCCGGTTGCGGTTATCAACCACCGCCCGATGTGCCCTGGCATTGTCGGCCTGGAAGGCTCAACCCACGGCCACGACGTTGTGTCGGTGAAAGTGGCATTGGAATACCTGGAGTCACATGGCCAACAAGCCGCTGCCGATGCATTGCGCGAAGTCAAAGCACCGAAAAACGACGCGGTATTTTTGGGTTCCAGCGACAAATGGGATGCCAACCGCAACGTCTTCGGCGATGCGTGCGTGGAAGTCTTGGGCCGTTTGAGCGAAGCAGAACGGGTTGCCAAAGTGCGGGTAGTCGACAGCGACTTGGAAGGCTCTTGTGGTCTGTTCAAAATCCACAAAGCTTTCCCGGAAGTGTTTATCTCCTCCGGCATCATGGAGCGCGGTAACTTCTCCGCAGCAGCCGGCTTTGGTATGGAAGCAGGCAAACAAGGTATTTTCGGCACCTTCAGCGCATTCTTGGAAATGCTGATGTCGGAAATCACCATGGCCCGCTTGAACAAATCCAACGTGCTCAGCCACTTCTCGCATTCCGGTATCGACGACATGGCCGACAACACCTGCCATTTCGGTTTGAACAATATGTTCGCGGACAACGGCTTGAGCGACGGCTATGAAACCAAACTGTATTTCCCCGCAGATCCTTTGCAAATGAAAGCTTGCGTGGAAAAAGTCTTCTTCGATCCAGGCTTGCGTTTCATCTTCTCCACTCGTTCCAAAGTGCCCACCATTCTGGACAGCAACGGCAACGAGTTCTTCGGTGGCGACTACAAATTCGTGCCCGGCAAAGACGAAGTCATTCGCGAAGGCACGGCCGGTTATATCGTCAGCTTCGGTGAAGCCTTGTACAGGGCGCTGGATGCGGTCGAGCGCCTGAAACAACAAGGCGTGGATGTAGGCTTGATCAACAAACCGACCTTGAACGTCATCGATGAAGACATGCTGGCCAAAATCGGTAAGTCACCGAAAGTGCTGGTGGTTGAGTCCTTCAACCGTAAAACCGGTTTGGGTAGCCGCATGGGCACATGGTTGTTGGAACGCGGTTACACACCAAAATACAACTATATTGCCACGCATAAAGAAGGTTGCGGCGGCCTGTGGGAGCAATTCCCGCATCAAGGTATTGACCCGGCTGGCATCATGGCCAGCTTTTTAAAGGGTTAAGCCTCCCTCTCGACCTGGGGCGCAGGGAAGCGCCCATATTTTTCGGCTGGGGTTTGGGAGCAACAGCCATTTGTAATCAGCAATTGCCATCAGGCAATTTCGCAGTAAAACACTCAGCTCTCACCGGGACCGAGCCATGCCTACATTCCTTGTTTCCAAACAGCCGGACGCTAGGCATGCGGTGCCTGCCTATCCAATTACGGAGCAATCGCACTCAAGTTAATCAATCCCGACAAACTAAAACCGGATTCAAACCATTTCGACCAATTAATACAGTCCTACGCCAGGTAAACCATGCAAAAACGAATTATCGGTGACAGTCGGCCCAACAAAGCCAGCTCAATGACAGAGCCGTTAAATCTGGAAGCGCTTGCTGACGTTGAAGTGTCATCCGAGGCTAAGGAGCACACTATCGAAGCCGCGCTACTGCCTGGCTTTAGCGGCGGGTGGCGAGCGGGCATGCCCGGCCCGCAAGTTATCCGCTTACTTTTTAAGCAGGCCCAGCCTGTGCAATCTATTCAACTGGATTTTTTGGAATCGGCTATAGCCAGAACACAAGAATACGTCCTTCGTATTTCTGCGGATAACGGACAGCCGTTTCGCGAAATCGTCCGCCAACAATGGCATTTTAATCCGCAAGGGTGCACAGCGGAGTCGGAACAACACGTCCTCGACTTGCCCGCGGTAAGTATTATCGAACTACATATCACTCCGGATATTAGCAACTCAAGTGCGTTTGCTTCACTTGAAACAATGCGTGTATTTTGAGTTTTCGCCGTTAATTTTTAGGTTTGAAAAAGCCTTGGGAAAACTTGATATGCCCTATAAAACCTATTCGGCCAACAGTTTATTTTTCTAAAGATTTAACCATGTCAGCGCCCACACACAATATCCATCAATTAACCAAAAATACTATTGCTTTAATTCTTGCCGGCGGACGCGGTTCGCGCTTAATGAATATGACGGATTGGCGCGCCAAGCCCGCCGTGCCTTTTGGCGGCAAGTTTCGGATTATCGATTTTCCGTTATCCAATTGCGTGAATTCCGGTATCCGTAAAATCGGCGTGATGACGCAATACAAAGCCGATTCGTTGATCCGGCATATTCAGAAAGGCTGGGGATTCATGCGCGGCGAATTTGGCGAATACGTCGACATCATGCCGGCACAACAACGGATAGACGAGACTTCCTGGTACAAAGGTACCGCCGACGCCGTCTTGCAAAATATCGATATTCTGCGGGCTCGTAAACCGGATCATATTTTAATCCTGGCCGGCGACCATATTTATAAAATGGATTACGCGGCCATGTTAATCGACCACGTAGAAAAAAACGCCGACCTAACCATAGGTTGTTTGGAAGTATCCTTAAAAGACGCCTCCGCTTTTGGCGTAATGGACGTGGATAGCAATCGCCGCGTTCGGGCGTTTGTCGAAAAACCGGCCAACCCACCCGTGATGCCGGGTAGAACCAACACCGCGTTGGCCTCAATGGGTATTTATATCTTTAACGCCGATTTTTTATGGGAGCAATTAATTAAAGATTCTCTCACTGAAAATTCCACTAACGACTTTGGCAAAGATATTATTCCCGCCGTCATTGACGATCATATTGTTAATGCATATCCGTTTTTGGATTTACAAAGCGGCCAGCAAAGTTATTGGCGCGATGTCGGGACCATAGACGCCTATTGGGCTTCCAATTTGGAGTTAATCGGCGTCAAGCCGGATTTGAATTTATACGATGCGTCCTGGCCGATATGGACCTATCAGGAACAAACACCGCCGGCCAAATTTGTGTTCGACGACAACGGCCGGCGTGGTCTGGCCGTGGATTCGATGATTGCGGGCGGTTCCATTATTTCCGGCGCAACCATTCAACATTCCATGGTGTTTTCCAATGTCACCGTAAACGAATCAGCGCTTATCAAAGACAGCATTCTGTTGCCGCAAGTCTGCATAGGCCAAAATTGCCGAATTACCAAAGCCATCGTTGAAAAAGGTTGCGAGGTGCCGGCAGGCACGGTGATTGGCGAGAATCTTGACGACGACAAAAACAGGTTTTATGTCAGCGAGGGCGGGGTAGTGCTGGTAACTGCCGAAATGTTGGGGCAAAAACTACATTACGTCAGGTAATCAAGTATGCAAACGCCCGTTTATCCGATTGAGTGATAACGGGCGCCTGGGCCTTAGCCGCCAAATAATTGATGATCGATTAAATCGCATAGGCAATGCGAGATCAACAAATGCACTTCCTGAATGCGGGCGGTGGAATAAGACGGTACGCGGATTTCAATATCGGCTTCGTTCAACGCGCCGGCCAGCACACCGCCGTCTTTGCCACTTAGTGCGATGACCGTCATGTCGCGGTCATGCGCCACTTTCACGGCTTTAATGATATTGCCGGAGTTACCGCTGCTGGTGTAGACCAGCAAGATGTCGCCAGCCTGCCCCAGCGCGCGCAACTGCTTCGCAAAGATTTCGTCGTAATGGTAGTCGTTGGCGATAGAGGTGATGGTTGAGGTATCGGTGCTCAACGCAATCGCCGGCAACGCGGGACGTTCGCGTTCAAAACGGTTGAGCATTTCCGAAGAAAAATGCTGGGCATCGCCCGCCGAACCGCCGTTGCCGCAAGTCAGCACTTTTTTGTCATTCACCAAAGCCTCGACGATTTTTTGCGAGGCGAATTCGATCAGCTCGCACAAGCTGGCCATCGCATCCTGTTTGGTTTGAATGCTGTCGGAAAAGTGGGCGATGATGCGGTCTTGTAAACTCATAATACTCAGGTTTGAAAAGCGTTTTTAATCCAGTCCAGGCGGTTGTCGCCGGATACAGCCACCACGTCGAAACGAATCGAGAGCTGGCTCAGGTTGTTGATTATGACATAGTGTTGGGTAGCGGCGACGATGCGCGCCTGTTTTTGCCGGGTGATACTGGTCAGGGCGCCGCCAAATTGCTCCGATTTGCGAAAGCGTACTTCCACAATCACCAGCGCCGAACCGTCCTTCATCACCAGATCCAGCTCACCCATTTTGCAGCGAAAGTTGCTGCACACCCATTCCAAACCTTGCTTTTGCAAATAAGCCAAGGCTAATTGTTCGGCGCTATCGCCCTTTTGCAAATGAACCGGCTTGGCTTTACCGAATAGCATACTATTCGATAAAGCCGGAGGCGACCGGCACGCCTCCCTTAAACTGGGCGCAAACCAGTTTGCGGGTAATGCGGTTTTCACCGTTCACGGACAAGCGGCCGGTAGCGCCGGCGTAAGACGCCCCGGTCAGCTGCGGTAATTGGCCGATGATGTTGTAAGCATCTATGCCCAACGCGACCAGTTTAACCTGGCTGTCACTCAGGCCTTGCCAGGTATTCTGCACGGCTTGCTGGCTGAGTGCGCCGGTGTAGGCATCGCCGAACACCCAGGGCAGATCGCAGAAATTAATCTTGCCCAACTCGCTATCCCGCACCGGATTTTGCCGGCCGCTGTAGATATTCGGCATCGCATAAATCGACAACTCGCTGCTTTGCGAGTACTTGAGTTGCGGCGCCAACTCTCTGGCCAATTCCGGGCTGGCGCTAACGAATAAGGCCAAGGGTTGCTTCTGGCCATTCGAGCTGACGCTGGTGCTGAGCAAGGTTTTTACAATAGCTGCGAAATCGTGTTGTTTCGGGTCGTAGCTTTCCACACCCACCACGGCGCCGCCGACCGCTTGCCAAGCCGACATTAGATAATGGCGCACCCGCTCACCTTGCGTGGTATTCGGCGTCAGCAATACGGCATTCTGTTGGCCATCGCGCTTGGCTTTTTGTACCAATTGTTCCGCGTCGTCTATCGGGCTGAGGCCGAATTGATAGAGATTGGTTTTGCTGAGATTTTCCACATGATTCAGCGCCAACACCGGCACGCTTAATTCGGTGGATTGCGCCAAACTTTGGATTTGTTCTTTCACCAAGGGGCCTATCACCTGTTTGGCGCCGTCGCTGACGGCTTGCCGATAGACATTGGCTATATCGTCTTTTTCGCTGTCGTAATACTTTAGCGGCATTTGCGGCGCGGCGCTGGCGGCCAGACGATGGGCTACCGTCAGCCCTTCCCTGATGGCTTTAGCCGCGCTGGCGTAAGAGCCCGAGCCAGGCAGCAACACGGCAATGGTTGCACCCGGAGCAGGCGGTTGCGCCGCTTGTTCCGGTTCTTGGACTGCCGGCTGACTGACAGGCGGCGGATTCAAATAGGCTTGCAGATAATCGGCGTTGGCCGGATGACCGGGATAAATTTGCCGCCATTGCAGGATTTGACCGGCTGTGTCGAAACCCGCCACGTTACGTTGCTTCAGAATTTTAGCCAAGGCCATCCAACCGCTCAGTTCGTCAACGATGGGAGACGGACCGCTAAGGGTTTCCAACGGCAGCACGCTAAGCGCATCCAGAATGGCGATAATGTTTTGCTTTTGCTGCTCGGGTTTTTGCAACAGTCGGCCCAGTTTCAGGCGAGCCCTGACGCTGGGCACAACATCGCCCAACAAAGCATGCACAAAGGCCACGGATTGGTAATAAGCAATTTGATCGGCGTCGGCCAGTATGGCGGGCCGCACGCCCTCCAGCTTTTTCAAGGCTTGTTCGGCATCACCCATGCTCAACGCTGCTTGAGCTTGGAGCAATTTGTATTTGCTGAACAACTCCGGCGGCAACTGTTCGGCGTTGATCTTATCCAAGGCTTTTTGCGCGGCCTGACTATCGCCGGCTTGCAGGCGGGTGTCGGCATCCAGCAGATGCAGGCTGTTTTGATTGTCGGCCATCCGGTAACTGCGCGGTGGCTCGGCCGGTTTGGCTTTGCGGGCACTGGTTTGCGGGCGCACTTCCAGCTGGGTTTTATTTTTGACCGGTTGCTCGCTACACGCAGCCAGTAGCAACAGGCCGAAAAACCAGCGGTTTAAAACACGACGCGGCATAATGGCGGCAAATTTGCGATCAGACATAACACGGGGACCGAAGAATAAATGTACGGAAAATTATACGTGGTTGCCACGCCAATCGGTAATCTGGCCGATTTCAGCTTCCGGGCGGTGGACATATTGAAACAAGTGGACTTGATCGCCGCCGAAGATACCCGCCACGTCAAGATGTTGCTGCAACATTACGGCATCAATAAGCCGCTGCAATCGCTGCATCAACATAACGAAGAACACGCTTCGCAAGGCCTGATCGATAAAATCCGCGAAGGATTATCGGTGGCACTGGTATCCGATGCCGGCACGCCGATGATCAGCGATCCCGGCTTTCCTCTGGTCAAATTGGCCAGACAGCAAGGCGTGGATGTGTGTCCAATACCCGGCGCCTGCGCGCTGATCGCCGCCTTGTCGGTGGCGGGCTTACCGACTAGCCGTTTTAGTTTCGAAGGCTTTTTGCCACGCACCGGCTCGGCGCGGCGCAGCTTCTTCGAACACAAGTTAGCTGACTGCTCGACTTGGGCCTTTTACGAATCCAGCCATCGCATCCAGGCCGCTTTGGAAGATATGCTGACGGCATTTCCGGCTGATCATCAAATCGTCGTCGCCCGCGAGATCACGAAATTGCATGAAACGATTGTCGGCGACGAACTGGCCAAGGTGTTAGAGAAAGTGCAGACCGACGAAAACATGCGCAAGGGCGAATTCGTGGTGTTGGTAGCTGGCCGCGAAGCTGGTGAGCAAGACGATGAATTAACCGACGAGCAGCGGCGGATTTTGGGCATCTTACTAACAGAATGCTCCACCAAAACCGCTGCAGCAATGGCTGCGGAAATTACCGGCCAGCGTAAAAAGACCTTGTATCAGGCGGCGCTGGCGATGCAGGACAAGCAAGGCCGCTAAGTTCCAGCAATCTTCCGCCGCTCAAACCCTGACATCGATACCCTTCGCCGGTACGCTGGCCGACTCCAATAACTTTAAGGCGTTTTGGCCTTGTTGTTCCTGCATCTCCTTGGCTTTTACCAGCATCGCAACTTCGACTTGTTGCGCGGTTTTTTGGGTGGACATTTGTGTCGCCAGCGCGGCGACGGAAGAGACGGAATCAAGCATGGCGTGGCCTCGTCGGGTTGGTTTTGGAAAGCGATTGCCGTAACGGCTAAAAAGGTTATCGAACCGCAAGCCGATAACTTTAGGCTATCAATAAAAATAACTGCTTACCTGCGCTCTGCCTACGCCTTGGGGCATACACTATAATGTCCTGCGGCATCAGCTATGCGGCCCCTTCAAAATCGAACGGCGTCCGAATGGTTTCGAACGACTTAGCGCTCCGGCGCGTCGCAACCGATATGAGCCAGCCCCGGAAAACCTTGGCATATTTTGCTGAAAACTGCGTTTGGCAGGGTATCCTGGCAGCATTCAGGCAAACCGATTAAAGAGTTTTATGACATATAAAGGCAAGATTCTCGCCGTTGACGACACCCCGGCGTCCTTAAAGTTGTTAACGGATATTCTGAAGGACGAAGGCTACGAAGTCCGTTCTGCTATTAGCGGCGAATTAGCCTTAAATTCCGCTTTCAAACACCCGCCGGAACTGGTGCTGTTGGATATTCGCATGCCGGAGATGGATGGCTTCGAAGTTTGCCGGCAACTCAAAGCTAACCCGAATACATGCGATGTGCCGGTTATCTTCGTCAGCGCGATCATGGATACCGACGAAAAAGTGCGCGGCTTTGACTTGGGTGCAGTGGATTTCGTCACCAAGCCCTATCAGCGCGATGAATTGCTGGTTAGGGTGCGTACTCATTTGGAGTTTGACCGCCTGCGCAACCATCTGGAAGAACAGGTGGAAGAGCGAACCCGTAAACTGATGGAAAGCGAGAGAAATTTGCGCGCCGGCATGCTGGATTTCGTGACCGCGATTGCGGCCACTATCGAAGCACGCGATCCCTACACCGCCGGCCATCAACGCCGCGTCGCCCACCTCGCCACGGCTATCGCCCGCGGCTTGCAATTGCCGGAAGAGCGGATAGAGGGGCTGACGTTGGCGAGCGTAGTACACGATATTGGCAAAATTCGAATCCCCGCCGAAATACTGTGCAAGCCCGGTCGGTTGGACGATTTGGAGTTCAGCCTGATCAAGCGGCACGCCGAAACCGGCTACGACATCCTCAAATCCATCAACTTCCCTTGGCCTATCGCGCAAATCGTCTTGCAACATCACGAACGCCCCAACGGCAGTGGCTACCCGTGCGGCCTAAAGAAGGGTGAGATATTGCTGGAAGCGGAGATTCTGGCAGTTGCCGATGTGGTGGAAGCGATGAAGTCTCATCGCCCTTACCGCGCCGGTTTAGGCCTGGATGCAGCACTGCAGGAGATTTCCGACAATCGCGGTGTGCTGTATAACGCCGAAGTAGTCGAGATTTGTTTAAAGCTCTTTCGGGAACGGGATTACTGCCTGCCCGCTTGAGCGGCTCCTTAGAATTCCGCTAAAAATAACTTACCGAAATGACTATTCCCGGCAAACCGTTCGTACTCGACTGGCCTGGATGTCTGAGCAATTGCCGAGAGCGCAGTCGAAGCATGAACGGTTAAGGGCTATGAAGGCCCGGATTTCCCCGGCGATCCTTCGACAAGCACGGGAAAGTTCCGCTAATCCGCGCTAGAAAAGTTACTTAACCCTATCCTTAGGTGTTTTGCAGCGCGTTTAAGGAATACGATGGGACCTTTTGCCCGCGCACACTTACGGGCCGCCAATACACCACAACAGTCTTGTGAGTTCAGCTATGCCAGGTCAGCTTGATTTTCCAAACAATGTCTCGAGGCGGCTGATTGCCGGGGCGGTAATCCTTAACCTGTTGGTTATCGCCACCGTGGGGTTTGCGCTATATCGCAGCTTCGACAAATATCAACAGCGCGCCGAAATCACGACGCAGAACCTGGCCAAGGTTATCGCGCAAAACTTAGATAGCCTTATCGAAAAGGTCGACTTAGGCGTGTTGGTGGCCGTGGAGGAAATCCAGCGGCAACAGGCTTTGGGGAGCGTTGACGCCGAGGCGCTGTCGGTTTTTATGCAGCGCTTACAAGCGCGTTTGCCATGGGTTATCGGACTTAGAGCTACCGACGCGCAAGGTTGGCTAGCCTATGGCGTGGATGTACCCAAAGATAAGCCGCTCAGCATGGCGGATCGGCTCTATTTTTCTAGTTTGCGGGATAATCCGGCGCTTGGGCTATTTATCAACAAACCGGTGATGTCTCATATCAATAAGGTTTGGGTGCTAAATTTTGCGCGCCGCCTTAACCACGCCGACGGCAGTTTTGCCGGCGTGGTTTTTGCCAATGTTTCACTGGATAACTTGAGTAAAGCGATTTCCAGCGTTGATATTGGCAGTCGCGGGGCGATTAACCTGAGAGATGCCGATATGGGCTTGATCGTTCGCTATCCCGCCCATGCCGAACCCGGCAACATGATTGGCGATAAAACCATTTCGCCGGAATTTCGCCGGATGCTCGCATCCGGACACATCTCGGGTGTCTTTCACACGCCTTTCAGCTTCGACAATACCGCCAGGGTGGTATCTTTTCGCAAACTGGACACCTACCCGTTATGGGTCAGCGTCGGCCTGGCTCGGGACGACTTTCTGGCGGAGTGGTGGAATGAAGTCCTGGAAATGGCCGGACTGGTCCTGCTGTTTGCTTTGATTTCGGCTAGCAGCGCCCGGTTCATCATCGGTGCGTGGCGAAAGCAATTGCTGGTTGCAGCCAAGTTGGCGGCCGAAGAGGAAAAGTTCCATACCGTCGCGGACTACACCTTCGACTGGGAATATTGGGAAGGCGACGATCAGCAGATTTTGTATATGACGCCTTCCAGCTTGCGGGTTACCGGTTATGCGGCCGAGGAGTTTATGACCGATGCCGGGTTATTGCCGCGCATCATACATGCCGACGACCGGCACTTAATGACCGATCATCGCCACGATGTCGAGCATTTACGCCTCGCTGAAGTAGACTTTCGCATTGTCCGCCGCGATGGTGAAATACGCTGGATCTCGCATTGTTGCCAGGCCGTGTTCGGGGCGGACAATAACTACCGAGGCCGGCGCATCACTAACCGCGACATTACAGAACGCCATCTATTCGCCACCGAAATCAATCGGCTGGCGCAAGCGGCGGATCAGAATCCGACCGGCATCCAGATTACCGACCTGCAGGGCGTATTGACCTATACCAACCACGCTTATACGCGGATTACCGGGTATACGTTCGGCGAGGCTTACAAAATGACGCCTCGCGCATTATTGTCCAGTGAAATAACTGCCGATACGTACCAAGCCTGCCAAGCACAATTGGCAGCAGGCAAATTATGGAAATCCTCGCTGACCAATCGCCACAAAAACGGCGAGTTGCGCTGGGAACAGATCACCGCCTCACCGATTTACGACGAAGCTTATCAGGTTTGCAATTATCTATATTTACGCACGGACATCACCGAAGCCAAGCAAACGGAAGCGGCCTTATATAAGCTCAATCGCGAATTGCGCGCGATCAGTAATTGCAATCAGGCCTTGCTGCGACATGACAACGAACCAAGCCTGCTTAAAGAAATTTGCCGTATCGTCTGCGATGAAGCCGAATATCGCATGGCTTGGGTCGGCTACTTGGAAAACGGCCCTCCCAAAACAATACGCCCGGTGGCCTGGGCCGGTTTTGAAAACGGCTATCTGGCCGTCACCGATCACAGTGGCGGGGATGCAGCGGGCGCCCACAGTCCCGCTGCCGCCGCCATTTGCAGCGGCGAAAAAGTCTATGTTCAGGATGTCTGCACCGATGCGTTGATGGCTTTGGCACGAGACGCAGCGTTAGCGCGCGGCTATCGCTCGGTTATTGCCTTGCCTTTGGCCGATCAGAACGCGGATATTTTCGGTGCGCTGACGATTTATTCCGCAGAACCCAATGCGATTACGGCAACGGAGATTCGTTTGCTAGAGGAGCTGGCCGGAGATTTGGCCTTTGGCATTTCCGTGCTCCGCGATAAGGCTGAGCGTTTACGCACAGAGGAACATTTACGCGACTCGGAGGAGCGCTTGCGGTTGACGTTGGAAGCCGCGCAGGTCGGCGTTTGGGACTGGGATGTAAAAAACGACCAATGGTACGCTTCGCCCACCTATTACACGATGCTCGGCTATCCAGTTCGGACCGGCATGGCTGATCGGCGCGCATGGTTCGAAAGCGTTCATCCGGATGATCAAGCGGAAGTCAGCGACAAAATGAGCGGCGTGTTGTCCAGGGATTTCACGGAATATCAATATCAAGCGCGCATGCGCCACGCCGACGGCTGTTATCGTTGGCAATATGTGTGCGGTTTCGGTATTCAGCGCGATTCGGACGGTAAGGTCATACGCATGTTGGGTATTCGTATGGACATCCATGATCGCAAGCAAAACGAGGAAGAATTACGGCGCTATAAAGAACACCTCGAAGATAAAATCCAGCAACGTACCGCCGACTTGATAATAGCGCGCGATGCGGCAGAAGCGGCCAATAGGGCCAAGAGCGTATTCCTGGCCAATATGAGCCACGAATTGCGTACCCCGCTGAACGCTATTCTTGGGTTCTCGAAATTGATGCGGAAAAATCCCCAACTGTCGGACGAGCAAAGGCAAAACCTGGATATTATCAATCGCAGCGGCGAGCATCTGTTGATGTTGATTAACGATGTATTGGAAATGGCTAAAATCGAAGTAGGCCGACTACACCTGGAAAACGCGCCTTTCGATTTGGGCAATATGGTGCGCGATATTACCGACATGATGAGCGTCCGCGCCACCGAAAAAGGCCTTAGGTTGCTGATCGACCAAGCATCGCAATTTCCGCGCTTCATTGTTGGAGACGAAGCCCGCTTGCGGCAAGTGCTGATTAATTTAGTGGGCAATGCTATTAAATTTACGCAGCAAGGCGGTGTTACCTTGCGCCTAGGCACCCGAAAAAATCGCATTTCGCATCTACAGATCGAGGTCGAAGATTCCGGTGTGGGGATCCCGCTGGCCGATCAGCAACGTATATTCGAACCATTCGTACAGCTAGGCGAGCAAAGGGATAGCCAAGGCACCGGCTTGGGATTGACCATTACCCGCCAGTTTGTGGAACTGATGGGCGGTACGCTTACCTTGGAAAGCCACCCGAATCAAGGCGCTTTATTTAGAATAGATCTGCCGCTCGCTGAGGTGAATCAGGCGGATATTACCGACCGCAGTGTCGACAAAGCGGAAGCCGGCGCCGTCATCGGCTTAGTGGAAGGGCAAAGCGACTACCGCATATTAATCGTTGAAGATCAGCTCGAAAATCAGTTATTGCTGGCAAAATTGATGGAATCGGTCGGATTCTCCTGCAAAGTGGCCGGCAACGGAGCGGAAGGCATAGCGCTATTTCAAACCTGGCAACCGCACTTTATCTGGATGGATAGGCAAATGCCGGTAATGGACGGCTTGGAAGCCACGAAAAGAATCCGGGAGTTGCCTGGCGGGCAGGAGGTCGTCATTGTTGCCGTCACAGCCTCGGCATTCCTGGAGCAGCGCGGCGAGCTTCTGGAAGCCGGTATGAACGATTTTGTGCGCAAGCCTTATCGCTTCAACGAAATTTACGAATGTCTGGCGAAGCACTTGGGGGTACGTTATGTTTACGAGGGTGTTCCAGAACAAACCCCGCCAATCGCGCCATTAACGCCGGACATGTTAGCCGGCTTGCCGGCATCGGCTCGGGAGGAATTGAAAAATGCACTAGAAAGCCTGGAGCCGGAACGTATAGCAAATGCCATAGTTCTGGCAACGGCGCAGGATCCTCAATTGCGCAAAACCCTGGCCTATCTGGCTGATAACTTTGACTATCCGGCCATTCTGAAGGCTTTGCCCAGCTGATTTTATCGTTCGCCGTTTTGAGTTGCACTGTTCCGGTACGTACGATTTGGCGACCGCCAAACCGATACTACGTCCGGCGTGCTGACTGGTATTCGCTTGGATCGATGGCGATGCTGAATGCTTTTAATTGCAGGCTGTCGAACGGCCAATTCAGTTGCTTTTGGCTTGGGGCATGCCACAACACCGGAATCAACAAACCATACGCCCCCTGCCATTGCTCATTGTCCATAATGTCCCGACTCGTAAAATCCAACCCGGCGGCTACCAATAACGCTTCCGCCTCTTCGCACAAATGACAGCCTTCGGTACCGAATAGAATAAACTCTGCCATGGCTGAATGGATCAATGATTCAAATGCGCGGCCAACCAACGTTCGGCCACTTCAAGCTTTAGGCCTTTACGCCGCGCGTAGTCTTCTAACTGGTCCTGATCTATCTTGCCGACATTGAAATACTGCGAATCCGGATGCGAGAAATACCAGCCGCTAACCGCCGCAGTCGGATACATTGCAAAGTTTTCGGTCAGTTCTATCGTCGTATTTTCCGTCACGTTGAGCAATTCAAACAGCTTGGCCTTTTCAGTGTGGTCCGGGCAAGCCGGATAGCCGGGAGCCGGACGGATGCCTTGATAGGCTTCTTCGATCAATGCGTGATTGTCGTAATTTTCCTCTTCGGCATAGCCCCAGTATTCGCGGCGTACGGCTTGATGCATGTATTCCGCAAACGCTTCGGCCAGCCGGTCGGCCAGAGCTTTCAGCATGATGGCGCTGTAGTCGTCGTGATCTTTCTCGAATTCGGCTAACTTGGTTTCGATGCCGATACCGGACGTGACCGCAAAGCCGCCCAGATAATCGGCAATACCGCTACCTACCGGGGCGATGAAATCGGACAAACAGTAGTTGGGCCGGCCCGGCGCCTTGACATTTTGCTGACGCAAATGATGCAGCTTTTCGCGTGGCTGGCTGCGACTGTCGTCGGTGTACAACACGATGTCATCGCCATCGCTGTTGGCTGGGAAGAAACCTATGACGGCCTTGGCTGTCAGCCATTGTTCGCGAATCAAGTGTTTCAACATCTCTTGCGCATCTTCGAACAATTTAGTCGCTTCGACACCAACCACATGGTCGCTAAGAATGGCCGGATAGCTGCCGGACAATTCCCACGTTTGGAAGAACGGCGTCCAGTCGATATACCAAACCAGCGTATCCAGCGGGAAATTATCGATGACTTTGGTGCCGAGAAATTTAGGCTTAACCGGCAGATGGCTGGCGTAATCGAATTTGTTAAGCCGGGCTTTTTCCAGATTATGCTGCGGATTCTTGGCGTGCCGCCCCTTGTGGCGTTCACGTACCACTTCATACTCGGCACGGGTTTTCTCGACAAAATCAGCTTTTAACTCGTCGCTGAGCAGGGAGCTGACCACGCCGACACTGCGCGATGCATCCGTAACATAAACGGTCGGCGATTGATAGTGCGGTTCGATTTTCACGGCGGTATGGGCGCGCGAAGTCGTCGCACCGCCTATCATCAATGGGATGGTAAAACCCTGGCGCTGCATTTCCTTGGCGACATGCACCATTTCATCCAGCGAGGGTGTGATCAAACCGCTGAGGCCGATTACATCGACGTTTTGCTCGCGGGCGGTTTTCAAAATAGTTTCGGCTGGCACCATCACGCCCAAATCGATGACTTCATAATTGTTGCATTGCAACACCACGCCGACGATGTTTTTGCCAATGTCGTGCACATCGCCTTTCACGGTGGCCATCAGCACTTTACCGTTGGTTTGCCGCTCGCTACCGTCAATTTCGGCATCCATGAACGGCATCAAATACGCCACGGCTTTTTTCATGACCCGCGCCGATTTGACCACTTGCGGCAGAAACATCTTGCCTTCGCCGAACAAGTCGCCAACCACATTCATGCCGTCCATCAAAGGCCCTTCGATGACGTGCAACGGTTTTTCTGCTTCCAGCCTTGCCGCTTCGGAATCTTCTTCAATGTAATCGGCAATGCCTTTCACCAGCGCATGTTCCAGGCGCTTGCTGACCGGCCATTCACGCCATTCCAAGGTTTCCTGTTTCGCTGTCTGGCCGCTACCACGATATTTCTCGGCGATTTCCAGCAGCTTTTCGGTGCCTTCCGGGGTGCGATTCAAAATCACGTCTTCGACGGCATTGCACAGTTCTTCCGGAATATCGGCGTAAATCGCCAACTGGCCGGCGTTGACGATACCCATGTCCATACCGGCATGCACCGCGTGATACAGGAACACCGCATGGATCGCTTCGCGCACCGGATTGTTGCCGCGGAACGAGAAAGACACGTTGGAGACGCCGCCGGAAATCAAGGCATGCGGCAAGGTCTGCTTGATGATACGGGTGGCTTCGATGAAATCGACACCGTAGTTGTTGTGTTCCTCGATGCCAGTGGCGACCGCGAAAATGTTGGGGTCGAAGATGATGTCTTCTGGCGGGAAGCCGATTTGTTCGGTCAATATTTTGTAGGCGCGGGTGCAGATTTCCACCTTGCGCGCCATCGTGTCGGCCTGGCCTTGTTCGTCGAAGGCCATCACGATCACGGCAGCGCCATAACGGCGCACCAGCTTGGCGTGTTCGATGAACAGTTCTTCGCCTTCCTTGATCGAAATCGAGTTGACGACGCCCTTGCCTTGGATGCATTTCAGGCCGGCTTCCAGAATCTCCCATTTTGAGGAGTCCAGCATGATCGGTACTTTGGCAATATCCGGCTCGGCGGCCAGCAGATTCAAAAAGCGCACCATCGCCGCTTTCGAATCCAGCATGCCTTCGTCCATGTTGATGTCGATAATCTGCGCGCCGTTTTCGACCTGTTGCTTGGCCACTTCCAGGGCTTCTTCGTAACGTTCTTCGACGATCATTTTCTTGAAGATCGCCGAACCGGTAACGTTGGTACGTTCGCCGACGTTCACGAACAAAGTTTCCGGACCGATGCTCATCGCTTCCAGGCCGGCCAGGTGACAGCGTTTTTCCAACTCGGGTATCTTACGCGGCGGATATTTTTCCAGCGCGGCAACGATGGCGCGGATGGTGTCCGGTGAAGTGCCGCAGCAACCGCCGATGATATTCAAATAGCCGCTGGCGGCCCAGTCAGCCAATTCGGCGGCCATCATTTCCGGGGTTTCGTCGTATTCGCCGAATTCGTTGGGCAGGCCAGCGTTCGGGTGGGCGGAAACGTAGGTGTCGGCGATGTTGGATAATTCTTCAATGTATTGGCGCAGTTCCTGCGCACCGAGCGCGCAGTTGAAGCCGATCGAGACGGGTTGCACGTGTTTCAACGAATACCAGAACGCGGCGGCGGTTTGACCTGAAAGCGTGCGGCCGGAGGCGTCGGTAATGGTGCCGGAAATCATTACCGGCAGTTTGTAACCTAGTTTGTCGAAAGTCTGTTCGACCGCGAAAATCGCCGCTTTGGCGTTCAGCGTATCGAACACCGTTTCGATCAGGATGATGTCGGCGCCGCCGTCGATCAAGCCTTGAGTGGCTTCGCTGTAGGCGCTTACCAAATCGTCGAACGTGATGTTACGGAAGCCGGGATCGTTGACATCCGGCGACATTGATGACGTGCGATTGGTGGGGCCCAAGACGCCGGCGACGAAACGCGGCTTGTCCGGCGTTAACGCGCTGACTTCGTTGGCCGCCTGTTTAGCGACGCGGGCCGAAGCTACGTTGATCTCGTAAGCCAGGTCTTCCATCCGATAATCGGCCATCGCGATACGGGTGGAATTGAAGGTATTGGTTTCCAGAATATCCGAGCCGGCATCCAGATAGGCGCGATGAATCGCCTTGATTACCTCGGGCTGGGTAATCGATAATAAATCGTTGTTGCCCTTAAGATCGACAGACCAGTCGGCAAAGCGTACGCCGCGATAATCCTTCTCCTCCAGTTTGTAGCTCTGAATCATGGTGCCCATCGCACCGTCCAGAAACAAAATCCGTTGAGATAATAACTGGTGTAATCTTTGTGTGCTGTTCATACTGCCTGAGGGTCGTAAGGGTGAATATCGGTGGGCTAGTCCGCTTTATTATCAAACCAAATTTTGAGGGAAATCATGTCTAAACCCAGTCTATTGCATGTCATAAAAAGCGTGTTTGCCGCCGTGATCGGCGTGCAAAGCAATAAGAATAGAGAGCTTGATTTTCAGCACGGCTCTTTGCCTGCCTATATTGTCGTCGGGCTGATTGCGACTGTGCTGTTTATTTTAACGATAGTCAGCATTGTATCCGCAGTTACCGGCGGCTGAGGAATTTCGACGGTAACGAAGCCCAAGCGGCCTTGGGCTTCGGAGCCAGCCAAGTTGGTTAGTTGCTGGAGGTTTTGAAGCTGTTTTTGATGCTGACAAACAACTCTTTGATACCGCTGAACAGGTTGGCTGGTGTCAACGCTTGTTTCAAAATAAACTGACAGCGAATTAGAGCGACAGCCAACACACCGGCAAACGGCGGTAGTAATTCGAAGAAAACCGGCATGAACCAGCCGCCGGCGCCTTCCTGGGTTTTTCTATCGCCGACGCTGGTCAAGTCGCGATCATATTCGCCGCCGACATCTTTACCGTCTAAGCCGTCGATGATCATAATGTTGATGTTGTAGAACAACACCTGAATGACCAAGAACACTATGGCACAGCCGGCAACCCACATCAGCACATTACCCGTTTTGGCTTTTATCAGGGTTTGATATACCCAGATTGCCGTCAAAATCATTATTACGCCACCAATCATCTCTATTCCCCTTGTTGAAACTGTTTTTATAATTCTCAAAATTCAGGTTGAGAAAGCATACTACCATAATCCACCTGGATGGCAATTGCGGTCGGATGTTTCCGCGATAGCCATGAATCGCTTGACTTTGAAGGTGGCTAAAGTAACATATGAAGCTCGACCGCCAAAGACATGGCAAATTTTATAACAACTAACTAAAGGTAGGAGGCACCCATGGGAGCGATCTTAGATTTAACAGAAATGCTGAAAGAACCGTCGGGCATGATTGGAGCGGTAGTTATCATCGCTGCAGGATACTTCTTTGTAAAATGGGTTTTTGCTGAGCCTAAAGACGAAGAGTAAGCAACACCCCCTCGCTTACAAAGCTTTTCTGGAAAAAGCGGCTACGGATAGATCCCGTAGCCGCTTTTTTTTTGCCTGACGCATACCATTTTCAAATCCCTTATAATCTGTGGACTTTTAGCCTGCCGACCCGCCATGTACAAACTGTTAGTTCAGAAAGTCAATGCTCTTTATTCTAAAAAAGTACCCGCTACCGGCGTAGGCCTTTTCAGGCTTTTGTTTGGGGTGGTGACACTGCAGGAAGTTTTTTTTCTGCTGTATTTCAACCACTTGATATTCGACCCCATCCCGTTCATGGATGTCGAATTTCCGATGATTCCGTTCTTCCTTTGGCTATGGGCCGCGGTGGCGTTTTGTCTGGCCATCGGTTACCGCTGCCAGGCGGCCAGTGTTGCTAACTACATTTTTTGGCTGCTATTCGTTAATTTCACGCCTATGCAGCGCGATTTCGACGGCGGCTTCGATTTGTTCATGATCGGCGCCAATTTCTTTCTGATCTTCATGCCTATGGACCAAGCCTTTTCTATTGATGGCCTTAGGAAAAAATTGCTGCGCCCCTTCACGCATTATTCTCAATACCAAGCTCCGGAAGTGTCTGCACTGACTTATTATCTACCGGTCGCGATTTGTCTGGGCTTTTTGTATTTCGATTCCGCGATACACAAGATGTTTGCCGAGCATTGGCGCAACGGCTTGGGTGCTTGGTTGCCGTCTTCGATTCCGTATTACATGTCCGCGCTGGATTTGTCCTGGCTGCTGAATATCGAGATTTTGCAAAAAATCATCGGCTACACCATCATCGCATTCCAGTTTACTTTCCTGTTGTTTTTTCATCGCCGCCAGCTCAGATGGCTGTACTTTCTGATCGGGATTTCCTTGCATTTGGGCATTACCCTGTCCTTCAATATTTACCCATTCGGAATGGGAATGCTGATTTTCTATGCCCTGGTAATGCCATTTGCCTGGTATAGAAAAATCGGGGCACTTCTACGGATCAAACAACCACTATTGACGGTGTTTTACGACCAACAATGCCCATTGTGCAATCGTACGGTTTTGACACTGAATCATTTCGACGTTTTGCGCGGCGTCGATTTCAAGCCCGCACAAGTGTTTGCAATCGATTATCCAGCTCTAGCCGAATTGGGCGAAAAGCAACTGCTGACCGATTTGTACGCGGTGGATGGCGATGGACGGGTTTATGCCGGCGTTGATACTTACGCGCAAATTTTAATCTCGATGCGCTACACCGCGATGATAGGTTGGGCCATGAAACTGCCGCTGCTTTATCAGTGGATATGCGGGCGCTACCGGGCGATTGCCGATTCGCGCACGCGATTGGCGTGCGATGTGAGCTGTCTGCCGGTATCAGTTGAAAACCTGCCGCCGAGTTTGTACGAGCGAATTTTCGAAGCGGAGCATGCCTTACCGGCCAGAAGTCGCGTACACAAAATCAGCAAAGTGTTGCTGGTGTTGATCTTGTTTCAGTTCAACAGCAGCTTTCACTATGGTTTGCTGTACCGCCTGCATGTCGATACCCGCCAGTCGCCGATAACCAGCATGCTGGCGGATATGAGCAACGCGGTCTTGATGATGTCTCACACATTTTTGGGCATCACCCCTCACGCGCTGTATCTTCACGACCATTTCGAAGGCTATGACCGCTTATTGGCTATTACCTATTTGGATGCCAACGGCGAAGAGCAATGGTTACCGTTTGTTAATCGGCAAGGCCGCCTGTTGGCGCCGAATTGGGGACGGGTGCATTCCATGTGGGCCAACATTGCGGTAACCCCAAATATCGACGAGCTCCGCTTGAAAAAATTCATCATGAAAGTCACGGCGTTCTGGGGAAAAAAGAGTGGTTTAGAGCTCGATAGCACGCAATTTATCGTCAAAATGAAGAGAATTCGAGCACCGTTTGTGTGGGAAAAAGATCTCAGGAACAGCAACTTGACCGGAGAATGGCAAGCAATAGGCTCCGCACAATGGACTGGAAAGGACATAAAGATCAACCTGCCGAAAGACATCGATATTTTGTAAACATCTAGGGTATTGCATACTCGGTTTTGTCATGCTATAAATTTTGCGTGCTTGAATTTGAGTACACACAAAAATAAAAACCTTTAAATCGGAGGATGTTATGAAAAAAGTATTTTCTGTCTTGGCTATGGTAATGATGATTGTAAGCTTGAGCGGTTGCATGGACGACCCTGACCAAGGCAACCCAAAACCAAAAGGCTATGGCTCACCCAACCAACAAGGTTCAGGGGTTAAATAATCCTAGCCCTGGCAGGATATTCCTTCCTGAGTAAGGCCCACCCTGTGGGCCTTATATTCCAGTTTTTTTTCCTCCAAACAGATTTAGTTTGCGCCACACTGGTTCGGCATGTTTAAATCTAGCTGTGCTTAATTTTTTGTTTAGATTCAGCACACGCAAAAATAAAAAACTTTTATTTGGAGGATGTTATGAAAAAAGTATTATCTCTTTTAGCTATGACCCTGATGATTGCTGGCCTGAGCGGTTGCATGGACGATCCAGATGCATCAAAACAAAAAGTTTCTAGCTCTACTTCTGTAGCGCTTTAATCTTTAAGCTTGAAGAAAAAGGCCCGCGAATGCGGGCCTTTTTTTTGCACCTTAAATTTTGGCCCTCTAATTCGAATTACCCTGCCATTCGTTCTGCATCGATTTCCAACATCGCTTTATTAATCCAGGCTTCGGCCTCTGCATTAATATCCTTCGATTTTTTATCAATGCTACTGATAACCGGCCCAATCTTGACCTTAATAACGCCCGGATATTTCAAAAAACTGTTGCGCGGCCAATATTCTCCTGCATTGTGCGCCAGCGGAATCACCGGAAAACCGGATTTTTGCGCCAGCATTGCACCGCCCGCATTAAATTTTTTATGCGCTCCCGGCGCCACTCGGGTTCCCTCCGGAAACACCACCACGAACAAACCTTCCTGCAAACGCTGAATCCCTTGATCGATCAACATTTTTAGCGCTTCTTTCTGATTTTGCCGATCTATCGCGATGGGTTTTAATGTCGCCAGCGCCCAGCCGCCAAACGGGATTTGCAGCAACGATTTTTTCAAAACCGCGGTTTGCGGGAAAATAAATTGCCGCAAAGCCACCGTTTCCCAGGCCGACTGATGTTTGCTGAGAATAATCGCCGCGCTATCGCGAGGAATGTTTTCCAGCCCTTCCACTTCATAACTTAGCCCGCAACATAACTTCAGCATAAACAGCAGGCAATCGATCCAAATATCGGCGATTTTATAGCGCATCGGAAACGGCAGAAAAAATCCGCCCAAAATCGCCACCCCGACAATCAGTGTCGAGAATACTATGTAAATGAACAACAATGTCGAGCCCAAATAGACTCTGAAATCAGCTTGTCGAGACGATGTGCGTGGCTGCGTCATAAAGATTATCGAAAATAGGAACGTTACGTTGTGGATTATTAAGGGCAGTTTTTTCGCCTTTCCCGGTTTTGACCAGAATAGCTTTGGCACCGGCCGATTCGGCGGCCTGAATATCGCGCAAGGAGTCACCAATCGCATAAGTCCGGCTCAAATCAGCTTGCGTATCGGCGGCAAAGCGCCGAAACAGTCCGTCCAGAGGTTTGCGGCAGTCACAAGTGTCGTTTGGGCCGTGAGGGCAAAAATAAATGGCTTCTATGTGTCCGTCGGCCTGGGACGCCAATTGCCGCATTTTGGCATGTATCGCCGCCAGCGTTGCCAAATCGAATAAGCCCCTGGCAATCCCCGACTGATTCGTAATCACCACGACTTTGTAGCCATGTCGATTTAACAGCGCAATGGCTTCCAGGCTGCCGGCCAGCGGCAGCCATTCTTCCGGTGATTTGATAAAATCGTCGGAATCGACATTGATGGTGCCGTCCCGATCCAGAATAACGTAACGCTCGGTCACGATTGCAGTTTGGAAATATCGGCGATTTTCAGGAATTGATTGGACAATTTGGCCAGCAATGCCAAACGGCTATTACGTAAAACTTCGTCGTCGGTATTCACCATCACATTATCGAAAAACGCATCGACGCTATCGCGCAATTGGGCCAAACGACTCAAAGCCAGCGGATAATTCTGTTCGGCCAACAACGGCAAAATGTCGGCTTCCGATTGCTCGGCTGCAGCCAACAAGTTTTTCTCGGCAGCCTCAACCAAAGTGCCAATGGTCTCCGTAGGCGCTTGATCCGATTTTTTCAGGATGTTGATAATACGTTTGTTCGCGGCCGCCAGACTTTCCGCTTCCGGCAAGGCTCTAAAGCTTTGCACGGCGCGAATACGCAACATGAAATCCAGTGGGCTGGTCGGATTGACCGCCAACACCGCTTCGAATTCGTGGCTGGTATAGCCTTGATCCAGACAATAGCCTTTTAGACGGTCAAATACAAAACCTATCACTTTTTGCCGGGTTTCGGCTTTATTAAAGCCGTGACTGAATTGATCCAGCGCGGCATCCAACAGCTCGACGACATCCAATGCAATACCGTTTTCGATCAGTACCCGCAAGATGCCCAGCGTGGCTCGACGCAAAGCATAAGGATCTTTATCGCCGGTTGGGATCAAGCCTGCGCTGAAAATACCGGCCAAAGTGTCGATTTTTTCCGCCAGCGCCAACGCCTGGCCGATTTGACCGCTCGGCGTCGGGCCGCCGGATTGTTTGGGATAATAATGTTCTTCCAAGGCTAAAGCCACGTCGGCATGTTCGCCGTCCGCAGCTGCGTAATAGCGGCCCATCGTGCCTTGCAGATTAGCGAATTCGCCGACCATATTGGTCATCAAATCGGTTTTGGCCAACAGCGCGGCGCGCTTGGCTAATTCAACATCGGCGCCTAACTTCCCGGCGATCAACGCCGCCAGATGCGCAACGCGCTCGGTTTTATCGAACAAGGTACCCAGGTCTTTTTGGAAAACGATGCTTTTCAGGCTCTCAATCCGATCGGCCAGCGATTGTTTTCTATCCTGTTTCCAGAAAAACTCGGCATCAACCAAACGCGGCAATACCACGCGCTCATTGCCTTGGCGGATGGAATCGGGGTTGGAGCTTTCGATATTAGCGAAAGTAATGAAATGCGGCAACAATCGGCCTGCAGCATTTTTGACCGGAAAATATTTCTGGTTGGCCTGCATGGTGGTGATCAACACCTCTTGCGGCAACTCCAGAAAACGCGCATCGAAATTACCCACGACCGGTACCGGCCATTCGTTTAGTGCCGCCACTTCTTCCAGCAAATCGTCTTCGATATGGGCAATCCCGCCAACATTGCTGGCCGCTTGATTGGCAGCATCGCGGATGATGGTCATGCGTTCTTCGAAATCGGCCAGCACCTTGCCGTGCTGTTTGAGGATGTCCAGATATTCGCGTGGACTACCGATGCTCAAATCCAATGGTGAATGAAAGCGGTGACCACGGGTGACGCGGCCGGTCGTGCGGCCGAGAATATCGGTAATCAGAATTTCAGAACCCAACAGCAAAACCGCCCAATGTACCGGCCGGGCAAATTCCGCATCGAAACTTCCCCAGCGCATGCGTTTGGCAATCGGTAAATTGGCCAGACTTTTGCGGATAATGTCAGGGATCAATTCTGCGGTTGCCTGACCTTTTACCGCCTGTTTGAAAATCAACCAAGAACCTTTGTCGGTTTCCAATTTTTCAAGTTGATCAAAGCTGGCGCCGCAACTGGCCGCAAAACCCAGTGCCGCCTTGCTCGGTGAACCGTCGGGACCATAAGCCGCCTGAATGGCCGGTCCGCGCTTCTCCACGACTTTATCAGCCTGAAAGGTTTGCAGATCGTCTATCAATACCGCCAAGCGGCGCGGCGTGGCATAGGCACGGGTTTGGTCGTAGCTCAAGCCGGCTTCTTGCAAGCCTGCCGAAATGTTGTCCAGCAAAGCCTGGCTGAGTTTTTTCAAAGACTTCGGCGGCAATTCCTCGCAGCCCAGTTCGAACAGTAAATTTTGTGTCATAGTCACAGCGTTTGCCTATATTGCAAGGTTTATAAATGTTGTAAATGTTCGAGGCAGGCATCGTAAGGATGCTGTTTTAAATAACTTAGCCAATTCGACAAACAGCTAAAGCTTTCGCGGGTTTTTAGGTCACGAAATAGATTTTTAAACTGTTGGTCGTGCTTGCTGGCGGCAGTTTTGGTTTGCTTTTTTAACGCGCTAAGTTCGCCCGGTAATTGATAGTTATTCAAATCGATATTGGCTGCGTTCGCTTCATCCAATAGCCATTGCTCAATCGGTGGATGCAGAATCAAATAATGATGTTTATACGGGTGTTTGTATAGTTTCAAGCCAAATTTTTCTGAAATTAGGTTCAATTCGTTTAAATAAGGCGTTTGTTTCTTATCATTATCCAATATGCCGACAGCAAAATTGTCTTTGAGGTTTTTACAGTTTTGCATTTTGCTCGTTACGGTACTGCAGCCTTTCTGGTGGTTATAGCCGAAAACAGGCTTCACCAAGATTTCCGTCAACATAGTATCCAGGTAGCACTCCGGCAAAATATGATTATCCATGTTGCGTGAATCGTTCGTAATTAAAAAACACGTCAATGCCGTAGTCGTAGACCTCGTTTAATTCGGTATCGGTCAAGCGGTTAATAACGGTTTGACCATCACGATAATCGACTATAAATACGGCTAAGTCCTCGCAGCTTTGCTCCAAAAACGCATTCAGCACATAAGGGCTATGGGTGGCGATAAAAAACTGATTGGTTTGTGCGGCAATCACTTCCTGAGTGATGTGGGCGATGTAGGGCAGAAAGCAGTGCGCTTCCGGTTCCTCAAATAACAGGATCGCATCGGTGTTAGAAGCAATTGCAGCTTTGAAAAATACAATCCGTTGCAGGGTGTCGGCGATTGAGGTAAATGGCAAAGAAACAACTGAATTGTCATCTATCTCTTTTATAATTCTTAATGTGTGATTGGTTTTGTCAAACAGTAACTTAAGGCGATACTCTTGAAATAGTTTAGATAGCTCTTTCTTTAATTGGCCTTTTTGCGCCACTTGAAATAAATTGATACCGCTCGGCGGTATTAGTTCTTTTAGTGAATGCTTATCAAAATAAAATGTGTTTGGAAACTTATAGTATCTAAAGTTTGATTCGCAAAATATCTGTTCGTGATATAAAACACTAAGCTCTTGATTGACTTCCAATGAGGTCTGTCCAGAATATGATGATCCCGAGCTTATGCTTATTGTGACCTGCTCTTTATGATCTATCTCTTCGAGTTTTATAGAAAGAGAGCTGTTTTTGTCTGTGTTAATCTCGATAGTGTTTTCGGTATTTCCGTCAAAGAACATTTCTTCCAAGCTGTCTAATTTGACAAATTGAGTAATTTTATCGTTTTGACTATATCGAATATAAGGTAGCGAAAATAACCCAATCGCCTCCAATATATTCGATTTACCGACATTGGGTTTTCCAATCAGCACATTAATTCGCTTGCAATCCGGCAATGTCACGTCTTTCAGCGACTTGAAATTACGAATTCTTACTGAATTGAAAAATACGCTCACGCTAAGTTCCGCTTAATTGCCGCACATCGGAAAGCCCAAACTTTCGCGCCGCGCGTAATAGGCTTCGGCGACCGATTTGGCCATGTTGCGTACCCGTAAAATGTAGCGTTGCCGCTCGGTGACCGAGATGGCGTGGCGAGCATCGAGCAGATTAAAGGAGTGGGACGCTTTTAACACCATTTCGTAAGCCGGCAGCGGCAGGTTTTTCTCCAGCAGCATCAGGCATTCACTCTCGTAGGTATCGAAGCATTGGAATAGGAAGTCGACATTGGCGTGATCGAAGTTGAACTCGGACATCTCGACTTCGTTTTGGTGAAACACGTCGCCATAGGTGACCACGCCTTGCGGGCCGCGGGTCCAAACCAAGTCGTACACGCTTTCCACGCCTTGCAGATACATAGCAATCCGTTCCAGGCCGTAAGTAATTTCGCCGCTTACCGGCCGGCATTCCAGGCCGCCGACTTGTTGAAAGTAGGTAAATTGGGTGACTTCCATGCCGTTCAACCACACTTCCCAGCCCAATCCCCAGGCACCCAGCGTTGGCGACTCCCAGTTGTCCTCCACAAAACGGATGTCGTGTTCCAGCAAATCCAGACCCAAATGCCGCAATGATCCCAGATACAATTCCTGGATATTGTCCGGCGACGGCTTCATGATTACCTGAAATTGGTAATAATGCTGCAAGCGGTTGGGATTTTCCCCGAAACGGCCGTCGGTCGGGCGCCGCGAAGGTTGTACGTAAGCGCTGTTCCAAGGCTCTGGACCAATGGCGCGCAAGAAGGTGGCGGGGTGGAAAGTGCCGGCACCGACTTCCTGATCCAAAGGCTGCAACAACACACAACCTTGATTCGACCAGTATTCCTGCAAGGTCAGAATCAAGCCCTGAAAAGTAGAGACATCGTTTTTGCTAATCGACACGTCGGGAGCCACTTGATAGATAAAAAATGAGTTTATTGTACCTGAAAAGTACTCGCTAGAGAGGCGCCAAGGGGGCTTTAAAGAATCCCGCTCAAGCCTGCTAACATCGCTCCAGGCAAGCAGAATCTGTGCGCTCTGGATCCCCACTAGCGTCCTCACAAGCCGGAATGCCATACCGACTTACTCAACCGCCAATAATAGTAGTTTTCCGTTGCAAGACATTCAGCCAATATTCCTTCTCCGCCAATAACCGGTTAAGATCAGCCCCAGAAAATAATAACTATAAAAAAATAAGAGGGTGGATTATGCAAAACCCCAGCCGGAATCTTCCGGGTTACAGGCCGCTAAAACGCCTGCGTACCGCGCTGGCTATTGCCCAAGGCGCCGGACTGTTGTCGACCTTGTTGCAAGAGCTGGAAATCACCGTCTCGCACGACCAGACCAAGCGCGTCACTTATATGACCGGCTTGTACTCGCGCATTCATCGCGAAATGTTTAGCGATTGGAAGGAGCAGCCCACCGTCACCCACCGCCCCGGCACGATGCCGGATGCCGATAAACGCAAACAGTTTCGCGTCGCCATCGAGCGCTTGGTGCTGGATGGGGACAGCAATGCCGATACGGCGATTTTCGATAACAATGGCTTTGTGATTCATAGCGAGGACATCGCCGAGCGACTGGCCAGCTTTTATCATTCCTTACGGATCATTCGGCCTTATGGCTACGGCAATCGGATGACGCTGGATTTTTTCATTACCGCGCTGGGTAACCTGCCGGCCTTCAAGGCCGTCTACGAACAAGGCATCGATTTTCGCCGCCTAACTGCCGAAGACGCTTTGATGCTGCACGATCATAATAGTCAACACCGGGCGCTGAGCCGCGCCTTTACGCACGCCCTTGATCCCAGGCGAATTAAAAGCCTGCACAACCAAGCCAACCGCTACGGCAAATGGCCGGAGAACAAACGCTTTCTATTAGGGATTCCGTTTCTGTCGCATACCACCAGCGACGGCATCGAATGCCTGATCACCGTGACGGGCGGTCTGGTGCCGCTGAGCAGTATTACCGCCGAGCAATTGATTGCCGGCCAGCATTTTGCCGACAATCCTTTGAGCGTGTCCGAGCACATCATCGGCTATCTGCCGGGTACTGAAGATTTGCGCGCCCCGAGCAAACTTGAGATCGACGCAATCCCGATTCGAGAAGACGGCGTTGCGCCCTTGTTCTGTTTGGACGTGAACATGCTCACCGGCTTGCGCTCCCCCAGCCAAGCCGAATTGATGGATTTATTGAAGCAATGCGCAGGCGAGCAAGCCAATCTATTTTTATTGGCGGACAACGAAGCCCTAAAACAAAAAATGCTGGTCGCCGCCCGTAACGAAGTGCGCTTGCGGCGCACCGTGGAAATTGCCTACGAGCGTTTAGCCAAGATCACCCGCATTTTGATCGCGGCCAGGGACGCGATTTTTGCCGGTAAAACCCCGGTGGACCAACCGCATTTTCTGATGAGCATGGGCGGCGCCGGTGCCGGCAAAACCGCGGTCGAGGAAATCGCCACGGCGCTGTGTGGCGACAATTTCGTGATCGCTTCCCTGGACGAATTCAGAAAGCTCAGCGATCTGTACCGTTTGCTGACCGCCGCCAATCATCATAGCGACGACTACGTATACGTCGAACCGTTCGCCAACCGCCTGCGCGACCTGGTAGCGCAACAGGCCCGCGAGCTGCGGATCAATATCCTCTACGACGGCACAGGTATTCCCTATTCGCCGCGCTATTCAACTGCAATTAAACAATTTCAAGCTGCCGGCTTTCGCACTCAGATTGCCGCGGTCGATGCCTTTTTAGTTAAGCCAATCGGGCGCGAGCTGGAATTGTCGCGTTCCGGTGTGATCGGCAGCGTCAAATCGCGCTTTGAAGCGACAGGCCGCGCCTTGCCCTGGGTGGTCACCATCGATAAACACATTCGTTCGCCGCAAGAGTTTCTAAATGCCCTTGAAGACACAGCGCTGGCAAAAATTTCGCTGTTTGCCAACGACGGTGAGCGGGATAAGCATTATTTGGTGGCGGAAAGTGTCTTGCTTAGCGATGCCGAGCTGGAGCAATTGCAACAGCAACAGTTGGCCGGCCACTTGGTCGGGCATCTACTTGAGTTTATCCACCGGCATCCGGATTCGGTGTTGAAAAGCCTGGCCGGCGATTGCGAAACCCGATTGACCGCGCTGATCGCCCGGAACCCGGACTTGAGCGAAGACAACGTCGGCTATTTAATCTACAAAGGCAGCGAAAGCAATCGGGTATTACTGGTTTACCATCTGCGGCGCTTGATCGATTTTATCGAGAAACGCCAGCTCAACCCCAATGCGTCCGGCGAGGACGGCCTGCTTCACAAACCGGTGGCGCTGGCATTTCATGTTGACCCGAATGCGAAAGACGCTTGGATTACCCGTTTGCAGGGCAGCGTCGAATGACTAAATAGATTCGCAAAATGTTGGGCCACGACCAATCAGATTCTGAAACGCGGTCCAGCAGATTTGCCGTTAGCCAATTTGCTTGCTACATTTCCAGCACTGATTAAATCCCCTAGCCCAATGGAGGCCTGGATGCGGAAACCTCAATTGTTCGATGCCTGCCGGCTGGGAAGCCATGTTGTCTTGTGGCTATCTTTATCCGCACAAAGCCTTGCCGCGCCCAGCGATGACCCGGATATTCTGGCCCGACGCGGCCAGCAGCATCCCGTGGCAACCGGACCAGCCACTGCGCCAACCTTAACACTGAGCAAGCCGGCTGGCGGCTGGACCAGCGGCATGCAAATCACCGTGGCCGGTACCTGTTCCGACCCGACTGCCGATCCGGTAGTGGTCAACATCAACGGCGTGCGTTACTACGTGCGTAACGCTAACGGCAGCTTCTCCCGCGCCTTTCCGGCCGCCAAGGGCAAGAACACTGTCATTGCCGAATGCGCTAACAGCGCGGGCGTCGCCAAAGCGTCGACCACGGTCGATGCGGTGATTGCTTCGATAGGTTTGAAAGTGGTCCTCACCAGCGACAGCGATGGTGTCTACACCGATTTGCATATCTACGAGCCGGACAACAGTCACGTGTATTGGGCCGACACCAATTCCAACAGCGGCGGCATCTTCTTTTTAAATCAAAACGGCGACAACTTTGATCAGCCCGGCTACGGGCCTTATTTGTATGTGCATCCGGCCCCGCCGCTCGGTGTGTTCCGCATCGACACCAATTACTGGCCGGGCGGCGCGGTGCAGCACACGCTGGCGAATCTGGATATTATCCTCGACGAAGGTTTGCCCACAGAAAGTCGGCGCCGCGTGCAAAAACCGCTGGCCCGGCCCGGCGAAACCAAAACCCTGGCGTATGTGGTGATCCAAGGCAACCGCCAGCCGGCAAAAATCTATGTGCCCGGACAGGACGCCGAGCGCGACATGCCGGCGGAAGTAAGGGAATACATCAAACACGAACCCAAGCGCGAAGGCGAAGAAAACGGCGAGGACTTGGGAGCATTGGCGCCTACTGGGGCAGGGCTGGCATCTGCTCCCTCTCCTGCTGGAGAGGGTTGGGGAGAGGAGAATAAAAATAAGCAAACCTATCTACCATCACAAGACGCCGACGCGCTACGCCAAGTCGTCACCGACGTCGCCCTGCTGCAAGCCCGCAAACTCAGCCCGCTCTGGGAACCCAAACAACGCGACTGCGCGGGACTGGTGAGATTTGCCTATCGTACCGCTTTAGAACCACGCGACGCCACCCGCACCGCCAAACTCGGCGTGCCGGCCAAACTAATGCTGCCAGCTTTATCCGAGCAGGCTCGCAAAGCCATACCGGACTACCCGCAAATTTGGCAAACCGGCCTGAGCAACGGCCAGCCGCGTTACGGCCACTTCGCCGATGCCGAAACGCTGATCGGCTACAACTTTCGCTTGAAATCAAGGGACTTGGCGGCGGCGCGAAGCGGGGATTTGTTGGTGTACCAAAAACCCTTGGTCAACGACGAGCCCTACCACTTGATGCTGTTCGCCGGCGGCCATCCGCAGAATCTGGTGGTGTACCACAACGGCGCCCAGGGCGCCGAAGCCCAAGTCCGCGTGGTTAGCGTCGCCGAGTTATTGCAATCGCCCGATCCGGTGTGGGTCCCCCGCGCTGAAAACCCCTATTTCCTTGGAGTGTACGAATGGAACCGCTTAGCCCCGCAAAACGCCTGACCGTGATTGCCTCGGCGGCGGTGTTGACCGCTACCGCCGGCATCGTCGGCTATCAGGATTATTCCCGGCAACCTTTAAGCCGCTTGATGCGCACCGGTCTGCCGCTGTTGGATTTGACCGTGAAATTGCGCGACTCCGCCAATAACGATTTGGACGCCAGCACTTCGCTGGTGGGCAGCAACGACGAAGTGCCGACCGGCGACGACCATTGTCCAGCCTTGACCGGTGGCGATGTCGGATCTGGTACCACGATGGATGTCACCGTCCAACGCCCCGCCGATTGCCCCAAGCAGGCGATCTGGTATGTAAAAAAGCACTCGGTGGCTTTTACTCTTAACTTCAATCAGGGCGAAGCGTTTTTAAATTGGTGGGACGCACAACCGCAAGTGCAAAGCTTAGTGGGCAATCGCTTCGTGCAAGGCCTGTTTTTCGGTTTGCTGCAAAGCCTAAAGGTCAAAGCCGAACAGCTCAATCTGGAGGGGCTACAAGGCGAGTTTCTGGCGCAGCTGCTACGCGATGCCGTCGCCGCCAATGCCGAACTACACTACGACATGGCCCACGCCAGCCAGGGTTGGGTCATCAGCTACTCGCGTAGCGACAGCCAGTTTGCCGATCAAGCCATGCCGGCCTTGGCTGGCGTGTTGGCAACTAGTGGTTACCGCCTCAACAAACTGCCGGAGCCTATCCTGGAAACCCGCATCGGTTTGCAAAAACTGTTTTTCACTCAATTCCGTGAGCGGATTTATCTGGCGCAAAGCCTGGAAGCGTTATTGAACGTGATCGACAGCATCGCCCCGCAAAGCCACCGCAGCGATGCACCCTTGAGTTTAACGCTGCGCAGCGAAGCCTTTATCGATAATTTGCTGCCGGTGCTGACCGGCGCCCCGACGTATCCGTTGCAATGGGATTTTGCGTTGAAAGACGGTCAACTGGGTACGTTGAATTTACCGGCGGCTGCCTGGCAAAACCAATTGCACGGTCAGTTGTTCGAAGGCGTTTTAGCCAGTATCCCGCACGACGCCTTTGCCGGCGTGGCCGCCAGTTTGGCGTTATCGCCGGATTTAACCGCAGAAGATTGGCAAGCTCTGGCTGCAAACGGCCCGTCGACCAACCCGCCCGGCCCCGAACCGGCCGGTCTGGGCTTGGTTTGGGATTTCACCGCCGACAGCCCCAGCGGCGCGGTGGGCATCATCGTCGCCAGTCCCCAGCAACCGCAAGCCAGTGCCGCGTATGCGCAATATCTGAAAAACCCTGACCTGGGCGCTGAATGTGCCGGCGGCAGTTTATTTCTAGCGGCCAGTTCGGAGAGCTTGCTGACGAGGATGAAAGACGCCTGTAACAAGCAGTCCTTGAGTCCGTTGGATTGGCAACGCGGCGTCGAGAAACAGCGTATGCAAGCCGCGCAACTAACCGCTTTTGTTAATCCTGGCGCCGCGGTACGAGAACTATTTCTGGCAGGCGGCGCGGGTAACGCTCAGGAAGCAAATGAATTTGCGCCGCGCTGGCAGCAAGACTATGAGACCGCCAAGGCCGCGATGCGGCAGGAGGGGGATAAGTTGTTTTATGGTTTGCCGATTTTGAGTTATGCGGGGAGGGTTGAGGGGGATTCTGGGGCTGTTTTGGAAGGTAGGTTGGTAGGTCAAGAAGATGGGAAATGAGTTGGATCTCGTGTGTTTTTGAGTTGTTTGAAGGATGTGTCGCTATCGCGACGGGCGTTTTAATGTCGGTTCTCGGACCGACAGCCGAGGTACTTTTCTTTGCTTGGCCAAAGAAAAGTACCCAAAAGAAAAGCCACCCGAATGCCGCTTTGATCCTGCGCGCCAAAGCTTTTGCCGAGGGTTTTCGGAAGGGGCTTCCCAGCCCCTCCGAAAACGAGCGGCATCCCTGCCGCTCCCCTACCGGGCTGTTCTCGGCAAAAGCTTCGGTGCTCGGCGCGGCATACGGGGAACACCAGTCCCCGATGAATGGGCTTACGAAAAAACTATATGCCAGTGGTCGTAAAGCCAAAAACTTATGGGCGCAATGCCCCAGAAAACCAACCAAATCGTATTTTCCAGAGATGGAGAAAAATTCGATAAGCCAGAGTCCCTAATAAAGTAAGCAAACAACAAAATAGGCCAAAGCATACAAACAGCGCTCGTTTTATCCGAAGACAGATCTAATGTCGCTGGAAATTCAACAAATAGCGTTAAAAGACCAATGCCTAGATAAATAACTGAAAATCCAACGACTACCCATCCTTGTGGTGTGGTTAACAAAGGACCACGAATAAAGTCCGTAACAGATAGATGATGGTAATCCATGAAGTTTCTTCCTGTGCCTAAGGAAATCCTATGATAACGCAGCTTGATTATGATTATGCTCGAGGTTTGTCCCGTTATGCCGCGCCGAGCACCGAAGCTTTTACCGAGATCAGCCCGATAGGGGAACGGCAGGGATGCCGCTCGTTTTCGGAGGGGCTGGGAAGCCCCTTCCGAAAACCCTCGGCAAAAGCTTCGGCGCGCAGGATTGAAGCGGCATCCGGGTGGCTTTTCTTTTGGATACTTTTCTTTGGCCAAACAAAGAAAAGTATCGCGGCTGTCGGTCCGCGAACCGACATTAAAACACCCGTCGCGACAGCGACACCAAACCCACACAGCCTGATAGCAATACTCAGCCGGCTAATTCTGCTAACGACATTACTGATACCCATAACCGCCAACGCTGGCAGCCCATTCTATTTAACCGCCGAACGCAGCTTCAGCAACACCGAAGCCCCCAACATCCGCCTGGATTACACCCTCACCGACCAGCCCATGCTGATCCGGGTGCTGAAAGCCAATAATCTGGAAACCTTCCTGGATGGTCAGTTCAACGTCAGCCGCAGTTACGAGCAGCCGGTCAGCGAGCTGAACCCCGGCCATTATTTCGCTAAAGGCTTGAACAACGCGCAATCGCCGTTGCAGTTGTTGCGCGGCATGTTGGATGTAGAGTTTCGCAAATCCTTGAAAGAAACCAACTTCAGCGGCTCTGTGCTGACAGTCACCGAAAAACCGTTAGTGTCGGTGCCGCAACAAGTTTTGGTGGCACCGCCGAAGGGTTTTACGGTGGTGAAGGAAAGCTATCTGGATTTGCTGCGCAATGGCCAGCAAACCCACGATTTGGGTTGGTGGTTTAACGAAGATACCTGGAGCGAACATCGTTATAAAGTTCGGCAGATTGCACTCGATCCGTTGCCGGACGGCATTTATCTGCTGCAAGCGGTGCAGGGCAAGAACGAAGCGCAGTGTCTGATTCAGGTCAGCAGCCTGGCGGTGCAGGTCAAGCAATCCAGCGAGCAACTGTTGGTGCGGGCCATGAACCGCGATTTACAGCCGGTGGCTGGCGCCAAAGTCAGTTACCGCGATGGCCGTGGCCGTTGGCAAACCTTGCCTACCAGCACTAATGCTGCCGGCGAACTGAGCTTTAACAATCCGGATGGGGGGTTGGACGGTAAATTGTTGGTGCGAGTGGATGCGCCGGCCGCCAAGCCTGGCGAAACGGCGCGCACCGCACTGACGGCTACCGATTTTCTGCCGACGCAAGCCAAGGACGACGCGGTATTTGTGATGACCGACCGGCCGATTTTCAAGCCCGGTGAGACCTTTTATTACAAAGGCATCGTCCGCAATTTGCAGGACGGCCAGTTGCGGATTCCGGCGTTTCAATCCAAACAAACCGATGTGTCGCTGATTCGCGCAGACGGCAATGCCACTGGCTTGCAAGGCCAAACTCAGCTTACTGAATTTGGCTCGTTTTCCGGCAGTTTCGATCTCGATCCCAGTCAAACGCCTGGCTTGTATCGTTTGCTGGCGGAGATCGACCACAAAGCTTACGGCGGTGAGTTTAGAGTACGCGATTACGTCAAACCCACCTTTTACTTGGAATGGCTGGATCGCAGCCCGGTGGTTCAGGCCGGCCAGCCGTTTAAACTAAAATTCCGCGCCAAACGCTACAGCGGCGGCGTGCCGCAGAACGTCAAATTCGAAGTATTTCTGTACCGGAAAAAGTTCGAAGCCCCGCAATTTGTCACCGAAGCTGGCGCGGGTTTAGCCACCGGCAATGACTATTTCGGCCAGGTGAAATCCGCCGCGCCGTTGACGCAACCGCAACGGTTGTATAGCTCTATCGAAGAACGCCAAGCTGTCGATGCCAGCAACCCTTGGGAAACCGCCGCCAAGTTGGATGAAAGCGGCGACGGCAGTTTCGAGTTTACCGTGCCGGCCGCCGACCAGGAAAAGCCGGATCAGGAATGGATTTATTCTTTAATGGTCCGTGCCCAGGACGCGGCGGGCGGCAATGCGATTTTGACCGACAGCATCTACGCCACCTTGTCCGAGGCGCAACCGGCTGTGCGCTTTAATAAAACCGTGGCGGCGGTCGGCGATCAGGATTTGCAATTGCTGTTGCAATCCAGCTATGCCGACGGCAAACCGGCCGCCAAAGCCGGCGGCGTGATCGATGTGATGCTGGAACAACCGGGTAGCGGCAAGCGTAGCCTGGTGAAACTGGATTTCGCGACCGACGAGCGCGGTCAGCAAAAGCTCACCATCCCGGCCTTGAAAGAATTTGGCCGGCTCACCGCTGTGGCGCGCTTGGAAAGTCTGGATGGCCGTAACTTGAACCATCCGGCCAGTTCACAACCCAGCACCTTAATCGTCGCCGGCAGTGGCGGCGAAGCGGTAGCCGACAATCCGGAATTGGAACTGTACACGCCCACCACCATCCTCAGCCCCGGCGAGCAAGCCAAGGTGTTTGCCTTGTTGCCCAAGGCCTGGGGCAATAATGAGAGCGGCGCGATTTGGGAAACCGTGGCCGGCGCGCGTTTGTTCGATAGCCGCAGCGCGCCAGCTCAAGGCCGCAGCCGCTGGTTTGAAGTGACGGCCAAGCCCGAATACGGCACCGGCTTTTACCACACCATCACGGTGCCAGTGGCCGGCGGCAAATACAAGGAACAAACCCTGGGCTTTAGAATCGTGCCTTGGGAAAAGCGTTTGCAGATTGCCATCGAGCCGGAAAAAGCCGAGACTGAGCCGCTGAAACCCACCAAAATCAAGCTACAAGTCAAACGCGCGGACGGCAGCCCGGCAGCGAATACCGAAATCGCGGTATCCATCGTCGACCGGGCCGTGTATGCGGTGCAGGCCGAGTTCCGCCCCGGCATTTTCGACTTTTTCTATCCGCTGCAACGCAGTAATTTAGCGACCTTCTATTCCGACGATCTGCAAGGCTACGGTTACGCCGACTTGCTGCGCAAACCCAATTTCTCGCTCAGCGCCCTGAAGAGCCAAAGCAAATTGGCGAAAAAATCCATGCGCGATACCGCCGGCTGGTTTCCGCATGTTGTTACCGATGCCAAAGGCAATGCCACTATCGACGTCGATATGCCGGCGAATGTCACCGAATGGCTGGTCACAGCGGTCGCCAGCGATAAGGACGGACGCATTGGCGAAACCACCGGCCAATTCCGCAGCGTTACCGACGTGGCGGTGGACATGGTCGGCCCGCAATTCTTGCGGCAAGGCGACGAAGTGGACGTGGCGGTGAAACTGACCAATCACTTGGCTCGGCCGGTGAAGCTGGCCGGCAGCATCAGTTTGCCAGACGCCTTGCCTTTGCAAAGCGGCGAAACAGAACCGCAAGCCGAACTGGCTGCTAAAGCCGAGCAACTGTGGCCATTACGTTTAAGCGCCAACGACCGGCAAGGTGCGCCGGCATTGAAGGTGGCATTGACTGCGCCGGCTGGGGTGCGGGTGGGCGGTGCCGAAGAGTTCGAAATTCCGTTAAAAGCCGCTGCGCTGCCGCAAGTTTATAGCAGCGTTCAGCAGGACAATCTGCTGCGCGTCGATTTGCCCGCACAATTCCAGCCTCGGCAAGTAACGGTGCGGGTCAATTCCGGCCTGCTGGGGGCCGCACTGCAAGCGGCGTCCATGCTGGTGCAATACCCTTACGGTTGCACCGAGCAGCTGGCGCACAACACCGTGCCGAATCTGGTATTAATGGATTTAATCGAGCGCGCTGGCCTGAAACCCGAGCAATTGGGGCCGCTGGAAAACACTTTGAAACGCGCCAAGCAGAACGCGGCGCTGGGAGTGCGTAAACTGCTTCAAAATCAGAAAGCCGATGGCGGCTTTGCCTTGTGGCCCAGCGACAGCGAAGCCACGGTGCCGGTGACCTTGATTGCCCTGCAAGCCTTGAAATACGCCAATGACTTGCAAGTGGAAGGCGTGAATAACGCCTATTTCAAAGGCATGGATTGGCTGAACAATCACGCCGAGGGCAATACGGCGGCGGATGGTTTTGTGTTGAGCGGCTTTGCGACGGTCGGTTATGCTTACAACGCGCCGTGGCAACAGCAGGCCGATTTTGTCGAAAAACTGCTTGCCAATATCCATGCCGGCGAGGGTGATTTGATAGCCGCGCTGCGTATCGTCAAAGCTTATGAAAGTCAAAACTGGCACAGCTTTAATCAGCAGTTCAAAGACCGGCCGCAGTTGAAAAACGATTTGGTCAAACGCTTGCAAGTGGCGCTGGATGCGCTTGATCCAGCGAACTATCAGCAGCAACGCGGCGAGTTGTATAACAGCTTGGGCTTTGGATTTGGCATACCCAGCCTGATTTCTGCCGGCTTGGGCACGTTAAACGATGCGCAGGCCTTGCCGCCGGCATTGGAAGCCAAACTGAAACGCTGGCTGTTGCAAACCCAGCAAAACGGCTACTGGCAATCGACATACGATACCGCGCAGGTAATCTTCAACAGCCGGGAATTGTTATCTAAGGAAGCGGCGGTAGCGGCCAAGCAGAACGTCCGCAGCATTTCGGTCAGCAGCAAGGACGGTTTTGCACTGGGTACATTGCAGCGCATCCCCGGCGGCTATCTGGGCAACTTCAACCGCTTTGGTGATACCCCGGACCTCAGCGAAATTCATCTCGCCGAGTTGAATGCCGACGAAATCGCCAACGCCACCGTCAGTGTCGAAGTGCCGTATCAAGCCGTCGCCGCCCGAACCGCCGGTCTGGAGGTACAGCGCAACTTTCGTCGCATCACCGCAAAGGGCAGCGAGTTGATCGACATGAGCCAAGCCTTGAAACCGGGTGATGTGGTGGTCAGCGAGGTGCGCGTCAAACGTAGCGCCGACGCTGGCCGGTCGGCACCCGGCAGCGAATTTGTAGTGATCGAAGACGGCATCCCCAGCTTGGCGGAAGGCCAGGAAAACGATGAAACCTATTTAGCCGACGCCAAAATCCAGCCCAAAGATGACAACTACTGGGCCAACATCAAGGAAACCCAACGCTACCCGGACCGCATCGTCCGCGTCGCCAAGCTCCAAACCGGCGGCGAATTGACCTTGTATCAAGTTTGGCGAGTCGCCAGAGCCGGCAACGCGGCGATTCCGCCGGCAAGTGGCTTTGATATGTATAACGAGGCGGTGCAGGGGAATAGTTTGGCGGGGAGGGTGAGTGTTCAGTAGGGCGGAGCCGTTAGGCGCTCCGCCAATTTCCCATCGTCATACCGCGGAACCGCTAGCGCGTTAGGCTTTACCGGTAATGCCCCATATTATTGCCTTTGAATTTATACGACACAGCTACCGCTGTTGCACCCTATTTGCTAATTCTGTCAATTTCAGGAAGCTATTGTGGAAATTTTCGAAACCATACAAATCATTGCTAATGCCGTTTTTTTAATATCGATATTGATGTTTGGTAAATATTTACGTTCTTATTTGGCTGAGAAGGGAAAAAATGCAGCATCTAAAGAGGATATAGAACACCTTACAAAGTCAGTAGAAAGTGTTAAACATGAATACACGGCCCAAATTGAGCGTCTAAAATCCGAGTTGCAAGACGAGTTACATGTGATAGAGCGCCGACGCCGAATCTATGAGGAAATATGCAATTCCATGAGAGTGTTTATTGCGGGGAATGGGGCAAGTGATGAAGCAAAAGATCGCTTTCTAGCGGCCTATTCATCTGCTTGGCTATGGTCATCTGATCGAGTACTAACTTTGCTTAATGTGTTCGTCGATCTCCAGATTAAACATGCAAAACAACCAACGTCTAACGATGGTTTTGTCCTTGAATGTGCATAAAGTGAAATTGTGTTGGCCATGCGTCAGGATGTTGGCTTTACCAGCAATGATGTTAATGTTGGAGCGTATAAGTTTATATATTTTTAACCATCACATCGGGCTCAGGGCCGATTAGTGCAGAGTAATCGGACGAATGTATAGTTCATATATGGAAACTTTTACCTTGTAGGTCATGAAATGAAGTTGGGTGGGTTCGGTGATGACGTAGCGGCTTCTACCCAAGTTTGCCGAGTTCAGGAGGACGCTAGAGCGTCCGAAGCTGCGTTTCCACGCGGAGCATCGGAGCGATGGTTAACCGGCAAATCGGATAGTCCAGCAACTCAATCGCGCCAGGGATTGATCACGTCAAGCTCAGGGTAATTGAAGTCACGCACGTTGCGGGTTACCAGTTTCAATCCATGCGTGAGCGCGGTGGCTGCAATCAAACTGTCGATGGCCGGGATGGGGCGGCTCATTTGGGCGGTCAACCTGCCCCAACGATCAGCAACTTCCGCATCGATGGTCAAATTCGGCCGGAAAAGAATCGAGGCAGTTCCACTTCCAGCCAATCCAGCAATTTGAGCTGGCGATCGTCATTTGATTGTGTCCGGATTCCTAGCACCGGCATCGGGTTTGGCTAACCATAGGTGGAATCCAACACCGTTAAAACACGGCCCGGTTAAGCGTTCCGATTAGGGCAGGGAGGATTTATGCCGCTGATTTGGCACATCTTTGCCGCGGCTTAATACCGATGGGGCGCGAGATTGATCGAAAGCAAGGCCGAGAATGGTAAGAGCTACATTCCGCCGACCGCCACCCACAAAATACGATCTCCTGAAATTTGGCTTTGGGCGTCAATACTTGGAGCTTTTTGATCTGATTGAGCTCGATTTGCTTATCTTCAATACGCCGATATTCACGCTTTTCGGGGCTGGTCATCGTATCGATAGCTTGGCCTTCCAAGATTTGCTGGTCTTTTAGGGTAAGCCTGACTTGATAGCCATACAGACAGGCTATTTCCAGGTAATCGTGAAGTTCGCAGGATATGGGATGTTGAGTCATGGCGGATAGACTAGGCAACGAAGTGATCCGCGTTACGCTGAGGCTTTACAAAATAAGACGGCGCCGAATCGCTAAATTTCACCCTTCTCGACCACCGGCATGATCCAGTAATGGATACCGGACCCGGCAAATTCGGACTTCAATTTTTCCAGCAAGGCGGAAATAGCCATTTTCTCGGCGTAAATCTGAAAGCGCGCGGTTTGCTGATCGGCATCGTCGGCTTCGGTGAGAAATTTGGTGATTTTGTGTTCGCCGGTATCACTATTAAGCAGTTCTTCCTCAAAACTGGTCAGGCACTCCATCATCGGCCCCTCCATGACTGGCGGCACGATAAATGAAATGGAGAACTGTTGATGATGCACGGTTCGAAAAAAATCATCTTCACTGTTAAAACGATCAGACGCATTTTTGATCACTTGCAGATACTTACCGCGCCTGCGATCACCCTTGCGCTTTTCGATAATATCGGCAGACACAGGCGTCTGATTTTGGCGAGGGTCGTTGTACCAACTACGGTGGTAATAAGGCCTAACCACCACCATTCTGCCGTTAAACCGGCGATTTTTTAAACCTTTAACAACTCTTTGCACGGAAAGCTCAGAATCCAGCGTTACCACGCCGTGATATTCGATAGTGCCTATGCGGGTATCCTGTAAGGCCAGAATCTGCACATCGACTATACGGCCGGATTTTCTGAACAAGCCGCGTTTCAAAGCAGGGGCCACAAATTCGGAAATTTCAGTATGCCTGGTATTAGCAGGAATGCGACGCAAAAAGATATTCATAGGGCTATGTGTGGCAAGGAAAATAGCTCATTCAAAAATGATTAACCGCTGTTCGTCCGAACTGTAGCATCCCCAATCGCTTTCTGCATACTTTATGCTTAGATGATGCCTTGTTCGATAGCCGGTACCAGCCAATAATGCAGGCCGGAACCGGTAAAATCCGCCTTTAGCTTAGTCAATAATGCAGAAATGTTTTGTCTTTCGACATACATTTGAAAACGAATTTTGCGTTGATGTCCGGCAACCTGTTCTGCCAGCGACAAACCCTGCTGATTGTGATCGTGAACATTGGCCGGAAAACTGGTGAAACCCTGCGACCATTCCAATGACAGCAAACAATCGACCAGCGCTTCCTCCAGGCTGGGCGGCACATTCACCGTCAATAAAAACGCTTCGTGACTCATCAGCAACGCTCCGGATGGCGACCGAATAATTGATAAAGTATCGGCAACAGAATTAGGGTTAATAATGTCGAAGACAACAGACCGCCGGTAACCACAATAGCCAATGGCCGCTGAATTTCCGAGCCGGGGCCCGACGCAAACAATAACGGAATCAAGCCGAAGGCGGCGATGCTGGCCGTCATCAGTACCGGCCGCAACCGCCGCCCGGAACCGATAATCACCACCCGCGACAATTCCATACCGGTCGCGCACAGCTGATTGAAATAGCTGACCATTACCACCCCATTCAATACCGCAATACCGAGCAGGGCGATAAAACCCACCGAAGCCGGCACCGACAGATATTCACCGGACAACCACAGCGCGAACACCCCACCTATCATGGCCAGCGGGATATTGGACAGCACCAGCACCGCCTGCCGCACCGAGCCGAAGGTGGAAAACAGCAACAAAAATATCAAACCTAAAGATAATGGAATCACTAGAGAAAGACGCGCTGAAGCGCGTTGTTGATTTTCAAACTGACCGCCGAACGCCACATGAAAACCGCTGGGCAATTGAACACGCTCGGCCACCGCCTTGCGCGCTTCTTCGACAAAACCAACCAAATCGCGGCCCTCAACATTACAGCGGATTACCACGAAGCGCTGGCCTTTTTCCCGGTCTATCGACACCACACCTTCCACCGCTTGAATTTTCGCCACTGCGGTAATCGGTACATGCTCGCCATTCGGCAAACTGATTTGTAAATTCTCGAAGTTGGCGGTGTTACTGTCGCCGCGCAGCAGCAGAGGCGTACGTTTCACTCCCTCTTGGACAATACCCAGTTGCACGCCTTCAATCTGCGCGCGCAACATATCTTCGATGCTATTACTATCCAACCCGAACCGGCCAGCAGCTTCTCGATCAATGCTCAACTGCAGAAACTGCATGCCTTCATTTTTACGGGTAAACACATCACTGGCGCCGGGGATGGTCTTCAGCACCGCTTCGATTTGTTCGGCTTTATGATTCAACGTATCCAGCTCGGCGCCGAATAATTTGATCGCCACGTCACCGCGCGTTCCCGTTAACATCTCCGAAACCCGCATCTCGATGGGCTGAGTAAAACCAAAGGCTATGCCCGGGGTGTGATCCATAATCTTGCGGATTTCTTCGATCAACTCTTCCTTGCTGTCCATGCGCCATTCCGCTTTGGGTTTCAGGATCAAAAACGTGTCGGTATCGTTCAAGCTCATCGGGTCCAAACCCAACTCGTCGGTACCCACCCTGGACACCACGGTCTGTACTTCCGGGATATGCTCGAGGATGTTTTTCTGCACCCGGCCGTCCAAGGCCACCGAATCCAGCAAGGTAATAGACGGCAATTTTTCCAGCTGCACGATAATGTCGCCTTCGTCCATCGTCGGCATGAAAGTACTGCCGATCTGGGTGAAGACCAATACGCTTGCCGCCAACATCGCAGCAGCGCCGATAAAGACTTTTTTGCTGTTAGTCAGACACCAGGCCAGAATAGGCTGATACCACTGCAACAGTTTGCGCGGCAACCAGGGCTCCTCATGCGACACCTGTTTCAGCAACAGCGATGCCAGTACCGGAATCACCGTCAATGACAAAATCAAGGAGCCCGTTAAGGCAAACACGATAGTCATCGCCACCGGCCCGAACAGTTTGCCTTCCAGTCCCTGCAAGGTCAGCAGCGGTAAGAACACGATGACAATGATCAAGATGCCCGACGTCACCGGCACCGCTACTTCGCGGGTAGCGCGATAAATCAGATGCAACCGCGGCAATCTTTCGGCCTTTTGATGATCGGCGAGTTGCGTAATCACGTTTTCCACGACCACCACCGCACCATCCACCAACATCCCGATAGCGATAGCCAGACCGCCCAGACTCATCAAGTTGGCGGACATACCGAAAGCGTGCATCAGAATGAAGGTCACCAGCGCCGCCAACGGCAAGGCCAATGCGACGGTCAAAGCCGCGCGCAAATCACCTAAAAATAGAATCAGCAGCACCACTACCAAAACAATGGCTTCCAGCAGGGCTTTAGAAACGGTGTTCACCGCCTTGCCCACCAACACCCCCCGGTTGTAGAACACATTCAGGCGCACGCCTTCCGGCAAGCTTGGTTGCAATTCCGCCATCTTACTTTCCAGTTGCTCGATAGTTTGCCGAGCATTGGCGCCGCGCAAACTGAGCACGACCGCTGTCACGGCTTCGCCGTCACCGTCCTTGCTGACCGCGCCATAACGTGTCAATGCACCAATTCTGACCTCGGCTATATCGTCCACTCGCGTTGGCAGGCCCTCGTGCTGCGCCACTACAATGGCTTTCACATCCTGCTCGTTCTTGATACGGCCTTCGGCGCGCACAATCAACGCTTCCTCGCCTTCGCTCAACCGACCGGCACCGTCGTTGCGGTTATTATTTTGCAAAGCCGCTTTTAATTGCTCGGTATCGATATTGCGAGACGCCATGCGGATATTGTCGGGCACCACTTCAAAGCTGCGCACCAGCCCACCCAGCGCATTCACATCCGCCACGCCGCTGACGGTACGCAGAGCAGGGCGGATGGTCCAATCCAGTAATTCTCGCCGTTGCATCAGTGACAAATCGCCACCCTCAATGGCGAACATGAACATCTCCCCCAGCGGCGTGGTCATCGGCGCGATACCGCCCTGCACACCCTCCGGCAAATTACTCCACAAGGCGTTCAACCGTTCCGCGACTTGTTGCCTGGCCCAATAAATATCGGTGCCTTCTTCAAAGTCCAGCGTAATATCGGTAATGGCATATTTAGCCAGCGAGCGCAGCATGGTTTGATGCGGAATGCCCAGTAACTCAACTTCAATCGGCGCGGTAATTCTGGCTTCCACTTCTTCCGGCGTCATGCCGTTGGCCTTGACGATGATCTTGACCTGGGTCGGCGATACCTCGGGAAAGGCGTCGATGGGGATGTGTTTAACCGCATAATAGCCGCCGCCTACAAGCAACAATACGCCGAGTAAAATCAACAGCCGTTGAGTCAACGCAAAGCGAATTAACCCCGCCATTACTCGTCGCCTCCCAAACCTAACCAATTGGCTTTCAAGGCCACCGCGCCTTTTATGGCGATTTGCTCGTTGCCGGACAACGGTCCGCTAATCAAGGAATTGGCTTCTTGTTTACCGGTAATAGTCACTTCGGTCACCACAAAACCGTCTTGATTGCGCACAAACACATAGGCGCGCCCTTCGTTCTGGGCAATGGCGGTATTGGGTACGACGAAGCCGGTCTCTGCGCTATTTTGCATGATCTGTACATTGACGTTCTGTCCCACGCGCAAGCCCTCGGCTTTGCCGTCAATCACCGCCCTGGCCAATACCGTCTGATTGTCGTGGTTGACGCTTTGGCCCAGCAGACTAATTTTGGCGGTGATCTCGCTGCCTTTCAGCCGCACCGAATCGCCTAACCTGATGCCGCTCAAGCGCTCCTGCGGAATATTGATTTCCAGCCACAGTTCAGACAAATCGGCAATCCGATACAGCGGTGCCTGCATATCCAAGCGGGCGCCCAAATTGGTCAGACGCTCCAATACCACCCCATCGATGGGCGCGCGAATAGTCAAACGGTTGTCCAGCTTATGGCTTTGCCCCAAACTTTTAATCTCGGCGGCCGACATGCCGGCCAACAATAACAACTGCCGCGCCTCGTCGGCCTTGGCCGATTTGCTGCTGTGCAGCATTTGGGTTTCCTGCCAGCGCCGCTGCGCAATTACACCTTCCTGCAATAATTTTTGATCGCGATTGCGCTCTTGGCCGGATAAATTCAGTTCGCTGGTAGCGGTTAAAAATGCTTGCTGTAATCCGACCAGTTCCGGGCTGTGCAACTGCGCCAATAGTTGGCCTTTATGGATCTTGTCGCCGATATTGACCGGCAATTGGGTAACCAGACCGGGCTGGCTGCTACTGATCAACACTTCCCGGTCAGCCGGCACCACCACTTTGCCGGGCGCGTAAAACAGCGGAATCTGTTGGCTGGCGGTAAGCGGCGCGAATTTTATATCCAAATTGTCGATCTGCTGCTGGGTAATTTTGATCTGGGTATCTTGAGCAAACGCGCTTAACGCCTGCGTCAAAAACAGACCGAAGATTAACCGCCTCATGGCTGTACGCCGACTGCTTGGTTGTAGAAAGCGATGTTGCGCTGTAATTTAACCTCCTGCAATTTGGCGTTGCGAATCGCTTCCAGACTACGAGCCTGAATTTTTAAGAGGTCCAACAGGTTGATTTCGCCGGCCGAGAAGCTGATTTCAGTCATTTTCAGATGGGTTTCGGCGATTTGTTTCAGCTCGTTGGCAATTGCCAGCTCCGCCCGCGTCACTTCCAGAGCATGCTCGGCTTCGTGCAGATTTTTCTCCAATTGCCGGTAAAGATGCTCACGTTGGGCTTTGGCATTGTTCAGTTCCAGATTAACTTTGGCGATTTCCGGCGCGTTATAGGCCTCGCCGCCGAATAGCATCACCACACCGACGCCGACGCTCTCAATGTCTTGCCCGCTGCGGCCATCCCGCTGGCTTTTCGCACCTACACTGAGTTTGGGTTGATTGATAGGATCAGTGGTTTTGGTCCATTCAATTTCCGCCTGTTTCCGGTCGATGATGGCGTTGATAGCTTCCAGCATCGGATGGTTGCCGCTCACCGAGGTAATGTCGCTTAGTTTTTCCTGATAATTGCCCGGCACCCGCGACAAGGTAGTCAAGCTGGCATAGGCTTTACGGCTATGCATCACTTCCGCTTCGGCTTGGGTGACCAACCCTCGGTTTTGCAGATATTCACCCTTGGCCAGCAACAAATCCGCACGTGGCAAATCGCCCAATTCCACCCGGCGCCCGACTTTCTTCATCAATTGCTCGGAAATCGACAAGGCATTTTGCGCTTGTTGCAAACCGATATTGGCGATTTCCATATTCCACAAAGCGTCTCTGATCAAGCGCGTGACTTCCAGCTTAACCGCCGCCGATTGCTTTTGCGCGGCAACGCCGGCCCGTTCCGCTACCGCCTGACCGGCATCGCGTTGCCCCCATTTCCAAGTCGTGATTTCGACTTGAGCAGAGGCCTCACGCGAACCCAGGTCGTCGGCAATTCGGTCATCCATGTAATTCAATCCAACAGCCGTAGAACCGGCCACCCAAGCGTCACTGCGTTCGGCCAAGGCATTGGCTTCCTGGGCCAAGGCTTCGCCGACCAGACGATCCGGGTATTTTTCCACGGTTATTTCGACTAATTGCGACAAACTTAGCGACGGATCGGTTTCGATAGGATCCATGTGTTCGACAATCAAATTCTCCGAAAACATTTCGCCGCGAGTCGCCGCCAAACTCTCTCCGACAGGATTCATTTCGGCAAGGCAAGGCGCCGTAACCAGCAGTAATACAGGTAAACCGCATTTTAGATAACGGTATCCATTCATGGAGCACTCCAAAGCAGTAATTGAATAGAACTAGCAGCCAAACGCCTAACGGGCTTTTGGCCAATTTTGGGGACGAGGGGCTGCCAGGTGTTGACCCAGCCTGCTTCGACAGCGAAGCCAGCCCCTTTCAGAGCGGCGGCGCGCGGGATGGATTGTGACTAAGTACGGGGTCGGGCGCGAACAGCGGTATGTGCGGAGAAAACTTAACGAGTTGGATTTGCCGCGTAACCGCCAAATAGGCAACCACGCTGACCAGCAGATAGAAAACCGGCGCCAGCCTGTCCAGCCATTGCTGCTGTTTAATCGCAGAGCCCAGATTGACAATACTATTTTGAATTTGCAGATCGTGATCGACAGCCATCAAGGCGGTTTCGCCATCATGATCGATATGCAGCACTTCGAATTCGTGCAGATGCAGGCCGCCCTGCATGGCATCTCTACCGATATGGGCATGCACCAGCGGCGCTGCCACTTGCAAAAGCAGCAAAAACATAACTAGAAATTGACGCAAATATGCAACCATTTATGTTTTCAGAATGTCTGTGGGGTGTCGTTAATCGGTAGACGGCGGTTGTATAGGACCATGCGAAAGGCTATTCTACTTGAATTACGCGATTTTACCCCGAATATCGGCATACATTTATTCACTTTAGGCAAACACCTATGAACAGAAAGATCGGTACCTTGGCAACATTATTCATTGCACTGGCCTTACTGCTAGGCAGTGTCCAGGAAGCGCAGGCTAAACGCATGGGCGGCGGCAAGTCTTTCGGTAGCAAGCCGAGCTACAGCACACCGTTTCAACGCTCTACCTCTCCCACTGGAGCCAGCAGCCAGCCGACCCGCTCGGCCAGCCAGCAACAAGCGGCTGCACAAAATCAAACAGCCAGACAAAACTGGGCTGGTCGCGGCGGCCTGATGGGCATGCTGGGCGGCTTGGCTTTAGGCGGGTTATTGGGCTCATTGTTCTTCGGCGGCGCCTTCGAAAACATCAATCTGATGGACATGCTGCTGTTTGCCGGCGTCGCTTATCTGCTGTATCGCTTGTTTGCGGCCAGATCACGTCAGCAACCCGCCGCGCCGGCCGGTTATGGGCCCGCGCACTCGCAACCAGCGGAATCGCAAAACTATTATCGCGAGAACCAGCAACCGGCAGCCGGCGGTTCCGGTTTCGATACCGATGTGCTGTTCAAAAAAGGCAGAACAGCAGGATCAGGCAGCAATGACTATCAACAAGCCGCTAGTTTCGATGCAACCAACTTGCCGGCCGGGTTCGATCAGCGCGCGTTTTTAAGCGGTGCGGAAAGTGCCTACCGCTACCTGCAAGCAGCTTGGGATAGACGCGACTTGGCGGAAATCCGCGGCTTAACTACCGACAAGGTGTTTGTAGAAATTCAAGAGCAGCTACGTGCATCCAATGATATTAATAAAACCGATGTCCTGAAACTGAGCGCCGAATTAATGGATGTCCGCGAAGCCGGCACCGAACTCGAAGCGGTGGTCTTGTTCGACGCGCTAATCAGCGAAGACGGTGGCAAGGCAGAAGCCATTAAAGAAGTATGGCATTTCGTCAAACCCATCAACAGCAATCAAACCCGCTGGTTCCTAGACGGCATTCAGCAATTTGCAGAATAATCCGGCATGTCGGCGGACAGCACTCAAGTCAGGCAGCGCTACGATAGGCTTGCACCTTATTTCGATGGTCTGGAAGGCTTTCTGGAAGGCTTGCTGTTCCGCCGTTTACGTAAAAAACTCTGGTCGCAGGCTAGCGGCGCCCACATTTTGGAAGTTGGGGTAGGAACGGGGAAAAACTTCCCGTTCTATCCTGATGACGCCCGAATTACCGCTATCGATTTCAGCCCGAACATGCTGGAAATGGCCCGCCGCAAACAACAGCGTAAACAGATTGCGGTCGATCTGGCTTTGATGGACGTGCAAGCGCTGGATTATGCCGATAACAGTTTCGACACGGTCATCGCCAGTTTTGTGTTTTGTTCGGTACCGAAACCCAGAAAAGGCCTGAAAGAGCTCTATCGCGTTTGCAAACCCGGCGGTCAAGTGCTGCTGTTGGAACACGTTTTAAGCTCCAACAAAGCTTTGGCGATGATGATGAATTTATTCAATCCGCTGATTTTGAATACTTTTGGCGCCAATATTAACCGACAGACGTTAAAAAGCGTACAAGCTTGCCCGTTCCAAAAAATATTCGTCGATCCCGCCAGCAGCGACATGATCAAACTGATCCGCGCCATCAAATAAACCCTTCGTCGCAGCGCCGTTAATTGGGGTTGTTTTTACTATTCAATCGCCGGCGTCTACAATGCGCGCGTGCTTAATCGGGCGTAAAAGACGGAAGTTATGGCAAACAAGTTAAAATTGACGGGCAACACTCAGCGCTTGACGCTTTTCTGTATTGCCCTGCAAGCAGCTGCCCCAGCCGGGGCGGACGACACCCTATCCCATTTAAAGGCCTTATCTCTCCAAGAGCTGAGTGCGACCACCGTTTCCATCGCCTCGAAAAATCAACAACCTATCAGCGAAACCCCATCGGCGGTATTCGTCATCAGCCACGAAGAAATCAGGCGCTCCGGGATGCAGTCCATTCCGGAACTGCTTCGCAAAGTGCCCGGCCTGGAAGTCGCGCGGGTGGATGGCAATCAGTGGGCGATCAGTAGCCGTGGCTTTAACGGGATAAATGCCAACAAGCTGTTGGTGATGATGGACGGCCGCACCGTTTACGACCCACTGAACTCCGGCGTTTACTGGAACGAGCAAGACTACCCGCTGGAAGACATCGATCGGATCGAGGTGATTCGCGGCCCCGGTGCAACGTTGTGGGGCTCCAACGCCGTCAATGGCGTCATCAACATCGTTACTCGTTCCGCGCAGGAATCACAAGGCGTATTGCTGTCAGGCGGCACCAGCAAGGAAGAGCCCGGATTCGGCACCTTTCGTTATGGCGGCCGACTCAGTCCGGATTTTAATTATCGCGTCTACGGCAAATACAATCATCGCGAGGATTTTCATTTCGGTAACGGCGAAAAAGCCAACGACAGCCTGGACATGGGCCGCGCCGGTTTTCGCAACGACTGGACCCCGGACGCCCGCAAAAACCTGATCGTGCAGGGCGATTATTTCAATGGCGGCATGCAGCAATCGCTGAATAGTCTCGACCCGGCATCGCCCATTAGCCCCGACAGCACCAAAAAATATGGCGGTAACCTGCTGTTACGTTGGCAACAAACCCTGGAAAACGATAGCCGCCTACAAATCCGCAGTTATTTCGATCATGCCGTCCGCAACCAAAGCCGACTGGATTATCGGCGCAGCACCTTCGACCTGGATCTGCAGCATGATTTCCGTTGGCAGGCTCATCACGTAACGTGGGGGGCCGGTTATCGCTTCAATAGCGATCAACTTCAGCAAAAACAGGCGTTGTTACACTTCGATCCATCCGAGCGCGATGTGCACTTGTTCAACGTCTTTGCTCAGGACGAATGGCGGTTTCTGGCAGACGAACTGCGTTTGATATACGGCAGTAAAGTCGAGCATAACGATTTTACCGGTTTTGAGATCCAGCCTTCCGCCCGACTATTGTGGGTACCCAATCAGCAACACAGCCTGTGGGGCGCGGTGTCCAGAGCAGTTCGCGTACCGGCCAGGGCCGACCACGACGTCAATGTCTTATTCAACGTAGGCCCCGGAACCACAGCCAACATCATGGGCGACGATAATTTTGACTCGGAGAGCGCAGTCACTTACGAATTGGGCTACCGCTTTTTTCCGAACGACATCTTTAACCTGGATACAACGCTGTTTTATAGCGATTACGGCCGACTAAGCACCACCGAACCGCAAACACCGCTGGTAAACGGCGATAACATCACTATCCCGTTTCTGATTGCCAACAAGGCAAACGGTGAAGCCTACGGCTGGGAAACCGCATTGAATTGGCGGATGTCCGAACGCTGGCGCGTGCAAGGTAGTTACAGTCTGTTTGCAATTGCCTTGCACCAGCGCGACGGCAGCCTGGATAGCGCAGCAACAGTTGCTGAAGGCAATAGCGCCCGCAACCGTTTCAACCTCAGTTCCTACTTCAATCTGCCGTATCAATTGGAATTTGATGCGCATTGGTATTACACCGACCACCTAATCAATCAGGTGCCGGCCTATCATCGGCTGGATCTGCGCTTGGGCTGGCAGCCGAATCTGCATTTTGAATTGGCTGTCGGCGCGCAGAATTTGCTGGACAACCGGCACCTGGAATTCAGCCCCAATATAGATAACGCGGTGATCAGTAGCGAAGTTGAACGCAATTATTACCTTAAAGCCACGGTACGCTACTAGATGCGGCGTCCAAGCCTACGCAAAGTTGTGACACGCACCGGCGCGGTTGCGCGGCGGTGCCTGTTAATGCTGTTGTTGGCCTGTTTACCGCCGCTGCAATCATCGGGCACAGCGGGTGAACCGCGCTTTAACGAGACGGAACTTAAAGCGGCGTACTTATATAACTTTGCCTATTTCGTTACTTGGCCGACCACCCACAAGGAATTTTTGTTTTGCAGTTACGCCAATTCGCCGGTCACCGGCGTACTGGCCAAGCTGATCGAAGGTGAGCGGGTAAACGATCTACCGATGCAGATGGTTATCGACCCAATACCCGAACAATTGCACGAATGCCAGGTGATTTATATTCCGGCACAACAGGAAAGAATTCTCGCGGCGACCCTGGAGTTTGTCAGGCCCTTTCCGGTGTTGACGGTCAGCGATATTACCGATTTCGAACACCGGGGCGGCATGATCCGACTGGCTAACGACGGCCTCCGTGTTCAACCGGTCATACAACTGAAAAATGTAACGCGAATAGGTTTGACGATTAGTTCCAAGCTATTGCGCAGTTCGCGGCTAATTGAGTAGCTGCCGGCAGCAATTTCCGGGCAATTTTGAACATGGCTTGATGAGTTACTGAACTCGCCACTGCACAAGGATCTGCATCGGCGCCGTCGAATGATTTTGAAACTGGTGAGCAGCACCCCCAAGTATCTAAATCAGTAAAGCAGGGTAAAGGATTAACCGTTACCCTGAATCAAATTGACCTTATCGCTAGCGAGCCGAATTAACAGTACGCTCCAATTCTTCGCGGCTAAGATGACGCACATCCTTGCCTTTCACCATGTATATCACCTGCTCGCAGACATTGCAGGAGTGGTCGCCAATCCGTTCCAGCGCGCGCGCAGCCCATAACATATCCAGAGCTCGGGTGATGTTACGCGGGTTTTCCATCATCTGCGTGATCAACTGCCGGGTGATGCTGGTGTATTCGCGATCAACCTTGGCGTCCTGCTCGGTGATGGCAATCACTTCCTCGACATCGTTGCGGGCATAAGCATCCAAAGCACCGTTCAGCATGTCCTTGACCAGATTCAGCAGATGTTCGATTTCGTAGTACTTGTCTTGATAATAATCGGCACCTTCCAGACGCATGGTCATTTTGGCGATACGCGCGGCTTCGTCGCCAATCCGCTCCAGGTCGGTGATGATTTTGATGGTGGCGATCAACATGCGTAAATCAAAAGCCGCCGGCTGACGTTTGGCCATGATTTCGGTGCATTCGTGGTCGATGTCTTTTTCCATCTCGTTGACATACTGATCCTGCAGCACCACTTTTTCGGCATTTTCCATGTCGTTACCCATGAAAGCCTTGGTCGCCAGATCGACTTGCTGTTCCACCAGACCGCCCATGGTCAGCACCTTGTTGCGAATATCTTCCATCTCCTCGTTGAATTGGCGGGAAATGTGCTGCTTGATTTTGCTGTTATCCATTGTCTACCTCCTAGCCGTACCTGCCGGTAATGTAATCTTCTGTTTGTTTTTTCGCCGGATTGGTAAACAACTCGCTGGTTTCACCAAATTCGATTAATTCGCCCATATACATAAAAGCGGTGAAATCGGATACCCGTGCCGCCTGCTGCATGTTGTGGGTGACGATCACTATTGTGTATTTTTCTTTCAATTCGTTAATCAATTCTTCGATTTTCAAGGTGGAAATTGGATCCAGCGCCGAGGCCGGCTCGTCCAACAGGATCACTTCCGGCTCTATGGCAATCGCCCGAGCAATCACCAGTCTTTGCTGCTGACCGCCGGACATCCCCAAGGCATTGTCGTTTAGACGGTCTTTCATCTCGTCCCACAATGCGGCGCCTCGCAATGATTTTTCGACTACTTCGTCGAGTATACGCCGATCATTGATCCCTTGAATCCTTAGGCCATAGGCGACGTTTTCGTAGATGGTTTTCGGGAATGGATTGGGCTTTTGAAACACCATACCGACTCGCCGGCGCAGAGCCGCAACGTTCACCGATTTATCGTAAATATCCTCGCCATCCAGCAGAATCTTGCCTTTGATGCTGACGCCGTCGACCAGATCATTCATCCGGTTGATGCAGCGTAATAAGGTGGATTTACCGCAGCCGCTGGGACCGATATAGGCCGTCACTTTCTTACGCGGCATTTCCATGTTCACGCCATGCAAGGCCTGCTTCTGGCCGTAAAACAAATCCAGATTTTCAACTTTGATGCAGGTTTCCAATTGCTCAACGCTCTTTCTGTCTTCCCTTTTCAACGCGCTAATGTCAATGGCGTGGGTATTCTTTTGGGCTGTTGTCATGATATAGGGTCCAGTCTTCCGGATGGATATGCGAATTTAATTTTCCAGGGCGCGGTATTTTTCCCGCAAATTGTTACGTATCGAGATAGCGAACATATTCAGACCGATAATAACCATCACCAGTAACAGCGACGTCGCGTAAACCAAAGGTCTGGCCGCTTCGACATTCGGGCTCTGGAAGCCGACGTCGTAAATATGAAACCCTAAATGCATAAACTTTCTATCCAGATGCAAATAAGGAAAATTGCCGTCCAAAGGTAAAGTCGGTGCCAGTTTCACCACACCGACCAACATCAAAGGCGCTACTTCGCCAGCTGCACGCGCTACCGCTAGAATCAAGCCGGTCATTATCGCCGGGCTGGCCATCGGCAATACCGTGCGCCACAAGGTCTCTGCTTTAGTGGCGCCCAGCGCCAAACTGCCTTCTCGAATCGATTTGGGAATCCGCGACAAACCTTCCTCGGTAGCGACAATCACCACCGGTAAGGTCATCAAGGCCAGCGTCAACGAGGCCCACAGCAAACCGGGCGTACCGAAGACCGGGGCGGGCGCGGCTTCCGGGAAAAACAAGCGGTCGATATTGCCGCCGATGATGTACACGAAAAAGCCCAAACCGAACACACCGTAAACGATGGACGGTACGCCGGCCAGATTATTCACGGCAATGCGGATCACCCGGGTGATAAAGCCCTGCTTGGCGTACTCACGTAGGTAAACCGCAGCAATTACCCCGAACGGCGTGACGACGACCGCCATCAGCATCACCATCAACACAGTACCGAAAATAGCCGGGAAAATACCGCCTTCGGTATTGGCTTCACGCGGTTCGTCGCTCACAAAAGTCGCGAAATTTCCGACATATTCGACACATTTGTCCAACACACTCATCGTGTTGGGGCGGGTCATTTTCACCACCCGATGCAAGGGCAAACTAATTTCTTTTTGCCCGGCTTCCGCAACCACCAAACTATAGCGTTTGCTTTCCTTGCTCAACTTGCCGATTTGTTGCTGGATGGCTTGGTATTGTTTTTCGTATGTCTGCTTTTGCGCGGCAAATTCCTGTTTGGCCGCATCGTTCCAGGCATTTTTCAGTTCCAGCGCGCGTTGCTTCAAGCGCAAGCGCTCCAATTCATAGTTGATCGCCCCGACTTCATGGTCTTGTAAGCTATCGATTTCGTCGTGCTGCTCCAACACTGTCGCCAGTTTTTGTTGCGCCACTTGCCAGGCCTGCTCGCCTTGAGCGATTACCGCGCCGTCTTCCTTAACCGCCAGCAAGCGGCCGTAGAAATTACCCCACTCGCGGCGTTCGACCATGATCAAATCGTCCGGCGTGGATTGGCTGTGAATATATTGTTGTTGGATCCAGCGAAAATCGCTACCGAGAATATCGCGGTTACCGGTTTTTACCAGATGCTGCACTAGGTATTCGCCATTATCCAGCAACTCATGTCCGGCTGCTCTGGCTTGCGCGGCCGGTAATAGCGAGTTGGCCACCGCTTCACCGATAATGGAACTCTCCGGGCCATCGCGATCTTGATAGCGATATTCGATAATGTCGGCCGGCCAAAAATGCCCCAAGCCCCGCACCGCAATCAGCAGCAGCAAGCCAACCACCAATATCAGATTCAAACTGACCGCGCCGGCGGTCATCCATATCCAGGGCGAACCGCTCTTAAACCATGCATTAATCATAATGAGCTGTATTTTTGTCTTAAATTCTGCCGAATGACTTCAGCCAGTGTGTTGACTACAAACGTGAACATGAACAGTACCAAAGCCGCCAGAAACAGCACGCGATAGTGGGTGCTGTTGACTTCCGATTCCGGCATTTCCACCGCGATATTCGCCGACAGTGTGCGCAGACCCTGGAATATACTCAAATCCATTACCGCGGTATTGCCGGTGGCCATCAGCACGATCATCGTCTCACCCACCGCACGACCGAAACCGATCATGATCGCTGAGAAAATACCGGGGCTGGCAGTCAGCAACACCACCTTGGTCATGGTTTGCCAAGGCGTGGCCCCCAGCGCCAAAGAGCCGGTAGTCAAATGCTTGGGCACACTAAAAATCGCGTCTTCGGCGATGGAGAAAATCATCGGAATGACCGCAAAACCCATAGCCAAACCAACGACCAAGGTGTTGCGCTGGTCGTAACCAATACCAAATTCCTCGCGCATCCAGGTGCGCAGATCGCCTTTAAAACATAAGGCTTCGATAGTCGGACTTAACTGAAAAGCCAGCCAGGCGCCGAATATCACCACCGGAATCAACACCACCGCATCCCAACCGTCGGGGATTTTGTGGCGGGTTTGTTCCGGTACGAATTGCCAGAAATAGGCAAAAATCATCACGGACAGCGGCACAACCATCAATAAGGCAAAAATCCCGGTGAGATTAGCTTCCACGAAAGGTGCCAGCCACAAGCCGGCTAAAAAGCCCAAAATCACGGTCGGCAAGGCGCCCATGATTTCCACGCCCGGTTTCACGTACTGGCGCACGCTGGGCGCCATAAAGTAACCGGTATAAATCGCCCCAAACAGCGCCAGCGGCACACCCATCAGCATCGCGTAAAACGAGGCTTTTAAGGTGCCGAACACCAGCGGCGTCAAGCTCATTTTCGGTTCGAAATCGTTACTGGCCGCCGAGGATTGCCAGATGTAATCGGGTTTTGGATAACTTTCGTACCAGACTTTGTTCCATAACGAGCTCCACGATACTTCCGGATGTTCGTTTTCGATAGTCCAATGATTGATTTTGCCGTCTTCGGTTTGCAGTAACATGGCATTGGCGCGCGGCGATAAGGTGACGGAAACAGGTTTTCCGCCAGCGATTTTTTCCTTGATCAATTCCCGCTCGGCGGTGGAACTGTAAATGCCGATCTCGCCGTTGGCGTCAGCCGCCAACATACCTTTGCGGCGCTGTTCCGGATTGATGGTAATAATCGGCGCGTCGGATACTTTAAACGCCCGCAGCTTTTCGATGCTGAAATGGTTTTGCTGGTCGCGGACCATTGACCATTGGGCCATCACGCCGCTGGTGTCGCCGATCAGTAGAGAAATATCGCCGTTCAAAAACTCCATGCTGCTGATTTGCACGCCTTGGTTTAGCACATTAAGTTTATGTTTGATCTCGGGTTTGCTCTTGTCGAGAATATCGACGACAGTCAAATCCCCGGCACGGCTGGCCAGGTAAAGGTTACGCAACTCTTTATCCAACAGGATGAAATCCACGTCATCCGCGGCCATCTCGACCACGGAGTCGGTGGCTTCCCAAGTGCCTTCATCGTCGAACAGCGATTCTTTCTTACTGAGACTGCTCAGCACCATGCGGTTATCAGCGGTTTTAGCCAGCAAAGTGCTGTTTTTATCGCCCAACTTCACCGCCAACTTGGTTAGCGCCTGGCCTTGCTTATCCACCACCAGCGGTTCGGCCCCTAAGGGATATTGAATAGCAGGGGTAATGACCCGCTTGCCTCCGGGATAAGACAATTTGTAATCATGCTTGACGACCACGGCACGGCCATCGGATAAACCAAAGGCGATTACCCCTTTATCGACACCGCCATGCGCGTAACTGGTGATTTGTACTTGCTCGGGGATAGGTAGGGCATCCACGCGAATCAGTTGACCCGTGGCAACGCTAAAAAATATCGCTTTGCCGGTGTCGGTAAACCGCACCGCCACTTCGTTCTGTTCTTCCATCGACAGGAAAACGGTATTGCCCAGCACCTGCTCGGGCACGTCGTAACGGCCGACCACTTCCGCGTGGGAGGGCATCAGTATCGGGAAAACCACATACAGCAAATAGAAAAAGATTAACACCACCGCCAGGATAATACTCAACCCGCCGGCTACGACGCCACGAGCCACCATTTTGTCCTTTACTAGCCGCCAACGCTGATAGCGCTCACTGGTCGCCGTCTGAAACAGCGTGGCTTTCGCTTGAGTGGAATGGACTTCAGTCATAACTAGGTATCGTGAGTTAACAAAAAGCGGCGCCGAACAATCGCAACGCCTTCAGAGACAAAAAAGCCGATAAAACTACAGAATTATCGGCTTGATAGTATACAAGATCATCCACCATTACTTGGCGAGAGGGGCAATGACATTGTTGGTATTAGCCAATCCCTTGCTGCATCCATGCAGAATTGTCCCTTTATCAGGCATCCTTGGCTGATGTAATTACTGAATCAGAGTCAGAGCTTTTTCGACTGCCTTGGCTGGCAGCGGAATGTAGCCGTCTTTGATCACAACTTGTTGGCCGGTTTTGGACAACACCATTTTGATGAACTCTTTTTCCATGGGGGCCAGCGGCTCGTTAGGTTTTTTGTTCACGTAAACATACAAGAAACGCGATAAGGGATAAGCACCAGAAGTGGCATTTTCCGGGCTAGCCTCAACAAATGGCTGGCCGTCTTTCAAGGCAAGAGGCACGGCTTTTACGCCCGAGGTGGAATAACCGATACCGGAATAACCGATGCCGTTTGCCGACGTCGTAACCGATTGCACGACCGACGCGGAACCGGGCTGTTCGTTGACGTTACTTTTGAAGTCACCTTTGCACAGTGCTTCGTCTTTGAAGAAACCGTATGTACCGGAAACCGAGTTACGGCCATACAGCTGAATAGGTTTGTTTGCCCATCCGCCCGTCAGGCCGGCTTGACCCCAGGTGGTGATGTCAGTGGCATAACCGCATTTACGGGTTGAAGACAAAATCGCATCCACTTGCGGAAGGCTCAAGCCTTTAACCGGATTGTCCTTGTTGACGAAAACCGCCAGCGCATCGATAGCAACCGGAACCGCAGTGGGTTTGTATCCGTATTTGCTTTCGAAATCGTCGATTTCATTGTCTTTCATTTTCCGACTCATCGGACCCAAGTTAGCGGTACCTTCGGTCAAAGCCGGCGGCGCGGTTGAAGAACCGGCTGCTTGAATCTGAATGTTGACGTTGGGGTAAATCTTGCCGAATTCTTCGGCCCACAAGGTCATCAAGTTAGCTAAAGTATCCGAGCCAACGCTGGAGATATTGCCGGACACGCCGCTAGCTGCCGCGTATTCGGGCAAAGCGGGGTCCAAAGTCGCGGGAGCCGCCACAGCTTCGCCGCCGACTAAAGCGGCCGATGCAAAACCAAATCCTAAAACCAGCGATTTCAGCTTGAATGTATTTTTCATATATTTTCTCGAAATGTTTAAAACTTAAGATTCATATTGCCAACCTAGCGTGACAATAGTATGAAGCAAATGTGACAGTTTTATGACAACGCACCTAATCCTGAGCGGCCGCGCAAATCCAGCACGCCACTAAAGCCAGCCCGGACGTTTTCCAACTTTAAAAAACTGTAACTGAAATCAACGGCTTGATCATTTTCAACATCCTCTCTGACAAGCTCCCGCCATTGCCTGGCATCAATCTCCGGGAAAAAGGTGTCACCCTCGAAGGTTTTATGGATTTCGGTCAGATACAAATAATCGGCATACGCCAGCATGGCTTCATATAAGGTGGCGCCGCCAATCACGAATAGCTCCGGGCTATCGGCATAGCATTGCAACACGCTATCGATGTCGCCAAACACCCGGCAACCGGGCTGTTGATAACTCGGGTCGCGGCTGATAATGATATTCTCCCGTCCCGGTAAGGGCCGACCGATGGCTTCATACGTCTTACGCCCCATCAATATCGGCGCGCCCATGGTGATTTGTTTGAAGCGTTTCAAGTCGGCCGAGAGATGCCAGGGCATTTGGCCGTTCAGGCCAATGGCGCGATTACTGGCCATCGCCACGATCAGTGATATTTTCATGCGGAGTGTTTAAGATGGGCTTTGTGAGCAAAACATCATACTAGAAACCATCGTTTATGAAGAAAAACATCCTGCTGGTATTTACCGGCGGCACCATCGGTTCGCAGCTCAGCGGCGACACCATCAATACCGACGGCAGCGCCGGTTTTAAGTTATTGCAATGCTTTACCGAACAAGACGCGAAGCCGGATTCGGTAAACTTCAAAACCTTGCAGCCCTTGCAGATTCTCAGCGAAAACCTGCATCCCAGCCACTGGCCCCAGATCATCACTGCGATTGAAGCCGAGGACTTAAGCCAATTCGCCGGCATCATCGTCACCCACGGTACCGACAGCCTGGCCTTTAGTGCTGCCGCACTAAGCCTGTATTTCAATGGATTGTCGATTCCGCTGCTGCTGGTTTCCAGCGATTTGCCGCTGAACAACCCGCAAGCCAACGGCGTGGCGAACTTTCTATGTGCGGTGGAATTTATCCGCCAAATTGGTCTGGCCGGCGTGTTTGTGCCTTACCGCAATCCAGGCCAAACGACGCTGATTCATCTCGGCAGTCGACTATCGTCCTGCCTGCCCCTAAGTAGCGATTTTATCAGCGTGCAGTCGCAGGCCTGGATGCGCTTCGAGAACGGATGCTTCCACTCTCTGCAAAATCTAGCACCCGACACGCGCTCGCCGATTGCGCTTAAACCCGATTTTTCCAAACGAATATTGTTGATCAGACCTTACCCAGGCCTGGATTACGCTGCTTACAATCTCGATAAGGTCGATGCAGTACTACACGACCTCTACCACTCCGGGACGGCTTGCGCCTCTGCCGCAGCAGGAGAGCAATACAGCTTGGTGGAATTCGTCAAACGCTGCACGAGGCGAGGCATCAAAATTTATCTGGCACCGGCGTTATATTCGGAAAGCGCATACGCCTCGACTCGCGAGCTTTTGGATGTGGGCGCGGAAATGATCTGGAATACGTCGTTGGAAGCGGCTTACGCTAAATTGTTATTGGCTTACGGCAATTTCGATACGCCGCAGGCAATTTCTGGGTATTTGGCACAGAACTTGGCCCACGAGCAACTGGGTAATTAGAGGGGGACTTTAGTGCGTCGAGCCTGATGGCTAAACTATAGCGAGGAGCGGATTACCTAAAGGCAATCCGCTTAATAGCTGGGAGCTATGGCTTAGCTGGCGCGGGTACTGGCGGCTTTTTAACCAAAACCTTGGCATCCGGTCCCATCGACACAGAATAGTCGGTGGAGGAAATCACGTTCTGACTGGCGATGTCCACAACCCTCAGCGACACATAGACATTGTTGTAGCCAGGAGCAAACGATCCTACGACGACCGCTTTAGCCCCAACGTTATTTAAAGCTTCCTTGGTTTTATCAGGCAGTTGCAGGATACCGGCTTCGTTTTTAGCAAAAATTTCGGTAGGCAGTTCCATACCCATCACCCGGTAACCGGAACGATGAAAGGCCGAGGAAATTTGATCGGAGACAATTCGGCCAAACGCCAGTGTTTGCTCCAGTTCGCCGACATTAACCAGCGAATTGATGACCACCAGACTACCTCTGGGCAAAGGTTCGCGCAAATCGAGAAGGAGCTGATCGACAGCCTCGTAGCTTACCTCGACCAAATCGTCATCTTTGACTTCGCTAGCCCGAAAACCCCGGCTACAACCGCTCAGCATGATCAGCGCCAAAGCCATCAGCGCCATCGTCTTTTTGTTAACCATAAGACTTCTCCTCTCGTAATTGTTGAAGTTATCAGAGCTTAAAACAGCAAGCCAGTCAATCTAATTTACTACCGCAGTATACACAGCATTGCGCTGGAGAATTGCTTGAACAATGCCAGGCAAATCCCTGGATTTTTTTGAACGCTTATTGACCGCTTTCGGTAACAATCACACCGATGCCGTTTTTCTGCAGCAATTCCTTAATCGTGGAAACACTGGCGGGATTATCGTAAGGACCGACCTTAACCCGATGCCAGATAACATTGCCGACCTTAGCTTTCTCAACCCGGGATTCTATGCCGAGCGATGCCAGCTTAGCCTTGTGGCGCTCGGCTTCTGACGCTTCCCGGAAGGAACCGGCCTGCATAATGTATTTGGCGGCTTTGGTTTTACCGACTAGTTGCTCGCGCACCCTGGTTTTGATTTCGTAATCGGGCACCACCACTTCCGCTTGTGGCAGTATGGTATAAAAATCGTAACGCGGTTCTTCAGGCTCCGCTGGTTGCGGCGGCTCCGCCGGTTTTTCCGGCTCAACGGCCGCTTGAGTTTGCGGTTTGACCGGTAACTCTTGCTTTAACTTCTCCACTACTTGCGGGATCTCCGCCTCCGACTTGCCCGCCACCAACTCCGGTACCATTTTGCGGATCATGTTCAAAAACACCCCAAAAGCTACAATCAGCGCGATGACCAGCAACCAACGCCAAGGTGCCACCGAGGACTTTTTCGGCTTTCTGCGACTGTTGGTGTAACTGGGGCTTTGAACGCGGTGCTTATAGTCTCTGGCCATTACATCGCTTCAGGTGCATTGATTTTCAATAGGGATAGGGCGTTGACCAATACCTGCTTCACGGCGCAAATCAAATTGATACGCGCATTGCAAAGCTTGTCGTCGTCTACCAGGAACTGATGTGCGTTGTAATAACTGTGGAACTGATTGGCCAGTTCACGCAAGTAATGAATCAATTGATGAGGTTCGTAATTCACAGCAGCACGTTCCAAAGTTTCCGGGTACTTGGAAAGTGTAGTCAGTAACGCGGCTTCCTGCTCTTCGGTCAACAGATTCAGATGTTCCATACCTAACTGCGGATTGCGTTGCCGGCCTTTTTCGTCGAGCTGGCGCAACACGCTGCACACCCTGGCATGCGCATACTGCACATAATAAACCGGATTTTCGTTGCTTCTGGAAGTAGCCAATTTCAAGTCGAAATCCATATGTTGTTCGGATTTACGCATCACATAAAAAAAGCGGCACGCATCTCTACCCACTTCGCTGCGCAGTTGTCTTAGGGTGACAAACTCGCCGGAGCGGGTAGACATTTGTACTTTTTCGTCGCCGCGATACAAGATCGCAAATTGCACCAGCAATACTTTCAGTTTGGATTCGTCGGCGCCCAAGGCTTGTATCGCCGCTTTCACGCGCGGAATATAACCGTGGTGATCCGCACCCCAGATGTTGACGATTTGATCGAAGCCCCGATCCAATTTGTGCATGTGATAGGCAATATCAGAAGCAAAATAGGTGGTCTGGCCGTTATCGCGCACCACGACTCTATCTTTTTCGTCGCCCAGGCGACTGGAAGCAAACCAACTAGCACCTTCCTGCTGATAAAGATAGCCGGCCGCATCCAGACGCTGCAAAGCCTGTTCAACAGAATGATCGTCCATCAGCGAACGCTCGGAAAACCACTGTTGATAACTCACGCCGAATTCAGCCAAGTCGTCTTTAATGTCGTCCAGAATTTCGTCCAGACCGGCTTGAAACACCTCTTTATAAGCGTCGCCGAGCAAGGCTTTGGCTCGGTCGATCAACGCATCAATGTGTTTTTCCTTATCGCCGCCTTGCGGTTCGTCGGCGGGCAAATCCGCCATCACTAGCGCGGCAGCTCTGCGGTAAGCGTCGCCGGCTTTCTTATGCAAATTCGCGGAAATATCTCGGACATACTCGCCGCGATAGCCATTGCTAGGGAAAGGCAGAACTTCGCCACAGGCTTCCAGGTACCGCAACCAGACGCTGGTGGCGAGAATATCCATCTGCCGGCCGGCATCGTTCACATAGTATTCTCGTTCGACTTCAAAACCGGCTGCCGCCAGCAAATCCGCCACCGCAGAACCATAAGCTGCACCGCGGCCGTGGCCGACATGTAAGGGACCGGTAGGGTTGGCGGAAACGAATTCGACTTGCACTCGCTTGCCAACGCCGATCTTGCTCAAACCGTATTCCGACCCAGTATCGAGTATCTGTTTGACGACCTGAAATTGGCTATCGGGATTGATGAAGAAATTGATAAATCCGGGGCCGGCGATATCAACCTTGGTGATCAGCGCATCGCTCGGCAGCGCCGCGACGATTTTTTCGGCCAGCTGTCTAGGATTAAGTTTGGCCGGCTTGGCCAGCAACATCGCCAAATTGGTGGCGAAATCGCCGTGTTGCGCATCGCGGGTGCGCTCCAAATTGATTTGCGCAATAAAATCGTTTTCGAGAATACCTTGAGTTTTAAGGGCTGTAACGGCTTGTTGTAACAGGGATTCCAGCTTTTGTTTCATCGCGTTGAAAAATGGGGATTTATCGGAAAATACCCTGCATTATCCATGAAAAACAAATTATTGGCTAGGACGCTCGCCGAACAGCGCCGTGCCGATCCGCACCAGCGTTGAGCCTTCGGCAACCGCTGCCTGTAAATCGCCACTCATGCCAAACGAAAAAGTATCGAGATCGTGACGATCAAGTTGCCGCACTGCCTGATAGAGCCGCCGATACGGCAGGCATTGCGCCTGATAATCCTGCTGCGGCTCCGGAATCGCCATCACCCCACGTAAACGCAAATTGGGCAGCTTACCGACTTGTTCGATCAGTACCGGCAAATCCGCCAATTCAATGCCGGATTTGCTAGCTTCATCGCTGATATTGACCTGCAAGCAGATATTCAAAGGCGGCAAATAGTCCGGACGCTGCTCGCTGAGGCGTTCGGCTATTTTTAGGCGATCAACACTGTGCACCCAGGCAAAGTGCTGGGCAATAGGCTTGGTTTTATTGGATTGAATCGGCCCGATGAAATGCCAGCTAATATTGAATGCCGCCAATTCCTGCTGTTTTTTCAGCGCTTCCTGTAAATAATTTTCGCCAAAATGGCGCTGACCGAAACGGTAGGCTGCAGCAATATCGGCGGCGGGCTTGGTCTTGCTGACCGCCAATAACTGCACACTCCCTAGTGAACGCTGCGAATTGATTTCGGCCTGACGGAGCTGCTTGCGTACCGTGGCGAAACGCTGAGCGATACTATTCACGATCCTCAGCCGCCGACTCTTTTTTGGCGAACAATCGCGAAAACAGCAATCCGGATTCAAACAACAACCACATCGGCACCGCTAACAGAGTTTGCGACAAAGCGTCGGGCGGCGTCAAAAACATCGCGATGACAAACACCCCAACGATGACATACGGCCTTTTTTCAGACAGCGTTTCCGGGGTGATGATGCCGGTCCAGACCAATACAATAGTGAAAATCGGAATTTCGAACGATAAGCCGAAGGCAAAAAACATCGCCAATACAAAATCCAGATAAGTGGCTATATCTGTCATCACCGCCACGCCGGCCGGCGCCGCCGACGTGAGATAGCCGAATACCAGAGGAAATACCAAAAAATAGGCGAACGCCGCACCACTATAAAACAACAGCGTACTAGCCAATAACAGTGGCGCCACCATCAGTTTTTCATGGCGATATAAGCCGGGCGCCACAAAACCCCAGAACTGGTAAAGAATGAAGGGAATGGAAACGAACACCGCCACCACAAACGCAAGCTTGAACGGCGTGAAAAACGGCGAGGCCACATCAATGGCAATCATCGTGCTGTTTTTCGGCATGTGCACTAACAGCGGCTCGGCCAGATAGGCGTAAATCTCGTTGGCGTAGCTTGCGGTACCAACAAATACCAGCAGCACGCATAACACAACCTTTAACAGGCGGTCGCGCAGTTCGACTAAATGGCTGAAAAATGACTGCTCGCTATCCAGCGGTGCTTGGCTTGTCATCGTCCTGATTGATTTCTGTCGCTGCCTGAGCATTGAAGTTAATATCGTCGAGAGCCGACTGAGTATCCTGCACCACTTTCTGCAATTCGCCTGCTATGGACTGTTGCTGGATTAACTGGCGCATTTCCTCGGCGTGCAATTCCTGTTTAATTTCCGCCTTAGCAGTGGCCAACACAGTACGGGCTTTTCCTACCCAAAACCCAGCCAAGCGGGCCGCTTTCGGCAATTTTTCCGGGCCGAGCACCAATAGCGCTACCAACCCCACCATCAACAATTCTGAAAAACCGACGTCGAACATATCGCAGACTAAGCTCGGTCTTTTTCTTTATTAGTGACTTCGCCTTCCAAAGGCTCCTCTTCCTTGCTTGCAATCGCCTTATCTTCGCTGCCTTCCTTAACGGCAGAACGAAAGCCCTTAATCGCTTCGCCAAGATCGGCGCCGATATTTTTCAGGCGCTTGGTGCCAAACACCAAGATCACGATAACTAACACTACTAATAAATGAGGGATGCTTAAACCCATTGTTCACTCCTTAATTTTTACTATCAGGAAATATCGCGCTGCGCTTTTTCCTGTAAACCGGACAATCCGAAGCGCCTTTGCAACTCACTGATCACATGTTCCGGCCCGAGTTCCTGATGCGCCAACATCACCATGCAATGAAACCAAAGATCGGCGGTTTCATACACTATTTTATCCTTATCGCCGTCTTTGGCGGCAATCACCGTCTCGGTAGCCTCTTCGCCAATTTTTTTCAAAATATGATCCAAGCCCTTGGCGTATAAACTGGCTACGTAGGACTGATCGGCGGTTTGCAGCTTGCGCTGCTCAAGAACCTCGGCCAATTGCTGTAAAACTTCGCTCATTAGCTTTTGTTTGGATTGAAAATTGCAAAATCATAGCACGTTGCCGAAGCAGCCAAAAAAAATCTATCGGCAAAAAAAAGCCTCCCTATGCTTGCGCAGAGGAAGGCAAAAAAACCAGCGGAGTGCTTAGAAGGAGGTTCCGCTCGTTATTACAACACCAGGAGGTAGTTACAAATTCTTGGATCAGCTATTCAGCAGCGCCTTAGTCGACATATTGCTAAATATGGAGGTGACAGCGAACAGCACAGTAGAGATGACGAACAAGCCGGAAATAAAGCTCCAAACACCGACAATAAAAAGAGCGCCGATTAAGATGTCTTTTTTAAAGTCGTTCATTGTGCTCAAATTCTCTATTTTTAAATCTTGCGCTTGACAAGACTTCATGTGCTTGCTCTTCAGTTGCAGCGCACTATACAGGATAGAAAAAAGTTTACAATTAGGCTTTTACTAAATAAATTGTATACAATTTAGAAACAATAAAAATGTCAACGCTTTTTGGTGAATTTTTTACTTTCCAGGAGATACCATGGACAAACTAACCAGCATGAATGTCTTTGTCCGCGTCGCCAAAGCCGGCAGCTTTGCCGGAGCCGCCAAAGATCTCGATATTTCCAGAGCAATGGCTACCAAACATATCATGCAATTGGAAAGCGAACTGAACACACGTTTATTCAATCGCACAACCCGCAGTTTAAGCCTGACGGAAGCCGGTGAGGCTTATCTGGAGCGTTGCCAGCAAGTTTTACTCGACGTGGCCGAGATGGAATCGGCGATCACTCACCTGCAAACAGAGCCGCGCGGCACCCTGAAAATTCTGGCGCCGCCAGTCATCGGTGCCAGCCATATTTCGCCGGGCTTGACCGAATATCTAAAAAACTACCCTGACCTATCGGTGGAAATGGTGCTGAAAGGCGGACAAGTCGATTTAATCGATGAGGGCGTCGATTTGGCTATTTATTTGGGACAACTCAACGATACCAGCCTGGTGGCCCGAAAACTGGCCAGCTCGTCGCTGGTCGTATGCGCCTCTCCGGAATATCTCAAAGCACATGGCACTCCGCAAGACCCGGAAGATCTGGAAGACCATAGTTGCTTGATCAACTGGGCGATCCCACCCCGTAACAAATGGCGTTTCAAGGGCATACTCGGCGAACGCACCGTTACTGTCACAGGCCGGATGCAGGCCAACATGGCCGATCCGATCCGCAACGCCGCAGTGAATGGCTTGGGCCTGATCATGTTGCCCCGCTACATCGTCGGCCGAGACATTGAGCAAGGCCGGCTGCAAGTAGTGATGGAGCAATACGGTATCGCGCCGCTGGAAATTTATGCGGTTTACCCGCATCGCAAATACTTGTCGGCCAAAGTCCGTTCGTTTTTAGAGTTTATTCAAGCCTGGCTACCGCATCGAATCGGCATGAACCCATGACCGATCTGCAGAGTAAGTGGGACGCCATTTATCGAGATTCTGCCGCCTCACCTGCGCCAGCCGAGGTGTTGGCGCAGCATCGATATTTGCTACCCAAGCAAGGTAAAGCGCTGGAGTTGGCCTGCGGCCTGGGCGGCAATGCCATCCTCTTGGCTGAGTCCGGCCTTGATGTGGATGCTTGGGATATTTCCTCGGTCGCTTTACAAATATTGCAACAACAGGCTGCCGAAAAAGGCCTTTCCATCGCCACTCGGCAATGCCATATCAGCGCCGAAACGCTGGTGCAGCAGACTTACGATGTGATTGTCATCTGTCGTTTTCTTGACCGAGCCCTGTGTAATGCGATAATGGCAGCCTTGAAACCGGGCGGCCTGCTGTTTTATCAAACATTTACCCGTAACAAACTTGACCAACAAGGCCCCAGCAATCCCGAGTATTTACTGGCAAACAACGAGTTATTGCGGCTATTCAGCCCCTTAAGCATAGTTTTTTACCAAGAATACGCAAAACTCGGCGATGTGCGATTCGGCAATAGAAACGAAGCCTGTTTTATCGGGCAAAAATAAAGCGGTAAATTAATGATAGAAAATCTCGACCCCAAACAATCCTGGGCGGTATTACAAAGCAATCCGGCAGCGGTACTGATCGATGTCAGGACAGCCATTGAGCACAGCTTTGTCGGCCACCCGCCGCAAGCCATTCATGTGGCCTGGAAAGAATTTCCCGGCATGCAGTTAAATACGGGTTTTGTGGAGCAAGTACAACAGCACGCCCCGGATAAAGCCGCGCCGATACTGCTCTTATGCCGCAGCGGACAACGCTCTGTAGACGCCGCCAAAGCCCTGGAAGCGGCAGGGTATCAGCATCTGATCAACATTCTGGAAGGCTTCGAAGGCCCGCTGGATGAAAACAAACACCGCGGCAATACCGGCGGCTGGCGTTTTCATGGCTTGCCTTGGCAACAAAGTTAATCCCTCAGCCAATTTCGGTCCGCGCCAGCGCGAAAACCAAAACTAAATCCCGCTGTGCGGCTTGTCCGTTCGGCCTATCTGTTCCTTAAAAATCATCTAGTAAATTATTGTGATAGAAAAACTCAGAAACATCGCGATCATCGCCCACGTCGACCACGGCAAAACCACCTTAGTCGACCAACTTTTACAGCAATCCGGCACCTTCGACGCGCACACTAAAGTCGACGAACGGGTGATGGACTCCAACGCGCTGGAAAAAGAACGCGGCATTACCATTCTGGCGAAAAACACCGCGATCGACTGGAACGGCTATCACATCAACATCGTCGACACCCCAGGACACGCCGACTTCGGCGGCGAAGTCGAACGGGTTTTATCGATGGTGGATTCGGTTTTATTGTTAGTTGACGCGGTCGACGGCCCGATGCCGCAAACCCGCTTTGTTACCAAAAAAGCCTTTGCCTTGGGTTTAAAACCCATCGTCGTCATCAATAAAGTGGATCGCCCCGGCGCGCGCCCTGATTGGGTCGTCGACCAAACTTTTGACTTGTTCGATAACCTCGGCGCCACCGATGAGCAATTGGATTTCCCGATTGTGTATGCCTCGGCGTTAAATGGTTTCGCCGGCCTGGAAGCCGACGTATCCGGCGGCGATATGACACCGCTGTTCCAAACTATTGTCGATAAAGTAGCGCCGCCGCCGGTTGATGTGGACGCACCGTTCCAAATGCAAGTCATCAGTCTGGATTACAACTCCTACGTCGGCGTAATCGGCATCGGCCGTATCAAGCAAGGCAAAGTCTCGCGCAACATGCCATTGACCATTATCGATAACGAAGGCAAAACCCGTAGTGGCCGCATGCTGAAACTGTATGGTTTCCATGGCTTGGAGCGCGTCGAAGTGGAAACCGCGCAAGCGGGCGACATCATTGCCTTCTGCGGTATCGAGAATTTAAAAATCTCGGAAACCTTGTGCGACCCTAACAATGTAGTTGCCTTGCCGCCGCTATCGGTCGACGAACCGACCGTGAGCATGACCTTCCAGGTCAACAATTCGCCGTTTGCCGGTAGAGAAGGTAAATTCATTACCACTCGCCAAATTTACGACCGCTTACAAAAAGAGTTGCAGCACAACGTGGCCCTGCGTGTTGAAACCACCGACGATCCGGATAAATTTAAAGTGTCCGGTCGTGGCGAGTTGCACTTGTCGGTATTGATCGAGAACATGCGCCGCGAAGGTTTCGAGCTGGGCGTTTCGCGCCCGCAAGTGATCATCAAAGAAATTGACGGCATCAAACAAGAACCGTTTGAAAATGTCACGATTGAAGTGGAAGAGCAGCATCAAGGCACCATCATGGAAAAATTGGGTGACCGTAAAGGCGACCTGAAAGACATGGTGCCGGACGGTAAAGGCCGCATCCGCTTGGAATATGTCGTGCCTTCCCGCGGTTTGTTGGGCTTTCAAACGGAATTCCTGACCGCAACCTCCGGTTCGGGTTTGTTCTATCACGTATTCGATCATTATGGTCCGGTGAAAGAAGGCGCGGTGGGCAATCGCGTGCGTGGCGTGTTGATCTCCATGGCCAAAGGTAAAGCGGTCGATTATTCACTGTATCCGCTGCAAGCTCGCGGTGAGTTGCTGGTGGTTAATGGCGATGAAATCTACGAAGGTCAATTGGTCGGTATCCATTCTCGCGGTAACGATTTAGTGGTTAACCCGACCAAGCCCAAACCTTTAACCAACATCCGCGCGGCGGGCTCTGACGACAGCTTGACCTGCGCCAAAATTCAAAAAATGACGCTGGAACAAGCTTTGGAATTTATCAGTGATGACGAGTTGGTCGAAGTGACACCTAAATCAATTCGTCTACGTAAAATCTTATTGACTGAAAACGAACGCAAACGCGCGCCGAAATAGGCAAACAAAAAAAGCCGTACTCGTCGCAAAGACGAGCACGGCTTTTTTTTTCAGAAAACCAGATTGGGCTTATTGCAATACGAATTTTAAGCCTATCACCAGCAGTAAAGTCGCTAACACCGGACGCAAAAAATATTCGGGAATCTTCGCACTTAGATGACTGCCGACCCAAATACCCGGCACCGACCCCAGCAGCAAGCTGATCAGTAAATCCAGATCGAAATTCCCCAGGCTCAAATGTCCCAAACCGGCCACGGCGGTCAAAGGTATCGCATGTGCCAAATCGGTGCCGACAATTTTCAAGGTCGTCATTCTTGGATAAAGAAATAGCAAAGCAACGGTTCCCAAAGCTCCGGCACCAACCGACGACAATGTCACCAACACCCCCAGCACCGCACCAGTAAAAACCGTTGCAACTTTTTCCCAGCGCGGTGAAAATCGGCCACTATTTCCCTGGTTGCTGTGTTCGTCATCAATCTCCGCACTCTTGGACGCTTTGCGCAACAGAATACTGCGAACCAGCAAGGCCAGAGCGGTCAGCAACAAGGCCACACCCAAGGTAAAGGTAATTGCACCGGTCACTTCCTTGCCAACCTCCATCAAATTTTTCAACACATAAAGTGTTACGCCTGCAAAAGGCAAGCTACCCAACGCCAACCAGCCGACGATTTTCCAATCTACCGAACCGTGCTTACCGTGATGAACAAACACTCCGGCGGTTTTCGTAATCGACGCATACAGTAAATCCGTGCCTACCGCGACGGCGGGTTTAAAGCCAAACAAAAACACCAGAAGCGGCGTCATCAACGAACCGCCGCCAACACCGGTAACACCCACCAGCATACCCACGAAAAATCCGGATGCCGTATACATTAAATTCATAGACAATCACCTTAAACTTCATAATATTCGATAAGTGACTTCATTATGCCAGCGCAGTCACTCAGCTTATTAATGATTAAATTGCATATGTATATTTAATTTTTAGATATTTATTGGTCTGAGCGCACAATTGCTCAACACCTAAATGACTGAGCCCGACGCCATCTTTTAGTAAACTGACGAGTATTCACTAAAATCCAACTTTAGGAGGATTTATGGTTAGGCAGGCGATAGTTTTGGTATTTGGCTGGCTTTTGTCAGGCACGGCCTTCGGCGATCAAGATGACTGGGTCTACACGCCACGTCAGCAACCGCAGCAAAGACAATACCGGCAGCAACCCGAGCAGCGGCAATACAATCGCCGAGACTATTCCAGCAATGACTATGATGACCAGGATCGTGATCGTGATCGTGATCGTGATTTTCAAGACTATCAAAGAAATCAAGGCAATCAAGGTTTTCAGGGCTATCGAGGCGGCTATCGCGGCTACGTTCCTCAGCCTCCGACCGGCTATCAGGCTCCCGCCGACTATTATGGGTTACCGCCAGTAAGGGGTTTTGTCTACCCACCGCAACCTCAGCAAATGCCGGGATTCGAGAATCACCAACGCGGACGCTGGTAACTGTAAAACTAACTATTGATCTTTAGCATGAAAAAGGGCATCAGGCTTTCGACATCTCTTCACTCAGATTGACCTTACGATACTGAGCGTTTTTGTCGGGAATTCGATAAATTGTCGGACAGTTGGCAAGCGTTCCCGAAGATAGAGCTTTTTGCGGGTTTTGAGATAGCGATGAAAGGGCTGGGTTTGCATTTACAAGGAAACTCTTAACACATTGATTGCACTGGCGGCCCGACAAACTTACCACGAACGGAATCAATAACATATGCTTCTCCTTGAGCCTGCCGGAAGACTTACTCGAAGCGGCCTTAAGTTTTAAAAACAAACAGTTATTGCCGAATTTTGGCACCGGCGGAAATTGGTCATGATTTTGCTTGGCGGTTAATGCCTGTCCAAATCAAATCGACTAAGGGGAATAAAATGTTTGAACACAAAAATCTTGACGGCACATGGAACCGCGTTGTTTCAACAAACGATGCGTATCTGAGTGGTGATATTCTGGAAACGCGGGATATGGTCGGCACCGAACCCGAGAAAATCGCGCGTATGCAATTTGCTGTGATCGGCCAGCGCCTGGTCGAGCGTTGCCTGCCGCCGGAAGCCTTGAGTGAAACTTGGGAGCAGGATGCCGGCAAGCTGCCTTGGTGGGATTCGGTAAAAAACCCGCCGCATATGGGTATTATCGCCGACTTCAACAGCCACAACGGCGGTTTGCATCGTATTCCTTTCGACGCCAATCATAACGTCGTTGGCTTTGCCAGTGATGGCGAGGAAATCGTTCTCGGTAAAGGCGTGTACACAGTCACCCGCAAAAGCGATGGCAAAGAGTTGAGCGCTGCATCGCAAAGTGAGCTGCGCGCGTTGTATTTCGCATAAGCGGTGGATTGATCGGCACTGGACCCGGTTAACCCGGTTTTATTAACCCGGCCCTCAAACATCGTTGCTCCCGCTTAAGCGGGAGCCCCGTTTTCTCACTCCCGCTCACCGGTATGCTAAGTTTTAGGTAATAATCGGCGCTAGCTGAGAATGCTACGAGTTTTTTCGCTGAACGCAGATTGTCGGAACGGAACATGGGCATACAGGATCGCGACTACTACCGGGAAAAATATCAACCAGGGTCTAATATTGCCGGCCCTGATGTGGTCGCTCATCGGACGACGCAGCGGGATCGCGGAAAATCCGGTCACAGCGGCATTCGCTATCTTTTGTTTCCGGTCTTAACCATTGCCGCCCTGTGGTACGGCGCCGATGCCTTTTTGAGGTTCCAACAGTCCAAAAGGCAGACGGAGATACCGCTTCCGGCGGCTATGGCTCCGCAAGCCCAACCACAATCTAATCTGATTACTCCCAAAGCCGGCGGCGTGGTTTTAAAAACCGACCCGCAAGGCCATTTTCGCGGTACGGTGTTAGTCAATAATGTGCCTATGCCTTTTCTAATCGACACCGGAGCGACCAAAACCGTGATTCCGAGCAGTATGGCAATCCAAGCCAGTTTGCCCTTCGGCGGCGTGGTGCAATCCAATACTGCTGGCGGCAAAGTAGCGGATCGCGCGACTCAAATCACAAGCTTGGTTCTGGGTAGTGCTGTCATTAAAAATCTTGATGCGCACATCAACGACCACCTGGATGAAGTGTTGATTGGCATGAATACTTTAAAATATTTCCAGATCACGCAAACCGGCAATACGCTGACTTTGTTAGCCAATAACCAAGCCGGCATCAGACCGGCCAGCCAATACGTGGACAGCCTGGAGAACTTGGCCGCCAATCAATCTGCCAAAAAGCCCACGACCATCAAAAAAACCGTGCATTGCGATGAACGCCAGGTTTGCACAACAACCTATAGCGATCATTAATGCCGGCCATTAGCAGCAGTTTTTATGCTTACCTATCGCGCTTGCGTTGGATCAAGCGTTGGGGTTTGAAGCGCAACGCCCATGAAGAAAATGTCATGGAGCATAGCTGGGAAGTGGCGGTGATTGCCCACACGCTGGCCTTAATCAAAAATCGCTATTTTGACGGCCAACTCGATGCCAATGCGGTCGCCACCGCCGCGTTGTATCATGATGTAACCGAAGTGATTACCGGCGATTTGCCGACGCCGATCAAATACCACTCGCCAGCGATTCTGGGTGCTTACAAGCAAATCGAACAACAGGCCGAAACCGAGCTGTTGAACTTGTTGCCGGGCGCATTGCGCGAGGATTTTCGCTCGTTTATTCAACACGAAAACCTGCCGGATGTTCATCAGCACATCATCAAAGCAGCCGACAAGATTTCCGCTTATCTAAAATGCCAGGCCGAACTCAAAGCCGGCAACACCGAGTTTGAAATGGCCGCCGCGCAGTTGGCTCAGAATATTCATGAATTGCAACAGCCGGAAGTAGTGTTTTTTATGCAGGCGTTTGCGCCGAGTTGCGGCTTGACGCTGGATGGCTTAATGCAAAAAAGCGATGCCGAAAAAGGCCGGACTCTATAATCCGCGCACCAATAGTTTTAACTGATTTTTAAATTCGCTTTTCAACCGATAAAGCTGCGCGGGCCTATGCGCGCCGGCTGTTTCGGTTTGCCCTTCTACTGTTTCCAGCACCCCCAGTTCCTCCATTTTTCGTCGAAAACTGACTTTGTTCAGGGTCTCGCCTAAGCAAGCCTCGTACATTTTCTGCAATCTCGGCAAGCTAAAGGTTTCACCGGCCAAGTAACAAGGCAAGGAGGAATACTGCGACTTGTTACGAATCCGCTCCACCGCCGCGGCAATGATGTCGTTATGGTCAAACGGTAGGCGCCGCAAGGCATCCACTGCACAAATAGTCAGGCCGGGATGGTTTGCGGACAAGATCAAATCGGCATCGACCAAAGCAAAATACACCACCGAGATTGACCAGCCGCGTGGGTCCCGCGCTGCGCCGGCAAAGGTTTTCAGTTGCTCTAAATAGGGCGGCAGCAAACCGGTTTTTTGTTGCAGGATGCGTACCGCGGCGTCCAGGCAATCCCTATCGTCTTGCGCGTGAATATACCCGCCGGGCAAGGCTTCCTGGTTTGCGTAAGGTTCTTTGTCGCGTTTGGACAGCGTAACGCACAAGCGATCTTCTTGGATGATCAGCAAGACAATATCAACAGTTGAAATAATGGGTTCGAGCATAGCAATATTGAGTTGGGCTACTTGAGGCATCTTAGTTAGTAAAGAATTATAACTATACCTGCATAAAAAATAGCGCACGATAAATTTTTGTTAGTTGCATTATGTAACTAACAGGGTTAAGCTAAGCCCATCTCAACTATCGTCGCAGGTTAAAGCTCATGGCAAATACTCAATTACTGATCATTGATGCGCAAAACGACTTTTGCGATAACACCCCCGAAGGCTATGCTCCGGCCCTGCCCGTGCCGGGCGCCTATCAGGATTGCCTGAGACTGGCGCAGTTGATTGAACAAGCCGGACTTGCCATTGCCGGCGTTATCGCCACGCTCGATACCCATCACATGATCGATCTGGCACACAACAGCTCTTGGCTAACTGCAGAGGGTGTAGCCCCACCCCCATTTTCCCGGGTGACTGCCGCTGACTTTTTAGCAGGCCGTTATCGCCTGGCCGTCACACCGGTGTCACCGGAGCAAAACGATTATGTTCTAAACTACCTGCAACAACTGGAGCAGATGCAGCGGCCTTTTATCCTTTGGCCGCCGCATTGTTTAATCGGGACACCGGGACACAAGCTTAACCCCGAGTTGGCGCAAGCCTTAAGCCATTGGGAAACGCGAACCTGCAAACCCGTTACGCTGGCGCAAAAAGGCGAAAACATTTGGACGGAAAGCTTTTCCGCACTAAAAGCCGTCATCCCGGACCCTGCCGATCAGGCCACGCAGTTGAATCGAGCACTACTGGAAATACTCGCTGAGTCGGATCGTTTATTAATCGCCGGCCAAGCCAGCAGCCATTGCGTCAAGGAGACGATCAGCGACATCTTGCAGTTCGGCGCCGCCGAGCTAAAACGCAAGCTAGTGATCCTGACGGACTGCATGAGTCCTATCAGTGGATTCGAAGCGGCGGTCGAACAATTTTTTACCGAACTGCGCGCACAAGGCATTCGTTTGGCAACCAGCGCCGAAATGGCTTTGGAACTGGTCCCCGAAAATAACCCATACTAAGGAATGCACATGACTCCCATCGTCAAAAGCCTGCTCGAAAACGATTTGTACAAATTTCCGATGTGGCAAACCATGCTGCATAAGCGCCCGGAAGCCAGCGCCGAATACGACTTTATCTGCCGGAGTACGCCGGAATACCCGCTGGCCGACTTGCTGGCTGATGTCAAACAAGAGCTGGACCACCTTTGTTCGCTGCAATTTGCCGACGACGAGTTGGTCTATTTAGCCAAACTACGTTACTTAAAACCCGATTTCATCGAGTTCCTGTCCTTGTTTCGGTTTAGAAGCAAATACATCAAGGCATTTGCGGAAGGCGACACCCTGAGAATTCAAGCCCAGGGTCCGCAAGTGCATGTGATGAATTTCGAGATATTTTGTTTGTACATCGTCTCGGAACTGTATTTTCGCCGCTTCGATCAAGCGGCGCTGCTGGCGGAAGGCAGACGCCGCTTGCAGGCAAAATTAGCTACCCTTAAAGCCTTTGCCGAGCAACCCGCAAAAACCCATGCCTTCGAGATTTTCGATTTTGGTTTACGGCGGCGCGCCTGGAGTAGCTGGCAAGAAGAAGTGGTGCGGACCTTTCAAACCGAAGTGCCCGGCTTGTTTAAAGGCACATCCAACGTCTATTTGGCCAAAAAATTTGGTTTAACGCCGATCGGCACCATGGCGCATGAATATCTGCAATCCTACCAAGCCCACGTGGTGCGGCTGCGCGAGTTTCAACGTATGGCCTTGGAAGATTGGGCGCAGGAGTTTCGCGGCGATTTGGGTGTGGCGTTGACCGACACCATTGGGATGGATGCATTTTTGCGCGATTTTGATTTGTATTTTGCCAAGTTGTTTGACGGCCTGCGGCATGACTCCGGCGATCCGGTGATTTGGGGCGAAAAAGCCATCGGCCATTATCAAAAACTACGCATCAATCCGCATGGCAAACGCTTGGTGTTCTCGGATGGACTGGATATTCCCAAGGCAATCAGTCTTTATCAGCACTTTGGTGATCGCATTCAGTTGGGCTTTGGGATCGGCACAAATTTAACCAACGATCTTGGCGGCCCCAAGCCTTTGAATATTGTGATGAAGCTGGTGCGCTGCAACGGCGACCCGGTGGCGAAATTGTCCGACGCCCCCGGCAAAACTTTATGCAATGACCAAACCTTTATCGCCTACTTGCGGCAGATTTTTAATCACTACGCCTAAATTCTGCATAGGAATTGTTATGTCTACTTGTCCCTTAACCGTCGCCATCGCCCAAATCAATCCTATGGTCGGCGATTTTGCCGGCAACTTGGCGATTGCCAAAGATGCTTATCGCCAAGCCGGCGCGCAGCAGGCGCAATTGTTAGTGTTCCCGGAGTTGTCCTTGTGCGGGTATTACCCCGGCGACCTGTTAAACGAATCGACCTTTATTCGCAAAGCCTACGAAGCGTTGGCAGAGCTGACTGCTTTTTCAACGCAGTTTCCGGACCTCGTTGCGATTGTCGGCACGCCGATAAGAGCAAACGGCCCCGGTAAGCCGCTGTATAACGCGCTGATCGCCATCCGTAACGGCGAGACTATTGCGGAATATCACAAGCAACTGTTGCCCACCTACAATATTTTCGATGAGCGCCGTCATTTCGAGCCGGGTCAACAGGGCGCGGTGAGTATAGATGTCGGCGGTTATAAAGTAGGGCTGATGATTTGCGAGGACGGTTGGAATGATGACGCCGACGATTATCCGGTTAATCCTTACGAAGCACTTGCCCGGATGCGCCCGGACTTGGTGGTCAGCATCAATGCCAGCCCGTCCAATATCGGCAAACGCGCGCAACGCCAACAAGTGATTTGCGGCGCCGCCCGCCGGCATGGCTTGCCGATACTGTATGTCAATCAAGTCGGCGGACAAGACAGCATTGTGTTTGACGGGGCTTCCTTTGCCGTGAATGCCGATGGTGAGATTGCGCGCGAATGGCCGGCTTTCCAAACGGTGATAGATACGCTGCGTTTTACAGAAGGCGGATTTCAAACCATTGCGCAATCGGCCCAGCCCCAAATTGATAATGATCAGGAATTCATTCTTCAACATATCCTGCTGGGCTTACGCGATTATGTGCGGCGCTGCGGCTTTAAGCGAGTCGTGGTGGGTTCGTCGGGCGGTATTGATTCGGCGTTGACGATTGCGATTGCCGCCGAGGCCTTGGGACCGGAAAATGTCATCGCCATCACGATGCCGTCGGCATTTTCCAGTAGCGGGTCGGTAAGCGACTCGCAGTTACTGTGCGAGGCTTTGGGGGTAACGCTTTACAGCTATCCGATCAAGGCGCTGGTCAATGATTTTGGGGGGCAATTTCAAAGCAGCTTTAACGATGAATTGCGCGGCTTGAGCCTGGAAAATCTGCAAGCCCGCCTACGCGGTACCATCCTGATGGCGTACTCCAACCACTCCGGCGCGATGGTCCTCACTACCGGTAACAAAAGCGAAATATCGGTGGGTTATTGCACCTTGTACGGCGACACCAACGGCGGCTTGGGCCTGATTGGTGACTTGTACAAAACTGAGGTGTACCGGCTATCCGCTTACATTAACCAACGCGCCAATCGCGAGATTATTCCCGCGGCGATTTTAACCAAACCGCCTTCCGCCGAATTGGCGCCCGATCAAAAAGACACCGATAGCTTGCCGCCTTACGAGGTGTTGGATGAAATCTTGAAACTGCTGATCGAAGGCAAGCAGTTGGCTGAGCGGGAATATCAACAAGCCCAGGAGTTTGTGACTGGCTATCGAGCCAGCGCCGCCGGCGAAGCGGTGTACCAACGCATCGTCGGCATGATAGCCCGCAACGAATACAAACGCCGACAAGCACCGCCCATCATTCGGGTGCGACCCAAAGCGTTCGGCGCCGGCCGGCAAATGCCGATAGCGGCCAAGCATTAAGGCTAGAGCGATGACTAAATACCAAAAAGCCATTGTGATTGGCCGTTACCAAATTTATCACAAGGGGCACGAGCAACTAACCCGCCGGGCCTTGGAGATTGCTGACGAGGTGCTGGTGATTGTCGGTTCGTCCTTTCAGTCCAGAAATATCCGCAATCCGTTTAAATGGACCGAGCGGGCGGCCATGATCACCGCCACGCTGCAGGAGAGCGAGCAAACCCGCCTGACATTTTTACCGGTGCGGGATTATTACGACGATACGCTGTGGAATGCCGATGTCAGGCGGCAAGTTGGAGCATGTGTGGCGGACGGCGAACGGGTTGCGTTGGTCGGCTTTAACAAGGACGAGTCCACGTACTACCTGGATAATTTTCCGGATTGGGCGATGGAAGCGATAGAGTCCGAGCTGGATATTGATGCTACGGCGCTGCGCCACCAGCTGTTTGCGGCGGAAAGCGCGGAGACCGCGTTGACAAACATCGCCAGGCGGATTTCTGTGCCGGTGCGGGATTTTTTAAATGATTGGGCAAAGAATCCCGAGTACGCGGTATTAAAAGCGGAATACGCCAAAATCGATGCAGAGAATCAAGTCTATGCTGGTATTCCTTGGGATATTATTGCCACCACCGTCGATGCGGTAGTCACTGTCAACGATCATGTATTGCTGGGTAAGCGCAAACATTATCCCGGCAAAGGCTTGTGGGCTATCCCCGGCGGCTTTCTGGAGAAACGCGAATCCTTGCTGCAAGGCGCGATCCGCGAATTGAAGGAAGAAACCAGCCTGAACCTGCCGGATGCCGCTTTGCGAGACTGCCTGCAACAGGTTAAAGTGTTTTCCCACCCCAGAAGATCGTGCCGTGGCCGCGTCATCACGCATGCGCATCACTTTGCTTTGGCAACTCCTTGGCTTGATGGGTCTCGGCCGGAGATAAAAGCAGCGGACGATCTTGAAAGCGTGGCCTGGATACCGATCACGCAGCTGCCGGCACTGGAAGAAGCGCTGTTTGAAGACCATTTCGCTATCTTGTGCAACTTCCTGTCATTTCAAACTAAGTAGGACGATGCACGTTATTTAAGCTTAACAGGGCAGAGGGAATAGCCAGGGAAACTTATCCATGAAACCCGAAGATTTACCAAAACTGGTCAGCGTTACTATGCCTTACGGCAAATACAAGGGCCGCGTTATCGCCGATTTGCCCGGCCACTACCTCAATTGGTTCGCGCGCGAAGGGTTTCCTGCCGGTGAATTAGGCAGACTATTGGCATTGATGCAGGAAATGGATCACAACGGCCTAAAACCTTTGCTCGAGCCGCTCAGACAAATAAAGTCCTGACTATTAAGCTGGTCCTTAATATGACTGGTCTTTATTTGCCCAGTATCGGACGGCTGTTTTTTAGGCAAAAAAATTCCGACACGAGGCCGGATTAAGGGAGGAAGTTATTGCGCTGAACATCTCTGCAATGGTGAGCATAGTATCAGTGTTTCCTAATGCCTGGAATGCGACATAATGTCACGCGCCACCTGGCTGAAACGCAGTTTAATGATGCCCGTGGTGACCAAAATGTCCGTGACCGTGATGCCCGCCATAGCCCCTATGGCCTCCGTATCCCCACCCGCCGCGAAACATTGGCACAGGGACCGGCACAACAGGCGCCGAATAGCCGTAACTATAGCTACCGTAACCATACGGCGTATACGTCGCGGGATAAGACTCGGCATAGGGTGCGTAAGCCACACAACCGCTCAACATAGTCAGACTCAAAAACATCAGGGCGAGGCGTATTCGCGTGTTCACGACTACCAACCTTGCCGTATATTCCGATCACACCGCGGTGCGGGGATGGGTTGTTGATAGACAAACCCTCTCACTGGCGGCAACCCGTAATAATCTGCCGGCGCCTGGTAATAGCCGACTGCGGGCGGCGGCACGTATGCGCGGTAATACGGATTGTTATAGTGATACCCGTAGTGCTCGCGTTGGTAACTATGATGATGTCTACCGCCCCAGTTGCCGTCATGCGCAAATGTTGCGCTCGAAAATAGCAAGATGGTTGCCAATGGTGTGGTAAGCCTGAACATAAATCCTCCTTATCCGGGATCTTCAGTTGCGGCTCATTGTTCACCCGCAGGCTTAAACATCTCTTAACTGACGATAATTCTTAATAAGACTTTTCCGCGCACGGCATGAACGGTGCCGCCTGATTGCATATTTCCATAAAATACCTGGCTGGATGGTATGGTGTCAGGTAAAACAGCTAACAATTGCATTTAACATGGAGACGATATGAGCAACCTGTTTGAGCCGATCAAAGTGGGGGACATCAATTTACCTAACCGCATCGTGCTGGCACCTTTGACACGCTGCCGAGCCAGCGCCGGCCGGGTGCCTAACGAATTGATGGCCGAATACTACGCACAGCGAGCGGATGCCGGGCTGATTTTAAGCGAAGCCACCAGCGTGTCCGCGCAAGGTGTGGGCTATCCGGACACGCCCGGCATTTGGTCGGATGAGCAAGTGGCGGGCTGGACCAAGGTAACCCAAGCAGTACATGCAGCGGGCGGACGAATTTTCCTGCAACTCTGGCACGTCGGCCGGGTGTCGCATCCGGACTACCTAAACGGCGAGTTGCCCGTCGCGCCCAGTGCGATTGCGCCCTTGGGGCATGTCAGCTTGCTGCGGCCGATGCGGGATTACGTGACGCCCAGAGCCTTGGACATCAGCGAAATCCCCGGCATTGTCGAGACTTACCGCAAAGGCGCGGAAAACGCCAAACTTGCCGGTTTTGACGGCGTGGAGATTCACGGCGCCAATGGTTATCTGTTAGACCAATTTTTGCAGGACAGCACCAATAAAAGGACCGATGCCTACGGCGGCTCGATTGAAAACCGCGCCCGCTTAATGTTGGAAGTGACCGATGCCGCTATTTCGGTATGGGGACCGGGTCGCGTGGGTGTGCATCTTGCGCCCAGAGGCGACTCGCATACGATGGGTGATTCCGATCCCTTAAATACCTTTGGCTATCTGGCCGAGCAATTGGGCAAACGCGGCATTGCTTTCATTTTTACCCGAGAATCGCTCGGAGAAAACCGCATCAGCCCGGCGTTGAAAAAGCGTTTCGGCGGCGTGTTGATTGCCAACGAAGGCTTTAATAGAGAAACCGCGCAGCAAGTCATTGCAGCCGGCGAAGCGGATGCCGTTTCGTTTGGCAAGGACTATATTGCCAATCCCGATTTAGTCCGGCGTCTGCAACTAAATGTGGCCCTTAACCCCTATCATGCTGAAACCTTTTATGTGGCCGCGGGGCAGGATCCGAGAGTTGGCTATACCGATTACCCGAGTTTGGTAGCGGAAGTGGGCTAAAAATCTTGTGGTTCCCGCGCAAGCGGGAACCACACATGCTACACGCCAGAGTTTTGCGAGGCCCACAGAGAAAGCTTAATCGCCACGCGGAACTTCAGACAACGCCATATCCTGCAATAATTCCAGCCAAATCTGGCGATATTTTGGACATCCGGCTTGGTAAAAACAGTTGGTCAAGACGCGCCAACCCGCCATACTGGGTTTCTTCAGTCAACACGTCGCAGCTGTTCGCGCTCAGCCGGAATGGTGCCTGGACTAACCAGGCTCAAACCCACTCCGGTTGCACCGCCATGCAAGAGCTCACCCCACAATATTCGAACTTATCCGCGATTATTCCGGGTCGCCTTGAAAACCGGAACACAGAGGTATAGCGGGCATGCATGCTTGGGAAGAGCCGCGTTTGTATCCCGCTCTGTAGCCGCCCTTCCTATCGATAAACCCTATCAGCCATAGCGAAAGTTACCCCGGTAGTAATAACTCACACCCCACCAGGGATGGCGGATGCCAAAATCCAGATAGAACTCGTCTTCTGAAACAGCACTTTCGCTGATGCTGGCCGAACCTAGCAATAAGTAATCCGGAATATTCAGGCGTAGCGACCCGCATTGCCAGAAATGGCCGTTACTGCGATATAGCAACTCGCCGTTTTCGACGCTGACCTTCAAGCGCAAACCAAAACCAAAGCCTATTAGTTCGACTAACTCGTGGTCGGCCGCATAAATCATCTGAGAACTGAAGTAATCGGTTTTACCGTCCGCATAGGTCATCGTCCGCTGCCAATGCAACAGTTCGCCGACGGCGGTCTTGTCCACTTCCGCTTGTGCCGCCTGCCCGCGCCACAGTAACAAACCGCCGAACAAATGAATCAGCCAAATCAACGGAAACAGGTAAGTTGGATAGCCAATTTCCATCGTTCCGACTAGCCGGCTTTGTTGGCCATTGCTAATTCGGTAATGTCTTTGAATAACGGCCGGTAATTGTTGCCAGTCGTCGCCCAACACTTTTTGCATTAATGACACAGACATGGCTCAGCTCCAGAGTGAATTATGAAACACCATCAAGGTGGTGATGCCTATCATGCCGAAGAAAGCCGGCACGCCTAACCATAGCCAGATCTTGACGTAGTAGTGGTACAGATAAGGTAAGGCTCGGCCTTGGTCCAGTGACTCGGTGGCAATGTCGCGCATGCGGATCTGCAAAATTACCACCGGCAACCAGCACAGTCCGGTGATTAAATACAGCACCACTGTCCACCACAGCCAGCCGTCGCCGAACGAAGCCGACAATTGATCGGCCAATAACACGCCGGTTAACGGCTGGATAATCACAGTCGGCGTGGTGAACCACCAATCGGCCAGCACTACATGTTTGCTGGTCGAGGCGATTGCCGCGTGATCGCCGCTTTTATCGGCCATCACTTTGTAAAACACCGTGCCGGAACCCAAGCCAAACAGTACGATGGCGCTGAGGATATGGATCAATTTTAAAGATAAATACATCATGACGGCTCTCCTTCCAATTCTCTGACAACTAACAAGCACATTAAAAAAGGCAGGTTTTTCAATAGTGGGCCGAACGGGTGGAATACAAATTCCGGTAAATATGCGGCCACTGTCAGGCTATAGCCGAGGACGATCCAGAACTGCCAAAGCATGAGCTGACTAATCCTAAACCGCGCCAAGGTCGCCAATCCCAAGCCAATATCCATCGCTGCCAAGCTGTATAAAGTTATTGGTGCGCTCGCACCGGTGATGCCGAGGGGTGCCAATAGCTGATAACTCAGTTGATGCGGGTAGAAAAACAGCGAGGTGATACCGCTCCATAACCAGACGAAGGCAATCGTATACCGCAACAAAGGCTTGAAAAAATACAAACCCGCATGCCAACGCTCGGCTTGGCTGGCCGCTTGTTCGAACCATTGCTCGTTCACGTTGATGGGCGCTCGGCCCAAGAACTGGGTGAGTGGTGTTGGATCTGCGCTATTGCCGCGATTCAGCATCGCCAAGTTGTCTTTGCTGACAATCGGCTGGTTCAGCCATTTGCCCATACCCGCCATGCTCAGAGCAAATTGGTAAGATACGGAGCAAGTTCTGGCCGTTGGTTTGCCTAATCGTCGCCTAAGCCCTTGCAGCCAGTCCGCATAACTTATCGGACTGGGGCCGACCAGAGCCAAGGTCTTACGACCGGAGACAGCCGGCTCGAGACAACGACAGACGGTGGCGGCCACATCGGCAATATGAATGGGTTGCAAAAGCTGGCGACCACCATCCGGCAGCAAATGCACGGGTAAAGCGGCCAACGCATGAAACAAGCCACTGCTTTGCCCGCCGGGGCCATAAACCAGCGAGGGCTGCAATACAAACCAGTCCAGGGCCAATTCACGCAAGGCATCGTCGGCAGCTTTTTTGCTGAGGTGGTAATTTGATTCGGCGCCCGCGTCGGCACCCAAAGCGGAAACTTGCACGATCTTTTTTACCCCAGCACGTGCACCGGCTTGAAACAAGGCTATCGGTGCTTGGCTATGCAACTGGGCAAAGCTTTGGTTGTTGTTCTCGGCAATGATGCCCACGCAATTGACGATTGCGTCGATAGCTTGCAGATGCGGTAGCCAGGAATTGATCGTGCCGGCCTGGGCAAAATCCAAGTTTAATCGGATCAGGTTTGGATGATCGATTAGTAGACGTTCGGGGTGGCGGCAACAGGCCGTGACCTGGTGACCCTGTCGCAGCAACTCGTGTAATACGGCGCTGCCGATAAAACCGGTCGCGCCGGTTAATAGAATGTTCATGGTTTTGCTCCAAATGTTGAGAGGCAGGAGCAAATTAACGACCACGAAACGGCCAAACTTCCGAATTGATAGGACAGGAATAGAAATAATTTACGCGGGATATAACCCGATAAACTTCAAAGTGTTACGGATTTACAAAATGATAAAACTGGAGTTTTTTGTTTAGCCGGCGTGTGTTTTTCGATACTGTCCGGGCGCGACGCCGACGATGTCGCGAAACGCCGCGTAGAAATTGGACTGGGTGCTAAAGCCCACCGTCAAGCCTATCGACAACACCGACGCATTGGGTTCCGCCAATAGCAGTTTTTTAGCAGCGGCGATGCGTTGTTCGCGAATGTAGCGGGAAAAACCTTGTTGAAATTCGGTATTGATCAGTTCGGATAATTGGTGCTGGCTCAAATTCAGTTGCTCGGCCAACACCGCCAAACTCAAGGTTTCCAAAGTATAAAGCTTGTCCTGTGTCATCAAGGCGTCGAGCTTGGACAGCACCGCCTGTCTGTCGACATTATTAAGCGTGGACTCGGCATAGGCCGCCCGTACCGCCTCGGAAACGTCGGCCGTAATGTTCGGGAAGCGCAACAAGGTTAATGTCACCGCAAAAAACGCCAGCCCGATCAGTATGCTGTAGCTGCCGATGAAGTCGGTCTGGTTCAATAACGGCCAGATAAAGCCCAGTAGCAACACCCCAACGGCAATCGCAAACAAAATCCCCAGCGCCGATAACTCCCAATGAAAGCGCTGTCTTTGTCCGCGTAGCGCATAGACTGTTTTCGCCAGCCACAGCAAATAGCCGCCGCCAACCAAAAAAGCGCCGGGCAGTGCCAATCGATAAGGCAAAATCATGCACAGTGCAAACGGCAAGACATGCAATACATCGTGCCGGCTATAACCGGCGTCATTACGTAAAAGTTGCCGGCTGTAAAAATAGAAGCTGGGAGCAATCCCGTACAGCAGAAATAGGTACAGCGCGGAATGCACCTGCTCGTATCGATTCAGCAAGTAGCCTAAATGCAGGCTCTGGATACCGGCCAATCCGGCTATCAATAGAAACCCGGCCAATTTCGACGTAAAGCGTACGGGTTCCCTGGCTTGCAAGATATTGCCGGCCAGCAACAACAAGGCCGCACCGAACGAGAAACCGATAAATAACAACGCAACGATAGACATGGACGACCAAGCAAAAAAAGAGTTTTGAGTTTAGCCCGTGTTTTTAGGCCGGCCAAGGTTTGGGCCGACACTATCTATTGACGACTCTAGCCGTTAAAATCGCTGGCGGGTAAACACGAGGACATGCACATGGCTTTAGCGGAAAAATTATCGATCAGCGTCGCGGATTATCTGCAAGGCGAATTAGTCAGCGACATCAAGCATGAATATATTAATGGCGAGGTGTATGCGATGGTCGGCGTGAAACGGGCACACGACACCGTCACAACCAATTTAATCGCTTTTTTGCATACTTACCTGCGCGGAACACCTTGCCGGGTTCATTCCGGAGAAATGAAAGTTCGCGTGCAAACCGCCCACGACGACTGTTTCTTCTACCCGGATTTACACGTCACCTGCTCGGCAGCCGACACCGCCGAGCACTACAACAGCCAGCCGAAACTGATTATTGAAGTGTTATCGGACGCTACTGAGCGCTATGACCGAGCCGAAAAGTTTCATCACTACCGGAAGTTGCCCAGTTTGGAAGAGTATGTGCTGATCGCTCAGGACACGCAGCGCGTGGAGTGTTACCGCCGCGCCGAGCAATGGGATTTACGGCTATATCAAGCCGGCGAGCGGGCGTTGTTGCAATCCATCGGCCTGGAAATGCCGGTCGCCGAGATTTATGAAGGCATCGTGTTTGAAGGCGCGGCTTAAGCGTAAACTCCCTCTCGCCCTGAAGCCTAAGCCAGCACCACCGGAATCTTCCCAATTTTTGATTGCCACTCTTTCGGCGCGGTGTTGTGAATCGACTCGCCGCGACTATCCACCGCTACCGTTACCGGCATATCTTCGACGACAAACTCGTGAATCGCTTCCATTCCCAGCTCGGGAAAAGCCACGACCCGTGCCTGTTTGATGGCCTTGGATACCAAATAAGCCGCGCCGCCGACCGCGATTAAATACACGGCTTTATGCTTGGCGATGGCTGCTATCGCTTTTGGGCCGCGTTCGGATTTGCCTATCATGCCTAGCAAGCCGGTTTTTTCCAGTACCGTGTCGGTGAAACTGTCCATGCGGGTGGCGGTAGTCGGACCGGCCGGGCCGACCACTTCGTCGCGCACCGCATCGACCGGGCCGACGTAATAAATGAATTTGTCTGTTAAATCGACACCTTCGGGCAACGGCTCGCCCTTGTTCAACAGATCGACGATACGCTTGTGCGCGGCGTCGCGGCCGGTCAATAAGGTGCCGCTCAGCAGCAAGGTTTCGCCGGGCTTCCAGTCGGCAACGTCTTGCTTGGTCAAACCATCGATATTGATCCGGCGAGCACTGCTGGCCGATTGGGTGATTGCCGGCCAGTCGCTTAGTTTGGGCGGCGTCAGCAGCGCTGGACCGGAACCGTCTAATACAAAATGTGCATGGCGCGTGGCAGCGCAGTTGGGAATCATCGCCACCGGTTTATTGGCGGCGTGAGTCGGGTAATCCAGGATTTTCACATCCAGCACCGTGGTCAGGCCGCCCAAGCCTTGCGCGCCTATGCCCAGCGCGTTGACCTTGTCGTATAGCTCCAGGCGCAACTCTTCAATAGCATTCGATGGCCCGCGAGCGATCAACTCCTGAATGTCGATAGAACCCATACACGCCTGTTTGGCCAACAACATCGCTTTTTCGGCAGTGCCGCCGATGCCGATACCCAAAATACCGGGCGGGCACCAGCCGGCGCCCATGGTCGGCACGGTTTTCATCACCCAATCGACAATGCTGTCGGCCGGATTAAGCATAACGAATTTGGATTTGGCTTCCGAGCCGCCGCCCTTGGCCGCTACTTCCACGTCCACCTTGTCACCCGGCACCAGTTCCATATGCACCACCGCCGGTGTGTTGTCTTTGGTATTGATACGCTTGCCGGCCGGATCAGACAGAATCGAGGCGCGCAAGACGTTGTCCGGATGCAGATAAGCCTGGCGCACACCTTCGTTAACCATCTCGGTCACGCTCAATGCCGCATCCCAGCGCACGTCCATACCAATTTTTAAAAAAACCGTAACAATGCCGGTGTCCTGGCAAATCGGCCGGCGGCCCTCGGCGCACATCCGCGAATTTATCAAAATCTGCGCCATCGCATCCTTCGCCGCCGGGCTTTCCTCCTTTTGGTAAGCCACATACAAGGCATCGATGAAATCCTTGGGATGGTAATAGGAAATGAACTGCAAGGCATCGGCGATGCTTTGGATGAAATCGGCTTGGCGAATGGTGGTCATGGTGGTCGTCGGGCTATGAAGGAGAATTGGAAATTTATCACGAACCGCTGCCGTCCTGAATCAAAAACTGGTCGCCCAAGCCATCGGTATTGAAATATAGAACCACAACTTGGAAGTCAGGATGATTTCATCATCCACCCCGCACCGCGGGCGCTAAATTACCGGATTATCTGATTTACCCGTCAACCCCGGCGCATTGTTGGCTAAGGATGCAAGATTAATAATCGGCACAGCCTGGCCATTCTCAAAGGATACGAACTCGGAAAAATGCTCGGACCTTGCAATAGGGTTGTCACGGCGCATCGACGCCTTCACTTTAACGATGTCAGACACCTCATCAATGCCGATAGCCAGGTAATTGGCATCATGTTTGGCAAGCAGGACTAGGCGTCTTTGCAGGTCGACAACCAATTCAATCGTTGAGTCGAAAATATTCAAAAGCTCCATTAACGTGGAGTGTTTAGCCTGATTCAAAGCCGACAACGCTTCATCGACACGGCCGGTTTCCGCCATATTCAGCAATTTATCGGCTAGTTCATGTATGGCGGCGTGCGGCCTTTCGAAACAAGACAATAGCAAATGCAGTCTTTTGTGTCGGGGCGTGTAAGCGTAATACCACTTACCGAACGCGCATTCCCTCGGGTTTCTGGCCTTGCTGAAGGTGCCGTGGTTGCGGACCGAATATTCCAGTTCGGCAATCCATTCCAGGTGATCTTTTCTGCGAATTTCCAAAAAGGACTTTAATTCCTCATATTCAAAGTATTTCGACTTGATATCCAATAAATCCCAAAGCGACACATAAGGAAAAACCTCGCCATCGATACCGTAGAAGGGATCGGAGTTCTGCCCGCTGTAGGGATAAACCGGGGAAATGGGCACAATCCTTTTGACGCTGGATAGCGGTAGGCAAAAATATTTTTCGCCAATTAGAAACAGTAACAGTTCCATGCTTGCTCCTCCCACCCGATGAACCGGTGGGCTTCGTTAATTTCCCAATAATTTGCAGATCCTCTGCTTTCGAACGACGTTGCGGCGAAGGCCTATATAGATGCTGAGTCTCCCTGTCGGTGAGACGGGCCGACCCATCGCCTTGGCACAGCTAGATAGCGGATGCGTCTTTTTGGCGTTGCTTAACCGTCAGCATAAGCAAATGCAACCAGAGTCTAACCTAATTCGCCATAGTCTAACATCCAAAGCAAGTATAGATTAGCACGCTCTAATATTTTGTGGCGATCATTGCGTAGCGGAGAGCAATGTTTAGACCGCTACGCATGCAGGATAAAGCATGGCTGCTGCAAGGCAATAGCTCCAACATTCATGCGCCGAATGATTTAAGGCCAACATACGGCCCAACACGGCTACGCCTATTGACGCCCTACCAATTGCGCCTCGGCCTTGGATTATATCCACCAGAATCCGGTTAAATGCGGTTATGTTGATTTACCGGAGCATTGGAGTTATTCAAGTGCCTGGAATTATGCCGAGCAGGATGGACTATTGCCGGGCCATCGGGATTGGTTTTAGCTCACCGCAGCGCGGTTGGTTTGCATTCCCACGCGGCGCGCTCATCGTTATACACAAGTCTCCCAACGACTAAACTACCAGGAGGCATGAGGCATATAGATGATGGAGAACAGCGATGAGCAATTGGGCCGAAGAAGAAGTACAAACCGCTGATTTGGAAG
>NZ_JAXARY010000008.1:0-206382 GCF_033949435.1 Methylomonas defluvii | reverse complement strand
CAGTGGGTATCTGTAAGCAGTTGGCGTGGCATTCGCTAGTTATCGTTTGATTGAAAACTCAATCAATATGGCTCGCCAATCGATTTTCAAAGGGATTATGACAAAATGGCAACAGCCCCTAGTGTTTCCAGGGCCGATTTGATAAAAAGCGGACGCTCGGTTGTGCTTCTTGGAAGATCAATAGAGACTGTTGCCTTCGTTGCTTTTGTGGTGGCCAACACCGTCAGCAATTCGGCCAATGCCATCCAACGATTGTTACCGGATTTTTGCGCTTGTCCGGCGTTCTACGGTAAAGCCTTTGCGGTGGAATTGGATCAGCAAGGCAAGCCGACTTCAGTGACAACGTGTTCATCGCAGTCAGCAAACACATACAGCTAAACTTTTGAGCATAAGAGCGCGTTATCCAACTAGATAATTGCACTCATTTTTTGCGCTCAGCAGGTACGAGATTTCACGCACTTCCACATGAAAAACAAGCGATATGACACACTTTTTCTTAAGAATTTGCTTCCATTGCTTAATGAATTGTTGATCAATCAGCTTAGGTATAACTTTTTAACAATACCTAACCAAATGAATTTATTTGGCTTTTACAAAATACACATGCCAAAACTGCTTGCAAAATCGACCTAATGGAATATTTTTTGCATTTATGAAAGGTTTTTAATAAAAACAGCTCACTTAAAAACAACAAAAACAATATTCGATGGCATAAACCGAGGCAACCAAAATCATGATCACTATTCTGGATGTCGCTTTGAAAGTACAGCTTTCAATTATGAATAGGCGTTACTAATGGCGACAGAATTACTGACGAATGAAGCCTTGTCCCAGCTGTATCGCGAGCATCACTCCTGGCTGCTCGGTTGGCTGGGCAAGCGCGTGCAATGTCGCTTGCAAGCCGAAGATCATGCCCACGATACTTTTGTGAGGGTGATGGCATCGGGTCGCACACCGGATTTAAACGAACCCAGGCCCTATCTCGCCACCATCGCAAAAAATTTACTGATCAACCATTGGCGCCGCGCCACCATTGAACAAGTGTATTTGGAACGCCTTTCGGCGCTTCCTGAAGCCACTTCGTTGTCAATGGAAGAAAATGCCATTATTCTGGAAACCATACAAGAAATTGACGAATTGCTTAATCGTTTACCGGAAAAGGCTCGCAAGGCATTCTTAATGTCCCAGATCGATGGACTTACCTACGTTGAAATCGCCGAAAAACTTGGCGTTAGTGATCGCATGATCAGAAAGTACATGGTACAAGCCATGGTGCTATGCCTGAGCGTGGAGTTCTAACCGTACATGTCGTCTGAAAATCGGCAAAAGATTCATCCCCGCGTGGTGGCGGAGGCGGCTGAATGGTTTATGGTTCTAAGCTCCGGTAACGTTCGTCCCGACGAAACCGCACAGTGGCAAGCCTGGCTAGCTTCCCACCCCGATCATCAAATGGCTTGGGCTAGAGTTGAATTTTATACCGACAAATTTAAATCACTGCCGCCACAAGTGGCCTTCGCCGCAAGCGAAGCGTTGAATGCCCCCAATCTCAATCGAAGACGCATGCTGTTGAGCATGGCCCTATTGGGTGTTGCAGGATTGTCCGGCTGGCAGGTTTCTCGAGGTCGTTATTGGCAGGAATGGTCGGCCGATCAACACACAGCACTCGGCGAAAGTAAAACCATCACCCTAGCCGACGGCTCTACCGTCGTTATGGATAGCGGCAGCGCGGTAAACGTCGATTTCTCGGTTAATTTGCGCAGGCTGCAGTTGGTTAAAGGGGAAATTTACATCGAAACAGCAGCCGATACCGGCTGGAAACGGCCGTTTGTCGTGGATACCTTGGAAGGCAGGGTGCAGGCGCTCGGCACGCGTTTCAGCGTCAGCCAGCAGCAAAACCGGACCCAGGTTGCCGTGTTTCAAGATGCCGTAGAAATCCAACCAGCCGACGCAACTTCCGTCAAACAAACCCTAGGTGCAGGCCATCAAGTTCAATTTGCCTCAAATCACATTGAGCCTATCCACCGACACAACCAGAATAAACCCGCCTGGACCCAAGGCTTTATCGTTGCCGACGATTTGCCGCTCAGCGAATTTTTGCTGCAACTAAGCCGTTACCGGCCAGGCTATATCACTTGTGCCCCTGAGATTGCCGATTTACGGATCATCGGTTCCTACCCGCTGAAAGATACCGATAAAATTCTGGCTTTTCTCGAGGCCAACCTGCCAGTCAAACTCTCGCACCCACTACCTTTCTGGGTTAAAGTCCTGCCGCGCTGATTCCTTCTGCTCTCGCAAAGGTAAGGGGGGAGACCATTCGGCAGCCCTCGGTCCGGGTAGACCCCGTTTACGATAAAGCTCGGAGCACTGCCTGAGGCTCTTTCGCTACGACATGCAACAAAGCCAATGCAGGTCCATGCGGTTTACGATCGCCGCGCTCCCAATGCCGGAGCGTACCAAGGCTGATGCAAAACTTAACGGCAAAGTCTGCTTGCGTAAGCCCTAGACTACGACGCAATTGCCCTACATCAATTTCTTCCGGGCGATAGACGTTTGCAGGAATTGCTTCCCCTTCGCTGACGGCAATTGCCTCACGCAAACCCTGTGCAATACTTTCAAATGCGGTTGCCATACTCCCTCTCTAGTGAAACTTTAACAAGAATTGCAACCAACTTGGCGAGCTCATTGCGCTCGGATTTTGTGATATTCGATTTCTCATTTTTTCCAAAAACAGTCAGTAAATAGAGTGGAATTCGTTGGTCATGATAATAGTAAATGATTCGGACGCCACCACTTTTGCCTTTGCCACCACGCGCCCAACGAAGCTTACGAATGCCGCCGGTTCCTTCCATGACATCCCCGCTACGCGGGTGGCCGGCAAGAAAGTCTATGATTGCCTTACGCTCTGATTCATCGAGTAGTTCGTTAGCGCGGCGTATGTATTCAGGAAGCTCGGTGATAGTGGTTAGCATAGCGGCCACTATAATCCAACGGATTACTGGAAACAAGAAGAAATCATCGCCTAAATAAACCTCATCACTCGAGTCCTAGACCTCTGTGCGGGAATTTTGTGTATTGAATTTGTTCAGTTCCACCCCGATTAGCTCTTTAAAAATAAATTATTTTTCATTGCAAAAACAATCTGTTAGAAATTTTTTCAGTTTTTCTTCAATTTGGAGTTCCGGTTTTTTCCTGCTCGTTTGTATTAGCTAATGAAAACACCACAAATGGAGAAAAAACCAATGTCAAACACACGCCGCCGCTGCAATCCGGGCTTTCGTTCATCCCGATTGAGCCAAGCAATACAGGGAATTCTATTGGCTTCAGCGCTGACCGCTTCAGTCGCAGCCCATGGAGAAGAAACTACCCACAGGAAAAGCTACCACATCAGCGGCGGTTCCTTGGGGCAGGCGCTTAGCCAGTTTGCGCGTGATGCCGGCATATTATTTACCGGGGAGTCCAAATTGACCGACGGTAAAACCAGCAAGGGACTGGATGGCGAGTACACCGTCGAAGAAGGCTTTAGAAAACTCCTGGCAGGAAGTGGTTTGACCTATACCATCACGGAAGATAACGCGGTAGCGATCAAGGTTGCAGAACCTGGAAGCGATGCGGCATCGACTTTACCAGCAGTGAAGGTTTCTGGAAAGGCTGTTTATGATGCGAATGATCCTTACAACCCTGATTACAACCGCACCAACGCCAGTTCGGCTACCAAAACCGATACGCCGATTATGGAAACGCCGGTGTCTATTCAGGTTATTCCCAAGGCCGTCATGAATGACCAGCAAGCGGTTCGTGTCAGCGATGCGCTTAGAAATGTTAGCGGTTATTTCGATACCCGTGGCGATGAGTTTTTCTACGATGATGCTTTTTTGCGTGGGTTTAATACCAGTAGCAGACAATACATTGACGGCATGCTTGATTTAGGGCAATCACGTTCTCTGGCTAATTTGGAGCGGGTTGAGGTCGTCAAAGGACCTTCCGCAGCGCTTTATGGTCGACTGCAGCCAGGTGGTTTGATTAATCATGTTACTAAACGACCTCTGGATACGCCGTATTACTCAGTACAGCAGCAGTTTGGTTCATTTGATCTTTATCGAACTCAGGTCGATGCCACAGGCCCTTTGACTCAAGATGGGGCATTAGCCTATCGTCTGAATATGGAGTATTTGGATAGTAATTCGTATATCGATTATGTTAACAAAGAACGTGCTTTTGTTGCGCCTTCGCTAACCTGGAAAATATCACCAAGTACCAAGATTGATTTTGACTTTCGGTATCATGAAGTTCAGGGTATTACCAATCTTGGGTTACCAGCTTCCGGTAATAGACCGGCTAATATTCCGATTAGCCGTTTTTCCGGCGAGCCATCTGATCATGATAATTTCACTTTATATAATGGTGGAGTTAGCCTATTTCATGAATTCACAGAGGCATGGAAACTCGTTGCAAAATTCGGTTTCAATCACAATGTTCAACAATTTGACGATACAACTATTCAATCGTTTAATGAAATCACTGGTGATGCTCGGAGATTATATTTTCATTCACAATTCACCGATGAAAGCAAACAAGGAATGATTAATATCACCGGAAATTTCGATGTGTTAAGCACAAAACACGCGCTATCCGTTGGCTGGGATTATTACAACAGAAGTGGAATGGGAGAAGGTCGGTTATCATTTTGTCAAACCTGTGGCACCCAAACTTTTCCTGCCACACTTAATATTTACAACCCCGTATATAATCAATCTGTAATTAATGTTGCTCTTGAGAATCCAAAGCCAACTTTTAATGAACGCGAAGAATGGTATGGCTTTTATATTCAAGATCAAATGACATTTTTGGATGACTGGCATCTTTTATACGGTGCCCGTTACGATCAGGCTAACTACACATCTAGCCTTGCGTCTGGTCTCAACTTAGGCGGTGCCAATGATAGTGAGTTTAGCCCTAGAGTAGGCTTGCTCTATCGCCCTATTAAAGAGTTATCCATATACGGTAACTACGTTAAGGCTTTCAATGGCGCGAACACGGGGCTAGTTGTTTCCGAGTCACAGCGGGAACCTGAGCATTCAGAAGAGTATGAATTCGGTTTAAAAACAGAATGGTTTGATAACCGATTAAGCGCCAATCTAGCATTTTATGAATTGACAAAAAGTAATGTTGCGCAACCTCACTCCAACTCATTATTAGCGACTCAGGGTTATAGAGAGTTAGTAGGCGAGGCTCGCAGCAAAGGCATCGAATTTGATATTTCCGGAAAACTCACCGATAACTGGAATTTGATAGGCACTTATTCACTGACCGATACTGAAATTACCAAGGACAGATCAGGAAGGCAGGGTAATCAATTCGCAAACGTACCGAAACATGCCGGCAGTATTTGGTCACGTTATGAGTTTACTGATTTCGGCTGGCATGGCTTGTGGACAGGTGCAGGGGTCTTTTTAGCAGGCCAGAGACAAGGCGATACCGCCAATAGTTTTCAACTTCCAGGCTATGCACGTTTGGATGCAGCGCTTGGCTATTCGTTTAACATCGGTAAATCGAAAAAAATGAGCCTTCAATTTAACGTCGATAACCTGCTTGATAAGGAATACTACACATCCGGCGGCTCTAGTGGATCAAGAACAGGTATAAGAACAGGTGTGCCAAGAACCTTTTTGGGATCGGTTCGGATTGAGTTTTAACAAGGAAAACCAGGGTTAGGCCGGAGTGTCGCCGCATGCTCCGGCAACTTTCTTCGTTAAGTCCATTACCATCATGAAAAATAGCGTCGTATCGTATCCGTCTTTTAAATCCGGGCGTAAAATTTGGTTACAAGCTCATCTCTATCTTGGGTTGTTTGCCGGTGCATTGTTAGTATTGATTAGCCTGACGGGTAGCTTGATTGTATTCGGTGGGCAAATTGACACCTGGTTAAATGTCGAACTGATGCGAGTCGACAGACCCAGCGAAAATATGCCTGTTAAAGCGCTAAGCGTTATCTTAAAGGCTGCCGAGTTCGTGCTTCCGGAGACAGGAATGATCCGAGAAGTTAAATTCCCACGTCATCCCGATGCCGTATTCAGCATTCTCTACCATATTCCTCCATCTCCCGACAGCTACCAAATTTTCGTTAATCCGTATACTGCAGAGATACTGGGACAGCGGCTTTGGGGGGCGTTTGATTGGTGTTGTAGTTGGCATGGGCCATTGATGGCTATGATCTATCGATTTCATGACTCGTTTTGGTTGGGCAAAATCGGTGCAATGGCGACTGGCGTCATTGGGGTTTTGATGTTGATCTCTATGATTAGCGGCATTGTTCTTTGGTGGCCAAGGTCCGGTAAGCTTAAAGCGGCTTTAGCGGTAAAACCTAAATCGAGTTCCGAGCGGCTTACTTACGATTTACACAAAGTTTTCGGTATTTATCCGGCTGTCGTGCTGTTGATGCTGTTGTTTACAGGTGCGTATCTTAGCTTTCACGGGAGTTTTCCAAAACAAGTCAATACATTAGTAGGCCTGCTTTCATCAATTACCATTGCACCTGATTTCTCTAATCACACTTCTCATGTAGACCAAGATCCTATCAGTATGGATAAGGTATTAGAAATTGCAAACAGTGTAATCCCAGACGGAAAAATTGACTTTATTCTGCTGAATAATACAGGTAACGGCATAGTGAAAGTATTCAAGCACGGGCCGGATGAACTTATGGAATCAATAACTAGACGGATGGTTGCTATAGATCTTAAGAGTGGTGAAGTGCTTTATACAAATTATGGTAATAATAATACTGCGGGAGATATTTTCGATGAATGGCAGCTAAGCTTGCATAGCGGAGAAGCATTTGGGTTGATTGGTCAAGTTATCGTTTTTACTATGGGAATAGTTCCCTTGGTGCTTTATATTACGGGTGTTCTCCGTTGGTCACAGAAACTCAAAGTAAAACGATTAATAACTAAAAAAATTTAGGTTAATTTCTTAAAAAAATATAGTATTGCAGTTAAGGTGACAACATGAATCGCAACATTTTAACCCGTTTAGCCTTTGTTGTTTGTTGATGATTTAATTGGTTGTAATATCCCACTTCCATACTCGGTTGGCTGTTTTAATATTCCCATTCTGGAATTCATGGCGTCAACTCGACACACACCTCAAAGTACTTGTTGTTTTCTGAAAAACCGGAACCCCATTTTTCAGCAATATGCCACTACATATACCTATTTATAGATACTTTAACTATCGGGATTGCTGGGCATTAACCATCCGCTCAAATTTTTTGGGTGGAAACAAAACAACTCCATACCCGCATAACAATAACCAAAGACAAGGAAGGAGACGTTGCATGTTACGTAAACCCCGCAAGAAGTCCAGACTCGATCCACCGATGCTGGTACCGGCTGAAAAAGCCGCCGATGTGTTTCCGGCAGTACGCTATTTCCAGATTCATTTTGAGTTTTTGCAAGAGCAGATCCAGTTGATCTTGCGTAATCAGGAAGTGTTGCAGCAGCAGATCCAGCAACTGAAAAGCCAGCTGTCGCTATCGGCTCACGGTATTCGTCTGAATAGCAAAGCCTTGGGTCCGATTGAGCGCCTGACCGCCAATCGTAAGGCCACGCAGGACACCGACACGCCCAATCTTAATGTGACGGAGGGACGGTGAAGTTGGCTATGTGGCATTCGATCACGCAAACGGCGGGTCTGTCGGTTACCCAGCATTCGTTTATCCAAACGGCGCAGGGCTTACCGGACCCTTATCCGTTTTTGGTGTCGGCCCCGATTCCCAGTAATCGCTATCGGCGTTCCTTGGCCGTGACCTCAGCCGTGCTGGTCGCCGCGTTACTACACGTCGGTTTGTTGTTCTGGTATGTCACGCGACCTGCGCCATTGCCGTTTACCGCGGCGGCACCGTTGCCGATGATTGCGATGGAGTTGTCGGCACCGCCGTCGCCGGTGGTCAATCAACCGATTGCGCCGCCCCAACCACAGAAACCGGTCGTGCCACCCAAGCAGGAAAAGCCCAAGGTTAAACCCAAGCCTAAGCCCAAACCGTCGGAACGTCTGGTCAAGCAGGTTGAAGAGCGCAAAAACGTGGAGCAGGAACCGGTTGCACCAGCGATGCCCGCTGCGGCTGCGCCACAAACCCTCAATCACAATACCTTGGCCGCGCCGCGTAATGATACCTATGTGCCCGCAGACAGCAATGCCGCGTATTTGAACAACCCCAAGCCCGAGTATCCGCTGACGGCACGGCAAAGGCATTGGCAAGGCACGGTATTGCTGCGGGTGTATGTCGGAGCGGATGGCAAAGCCCTGCAAGTCAACATTCAGCGTTCCAGTGGTCACGATAAGCTGGATGAATCCGCGTTGGACGCAGTGAAGCAATGGCGCTTTGTACCGGCCAAGCGCGGCGATAGTGCTGAAGCCAGTTGGGCAACGGTACCGATTGTGTTTGAGCTGGATTAAGAGGCTATTCCGTCAGCCTAAATCTTAACGAAATACTTTTGGAATGATAAACCTCCCCCAAGAGGGTTGCAGCCCCCCGACTATCGGGGTCGGACAACACGGACGTTGATAGACCTGGATTAAGGATGATCCAGGTGCCGCACGGATGTTTGGCCAAGCCAAGATTTTAAAAAATAAAACAATAACGAGAACTTTATGGACCACATTTATAGCTTTTCCGAAACCGCTATCGTCGACGGCACCCTGTGTATGCTGGGCTGCTTTTCACTGGTCACCTGGAGCGTGATTTTGCTTAAGGCCGGTGAAATCGCTTGGCACCGTTACCGTAACCATAAGCTGTTGCAACGTTTAAGTGGTGCTGTGTCCCTGGAAACCTTGGATGCCATCGACAACCACCCGGAAAACCCCTTGGCGGTTCAAGCCGGACGAGTATTGACCGTCGGTCGTCAAACCTACGCCCGAGCCCAAAGCCTGCCGCATGACCGGCAAACCCAACACGCAGCGTGGCACGAATTGATCGAACGCGCTCTGCGTCAACAAATCCAGAAAGAAAAAGCCTTGCTGGACTCAGGCTTGGGCTGGTTGGCCAGCATCGGCAGCACTTCACCGTTCATAGGCTTGTTCGGCACCGTCTGGGGCATCATGCACGCCCTGAAAGACATCGGTGCGCAAGGCACGGCCAGCCTGGAAGTGGTGGCCGGCCCGATTGGCGAAGCATTGATTGCCACCGCCTTGGGCATTGCCGTTGCCATCCCTGCGGTGATTGCCTACAACTTCTTTCTGCGCCAAAACCGCCAAGTCCTAGCCAGCCTGGAGCATATCGCTACCGACTTTCTGCGCAGCTGTATCGAAAACGATTTGAGCCAACCCAGCCATCAACCACAGGAGATCTAACATGGCCATGCAATTTCCCAGCGAAGATGAAGGCGGCGAAATGAGCGAGATCAACGTCACGCCGTTAGTGGATGTGATGTTGGTGCTGCTGGTGGTGTTTATCGTCACCGCACCGCTACTGACGCAAGTGGTGAAGGTTAAATTACCCAAAACCGAGCAGACTGAGCCAACCCCGGACAAACACGTCGCCATTCTGGCCGTCACTGCCAGCGGTGAAGCCCTGCTGGATGACAAGGCCGTGCCATTAACCAGCCTGGAAGCCGAACTGAAAACCCTGCAAGAGCGCGACCCTGACATAAGCGTGCAATTACAAGCCGACAAAGCGGCGGTGTTCGAATCCGTGGCTAAGGTGATGGCCAGTGCGCAGCGGTTCGGAGTGGGCAAATTGTCGTTTGTGACGATCGAACAGTAGCCGTCACTATGCAAACTGGCGATAGAAAGTCCATTTCAATTCCTTGGAACAAAGGAAAATTGGTTGGCCAAAAGCACCCCTTGAAATTGAAAGAGATCTGGGAAATCCGGATTAGATTGCAATTGGCTGGCGATCAAAGAGGGTTAGCGCTATTCAATTTAGCGATTGATAGTAAATTGAGAGGATGCGACTTGGTTAAATTAAAGGTTAGCGATGTTTTTCAAGGTTCTCGTGTGCAGGCGAGAGCAATCGTCATGCAACAAAAAACGCATCGCCCAGTACAATTTGAAATCACTGAACATACTCGCACGGCTTTGCAGGATTGGATTAAAATCGCAAACTTGAAATCAGACCACTATCTGTTCACCAGCCGATTACACGGCTCGCAGCATCTATCGACTAGACAATACGGGCGCATTGTCGAAAAATGGGTCAAATCAATCGGGCTTGATCCAGCGGGGTACGGAACTCACAGCATGCGCCGAACCAAAGCAACACTGATCTACCGAAAAACTAAAAACCTTCGAGCGGTGCAATTACTGCTCGGGCATAGCAAACTTGAGAGTACCGTTAGATACCTGGGTATCGAAGTGGATGATGCTTTGGAAATTTCAGAGCAAATCGACGCGTGATGGCCCAAAACTCGAATGGCGGCTTTGGAGCGAAACCAAAAATTATCCGGTTTCGTGGGAATGACCGCTTGTGGCCGATTGAAGCCAGATGCTTGGAAGTGCCAACCAACCCCAAATGCAAATGGCTGTTATCTCTAATCCTGAGTCAAAGCAATCAATCGTTTGACTCCCGGCAAGCCTCCAATCACCAGCGCTCCCGGTAATCATATCGGGGCATCGGCCGCGGCGGATAGCCGTAATAATCCAGCGGCGGCCGTGCGAAGTAGCGCGGCGGCGGGGGAGGGTAATAGCCCAATCTTGCCGGGCCATGCATCCTAAAATATGGCCGGTAAGCATGCCCGTGATGGTGATTATGCCGCCTATGGTGGCCACGTCCCCAATCATCTCCATGCGCCAAAGCGGTTCCGGACCATAACGCGCCGATTAACAATATCGTTGTAAGCCTGAACATATATCCTCCTTTGTGGGATTGTTTCAGTCGCAGCGGATTGTTCGCCTTTTTGCTTAAAAACCTCTTAATTCCGCTGCGCTGTTCGAAGGCAAAGTAGAGCAGGGCGATGCCGACTCGCGTATCGCCAAAACCGTTGGCGCAACATTCCCAATGCGCTTCATAACCCCGGATTTCGGACTTCTCAATCTATTCCCGCCTTGTTTAAAGTTTGCCGTCCAAGAACCCGGTTCATGCGCCTGTGGACAGGCTGAGTAACATCGCCACATTAAAGTTTGATGAAAATGCCGATTTGAATGAACCTTGCTGGTTTACCCAGGAATAAACGCTGCACGTAACCGCGGTTTTGTCTGGTTACCGAAATTGAACCGGGCGTCAGATTGTCCTCACTGGAAACTAATGGCGCCCGCATAGTGACGATGCAGCAAAAGGAATCCGGGCCATGACGCTTAGCAAGCAATCCAAAAGAATCATTGTGTATTCTCACGATACCTTCGGTCTGGGCAATATCCGGCGGATGTTGGCTATTTCTAAATCCTTGGTGGATGCCGACCCGAATGTCTCGGTACTGATCTTGTCCGGCTCGCCGATGCTGCATGCCTTCCGGATTCCTGACCGCATCGATTACATCAAATTGCCTTGCTTGTCGCGGAGCGTGAAAGGCGATTATTCGGTGAAGTTTCTGGACATGGAATACGCACAATTGCTCACACTGCGCAGCAATATCATCCTCAGCGCGGTGCTGGATTTCGATCCTGATTTGATTCTGGTCGACAAAAAGCCCTACGGCGTCAGCGACGAATTGGGCGCGGCTCTCAATCTAATGCAACGCCGCGGGCACCGTGCCAAGCTAGTTTTGCTGTTGCGTGACATCCTCGACAGTCCGGAAAGCACGATACCGGTCTGGAAAAAAAACGGCTATCACGACGCCATTCAATCCCATTACGACAAGGTGCTGGTGGTCGGTTCGCCTGAGATTTACGACATGCGCAAGGAATACGAATTTCCCGACGCCAGCCACGAAAAAGTCGATTTCTGCGGCTACATCGCCCGCGAACGCAGCGACAAACGCGCCGGCGAAATTAGGCAGCAAATCGGCTGCACCCAGGAACGACTGGTGCTGGTGACCGCGGGTGGCGGTGAAGACGGTTACCAATTGCTGCACAGTTATCTGGAAGGCTTGAATCGGCAAGATATGGGCGACAACACCATGACCCTGATGATTTGCGGTCCGGAAATGTCGGAAAGCCGCCGCCACCAGCTTGAAATTTTGGCGCGAAGTTGCCGTAACGTGGTGATTCAGGAGTTTAACACCGACATGATGGCCTGCATGGAAGCCGCCGATTTGGTGGTCAGCATGGGCGGTTACAACACCACCTGCGAACTGTTGACGCTGCGTAAACGGGCGATTTTGGTGCCGCGCGTCAAACCTTCACAGGAACAGTGGATACGCGCGGAACGCCTGGCCCTGCAAGGTTTGGTGCGCGCCATTCACCCCAACAATCTGACGCCCAAATTGCTGATGGATACCGTCCGCGAGGAATTGCGCCGCACCAACGTCCACCACAGCCGGATGTATCAAATCGACATGGGCGGCTTGCCGCGCATCAGCCAGTCGATCAGCGACCTGCTTTACGACTGCCCGGCAAACCTGCCGGCAACGATCAGGGCTTCGACTCGCAGCGCCAGCGCCGACTAACTCAATTTGCCGAATACATCACTCGGCGCGTGCAAGGCCGAACGGCCCCTTATGGATTACACCATGCAAAACCACGACAACCAAGCGCAAGTCGCTTACATCCTCAAAGGCTTTCCGCGCACCTCGGAAACCTTTATCACCAATGAAATCCATTTATTGGAAACCTTAGGCCTGAAACTGTCGATCTTTTCGATCAAGCAACTCGAGGGCCAAAAGCACCATGCCGTGGTTGACCAGATCAAAGCGCCGGTAACTTATCTGCCGCAAGCCGACGATTTGACCGGCCGCAGCTTTTGGGTGTGGCTGAGCGAAAACCTGCCGAAATTCACGGCCAGCCACGGCCGGTTGTTCCGAAAGCGGCCAATCGCCTATCTCGGCGCTTTGCTGGAGTGTTTCAGCATGTCGATCAAATACCGCGAAAGCTGGCTGGACTTTCCGCGCACGGTATTCATCAAGGAATTTCTGCAAGCCGGCACTATCTCCGAAGCAGTGTTGCAGAATCCGACCATTCGCCATCTACACGCGCATTTCTGCCACGGCGCCACGACGGTGTCGATGTTCGCCAGCCGGATCAGTGGCCTGCCGTTCAGCTTTACCGCCCATGCCAAGGACATTTACCTAAAGGAATTGAATCCCGGCGATTTATTGCAAATCAAAATGCGCCGCGCCAAATTTGCCGTGACCTGCACCGGCGCCAATCAGCAACATCTGGACGCCTGCAAAGGCAGCGAGATTGCCGTGCACCGGATTTATCACGGCCTGGACACCGATTTGTTTGTGCCGGAGCCGCGCGAGCAATCGGCCGCTGACGCTGTTCCAACCATTCTGTCAGTTGGGCGGCTGGTCGAAAAAAAAGGCTTCGATTACCTGGTCAGAGCCTGCGCGATATTGCGCGACCGTGGTATCAAATTTAATTGCCGCATCGTCGGCGGCGCCGATAAATACGCGCAAGTGATCAAACAACTGATCGCCGACCTGGATTTACAAGATCTGGTCAGCCTGCCCGGCGCGGTAACGCAGGAAGAACTGCGCGGTATTTATCAGCAAGGCGACGTGTTTGCGCTGCCGTGTCTGGTGGTGGACAACGGCGACCGCGACGGCATTCCGAATGTCTTGGTCGAAGCCATGGCGATGGAAATGCCAGTCATCTCCACCGACATTTCCGGCATCCCGGAACTGATTCAAGACCAAGTCAACGGCCTGCTGGTGCCGGAGAAAAATGCCGCAGCCATGGCCGATGCCATCGAACGCTTGTTAAAAGATCAGGCTCTGCGCCAGCGCCTGGGCCAAGCCGCGCGGCAAACCGTCTGCCGGGATTTCAACTCCCGGCACACCACGGTGGCTTTGAAAAACTTGTTCGACGCCTGCCTGGCCGGTGAAATGGTGGAAGCGCATGTCTACTGTGCTGAACATTCTTAATACCGACCCGCGTCTGCAGGCGCTGGCGGCGCCGTATTGCGATATGACGCCGGTTGACTTGCTGACTTATTTCCATAGCCGCCGGCATGTCCGCTACTTTTCGGTGATCGACGAAGAGCAAAATACCCCGGAAAAACTGGATGGCGTATTGCGCAATCGCTTTGATTTCAATCACGAACCTTATCAGCTGGATGATGACTTCGACTGGCTGAGCAACCCCAGCGCCGACATCGAATGGCTGATTTTGTTGCACAAGTTTTATTACGCGGTCGGCTTGGGCCGGCGCTTTGCAGAGACCGGTGATCGGCGCTACCGCGATAAATGGCAAACGCTGACCCAACGTTGGATCGATACCGTACCCATCGATTTTCTCTCCAGCGATGTCACCGGCCGCCGCGTGCAAAACTGGATTTTTGCCTACCGTTATGTCGTCTCGACGGACACCCAACCGGCTATTGATCCCGAGTTTCATCTGGACTTTCTCGCCTCGCTGCAACAACAAGTGGCTTATCTGTGCGACAACCTGACCCCAGCTCGCAATCATCGCACGCTAGAGCTTTACGCGATTTTTCTGGTGGCGGTGGTGTTTCCGGAATTGCGCGGCGCCGATGAATGGTTGAAATTTTCGATTGCCGAACTGCATTGCAATCTGCAAACCGACTTGCTGGCCGACGGCGTGCATTGCGAGTTATCGACCGATTATCACCACATCGTGCTGCGTAATTTTCTGGGCATTCGCAGGCTGGCCATGCTGAACCACATCGCGCTGCCGGTGGACATGGACGCAGCCATCAAAAAAGCCCTGACCTTTTGCCTGCATGCGCATAAACCCGACGGTTTTATCCCGGCCATCAGCGACGGCGATAGCGCCAATTTCCTAGATTTGCTGCGCCAAGGCCATGCGCTGTATCACGATGAGGCGATGCTTTACGTTGCCACGTCCGGCCAACAAGGCCAAGTACCGGCGGAACGTTCAAAAACCTTTACCGCTAGCGGCTACAGCATCTTGCGCAGTGGCTGGGGTGATCAAGGCGGAGCATATCAAGACGAACGCTACTTGTTTTTCGATTGCGCGCCGCTCGGGGCCGGCAACCACGGCCATCTGGATTTACTGAATATCGAAATGGCCGCTTACGGTCGCTCGTTGATTGTCGATCCGGGCCGTTATACCTACGACGAATCCGGCGACACCAACTGGCGGGTAGTGTTTCGCGGCACGGGCTACCACAACACCGTGCAGGTGGACGGCAAAAATCAGACGCTTTATGCGCCGCACATTCGCAAATACAAGATTCAAGGCCCGGAACCGGCGCGCGAATTTAAATGCGCGCTGCACCGGCCGGGATTTGACTATCTGCACGGCATCGCCGCCAGCCATGAATATCCGGTGATTCACGAGCGCAAAATCCTGTTCATCGCCGGCGAATACTGGCTGATCTGTGATTTGCTGCGCGCGAAGCAAAACCACGACTACGAACTGCGGTTTCATCTGGATGCGCTAGCTCTGCAACGTACGACCACCCGAGTCGATGCCGCCGGCTTGCGCGTCGATTCGCCGAATCTGCTCATGCTGCAACTCCCGCAACCGGATACCCAATTAACGCTGGAGCCCGGCTTTGTCTCGCCCAGCTACGGTGTCAAATACCCGGCGCCGGTCGTCAAGTTTGCCGCGCATGCCGCCGACTATTGCTTTTTGACGGTGCTGTTTCCTTATCAATCGACGCCTCCTCGGCTGACGCTTGCACAGCTGCCGGTCAGCCAACACGGTCAATCGGTGGGCAATACCATAGCCAGTGCCCTGCGGATTCACAGCCAACAGGCGCACGGGGACTATCTCGACACTCTATTTCTGGCGCACCGCAAAGGCGGCAGTTATACGTTTGCTGATCTAAATACCAATAGCGCGTTCGTATTCCGCCGTCAGGATAGTCTGGGCCGGGTGATGGCGTGGCATACCGAATCGGCTGCGGCGGCAAGGGAATAAATGATGAAACCCGAATTTCGCGCGATGGATAGTTCAATCCTGTCAGGCAACCCAGGCGCCGATAAAGCTGCGTTATTGCTGCCGCCGTTCGATACTTGCTCACCCGCCGAGTTGTTAGCGCATTTTCGCCAGCGCGCAGTGGACAACTACTTTCCGCTCAAACCCGGAAAAGCCAAACATGTCGCCAGCGCGGCGCCGATACTCGACAATGAATTTACTCTGAATAACGAGACTCACCGTTTAGGCAACGGATTTGACTGGTTGCACAACCCCAGCGCCGATCTGGAATGGCTGATTCTGCTGCACAAGTTTTATTACGCCCGCGATCTGGCCTTGGCCTACGACTATAGCGGCGACGAAGGTTATGCCGACAATTGGGTGGCATTGGTCGGTTCCTGGATAAAGCAAGTGCCGGACGGGTTCGTGAACAGCCAGGTGACTGGCCGCCGCTTGCAGCAATGGCTGTTGGCTTACCACTACTTCGTGCCGGGCCGGGACTGCCAAGCGATAAACGCCGAATTTCTGCTGGCGTTTTTACATTCGATACAGTCGCAGGCGCTATTTCTTAGCCGTAACCTAACCCCAGAAGGTAATCACCGCACCATCGAGCTGTCAGCGATTTTCACGGTTGCGATTTTATTCCCGGAGCTTAGCGCTTCGGCCGAGTTACTGACCTTTGCCCAGAGCGAACTGCTGGCCAATCTACGCCAGGATTTCCTGGCCGACGGCGTGCAAAAAGAGCTGTCCACCGACTATCACCACACCGTATTGAAGAACTTTTTACGGGTCCGCGAACTGGCGGATTTAAACGGCGTGAACTTGCCCGAGCCATTCGATGCCGTCATTGAAAAAGCCCTGGAATTTTCGATTTACGCCCACAAACCCGACGGCTGGCTGCCGGCCATCAACGACGGCGACGTCAACAGTTATCTATCGCTACTGGGTAAAGCCGAACGCTATTACCCCAGCGACGCGCTGCGCTATGTGCTCAGCCAAGGCAAGCAAGGCCAGCCGCCGACGCAACGCTCGCGGCTGTTTGCCGACAGCGGTTATTGCATTCTGCGCAGCGACTGGGCCGAACGGCCTTATGCCGACGGCCGTTATCTGTTTTTCGACTGCGGCGATTTGGGCTTTGGCAGCCACGGCCATTACGACTTGTTAAGTTTTGAAATGGCCGCTTTCGGCCGCTCCTTGATCGTCGATCCGGGCCGTTATACCTATCACGAACACCCAAGCGACGACGTCAACTGGCGGCATGCGTTTAAAGGCACCGCCGCCCACAACACCGTCATGATCGACGGCAAGGATCAAATGGCCTACCAATGTCATGAACCGGTCGGCCCGCAACCCCATGCTGCGGTAATCCGTTTTGAATCGAATCAAGGCTTTGATTTCGTGCATGGCCGCGCCCTCAGCCCGCGTTACGAAGTCGATCATCAGCGCAGCATCTTCTATGCCGAAAACGAGTACTGGATTATCAGCGACCTGCTAAGCGGCTGTACCAGTCATCGCTACCAACAATTTTTTCATCTGCCGCCACCATGGTCAGCGCCAATTCAGTCCCTGAATAATCGGCAAGGCCAGGGCGTTTGCCTGCCTAACCTGTTAGTCGCGCAAGCACCGCGTGCCGAGGTGGCGATGCGCATAGAATCCGGCTGGTTTTCGCCGGAGTATGGCGTCAAACACGCCGCGCCGGTGCTGTGTTTCAGCCAAGAGGGCGACGGTACCCGTTGGTTTCAAACTGTGCTGTATCCCTATCGGGATGACGCGCCGGACATCCGGATCGACAGCTTGCCGGTCAGTCAGTCGCAGCATCTGGCAACGCCAATGCAGGCCATGGCTTTGAGTATTACCTTAAAGACCGCCGACACGGTTTATCGCGACTGTTTTTTTGTTAGCCATCTCAACGAAACAACGGAATACCGATTTGCGGATATTGTCTGCCGGGCGAAGCTGTTGTTCGTGCGCCGCAATCTGCTGGGGGAGATCGTCAGCTTACAAGCCGACGCCATTGAAAGCCTGAAAATTGCCGGCCGCACGCTGGTGGACAGCATCGACAAACCGGTTACGTTGAATTATCGGCCAAGCCCGACCACGCCAACACCATCAGCGGTTTGTGAGCGCGCGGCATGAATCAAGACCCGCAATTTCCGCAGATGCCAGCGGCATTGAATCCGACTTTGATGGGCCCCTTGCTGGATTGGCTACTAGACGGCGCGGGTAATCCAGCGTCCGGAAACGGCTGGCAGATCGGCGAAAAACGTTATAAACCGGGGAAGAGCCTGTTGGTGGGGTATCGCTGGACAGGTCAATCTGATAGTCCGCACACCCGCTTTGCCACCGGGCGGCTATGCTCGCCGGCCGACGTTAACCGCGAGTTTGAACGGGAACTCGCCAAACGGCCAGACTTGGCGAAAGGCGCGCTGACGCTATTACAACATCCGGCCATGCTGGTGTGGGCGTTTCCGTATGATCGCAAACTACGCCATTTGCCCACGCTGCTGGACCACGCGGCGATGGCGATTCGCCTACAAGCGGCCGACCTGCTTGGCATGCCTGTAGAAAGCTTGCAATCCGAGGTGTTGCATTATCTTGCCGAGCGTTCCTGCATGATTCGTTACAGCGTGCAACCTGCCGAATCAACGCAGCCGCGGCTGGTGTACGCCAAAAATTATGCCGATGATGCGGGCCGCGAAACCTTTGCCGTCATGCGCCAGCTTAACGGACCATTTAACTGGGGTGCCGAGGCGTTGGCTTTTGACGCGGACACGTTGACACTTTGGCAAGCCCATCTGCCTGGTCAGGCTTTGACGTGGGCGGAGTTGCAGGAGGATCGTGATGGGATACTGGCCGATCAGATGGCACAGTGCGTGGCGGAGTTGCACGCCTGCCATATCGATACGCCAAGATGTTACACGCAAAGCGATGTGGTGCAGGGTTTGTTGGATACGCCAACGCTGGCCGAGCAAGTTTGCCCGGAATGGGCCGGCCGTATTGCCCGCTCGGTAAACAGCTTGTTGGCGCAGGCGCCGCTTCAAACGCCATCTAGGCTGGCGACGCTGCACCACGACTTGAAACTAAATAACTTTTTATATGACGGTCAGCGCTTGGGCTTGATCGATATGGACTGCGTATGCCTCGGCGATCCCCTGCTGGATCTGGCCAGCCTGATCGCCAATATTTATTTAAACGGCATCCGCGATGCAGCTTCGATTGAATCCATCCATCCACTGGTCAATCGCTTGGTATTGAGTTACCAACGTCACCGTCGGCAGACGCTGAATTTGGCGGATTTACGTTGGCAGGTTGCCGCCGCGTTGATACACGAAGTGGTGCGCCGCAGTTTGCGCCAACTGGACGAAACACGCCTCAAACAATTCAAACATTATCTGGCGCTGAGCGATATGTTCGCGGTGCGTTGTGAGCAGGCTGCCGGAGCGGACGATGTATTCATCTAATCAGCCACGGCGAATTTATTTGGCTCGTCACGGCCAGAGCGAATTGAATCTGCAACAACGGATTTCCGGTCAGGCTGATGCGAAACTATCCGCCAAAGGCATGCAGCAAGCTGAAGCCTTAGCGGACGTGCTGAGACAAGAAACTTTGAGCACGATTTACAGCAGCAGCCTGACCCGCGCCATACAAACTGCCGCACCCACCGCGGCCATGCAGGGCTTGCCCATCAGGACTTTGGATGGTCTGCGGGAAATTGGCCTGGGTATTCTGGAAGGCCGACATGTTGATGAACGGGACCCGGAGGCCAGCCGCTTATGGGCGGCACGCGAACAGGATAAATATGGCTTCAGCGTACCCGGTTGTGAAGCGTATGCGGATTTTAGCGCGCGGGTGCTGAGCACTCTGCAAGCCATGTTGGCCGGCGGCGGAGAGGCGATGTTGATCGTCGCCCATCGCAACACCAACGAAATCATCTTGAATCAGTTGTTGGGCGCCGATTTTGCCGGCGTAGCCGAGATCAACGTCAAAAACAAATATCTGTACGCCATCGATTTACGCAGCAACGCGGAAGTGATGACCATACGCCTAGGCGGCGAACAGCATGGCCGGCGCTATGCGGGGTTGCGCACATGACTAACCCCTTGGCGCAATTTGCCCCCTTGCTGAATGCCGATCTGATGGCCGCCGCGCTGCAACAGCATTTGCCCGAGTGCCGGGCAGGCGACTGGCAAGTGACCGGCTGCGAGATTCAGCATCCGCGTTACAAAACCTATCGGCTGGCTGAAAATCGCGAGCGCTCGTTTTTATCGCTGGTTTACCATTTACGCGGCCGGCATCCAGCGGCAATGACCGCCGAGCAGCGCATACTGTACGCCCGCGCTTATCTGGGTCAGCGCAGCCAGCAGGCCTACAGCGAAGCGCAAGCCAACGGCGAACGGGCGATACATCTGGCGGAACTGGGCATGGTGGGCTGGCATTTTCCGGACGATCCGGCGATGCCCTGGCTGGCGGCGTTGATGGATAGTCGGCAGATTGCCGAGTTGGAACAACGGCCAATATCGGCTATCGAGATCGTCAATTACCGGCCGGAAATTCGCTGCACGGCGCGTTACCGCTTCGCCGCCGGCGAAACTGAACCTGCGCGGGTGGTTTACGGCAAAACTTATGTCGATCAACGCGGCCGGACGGTTTATCAAAATCTGGGTTTGCTGCAACAGCAACCGTCTTCAGTCGCAGACTTTGTCATGCCCCAAGCACTGGCTTACGCTGCCAACTGCCGGACCCTGTGGTTGGACGGCTTGCAGGGCCTAGCGTTGGCGGCGATGGATTTTACGCGCGAGGTAGAAGCCAAACTCCCGGTTCTGGTCGCTGCTCTTGCCGCATTTCATCGGCTTACACCGCCACCATCGCTGCCCACCATAAGCTTGCCGCAGCACTTGCAAGAGTGGCGTAAGAAAGCCGACAAATTGAGCGTGGCCTATCCCGCGCAGCAAGCGAAACTGACTGCTTTGCTAAGCGAACTGGGCCAAACTCGCCCGGAGTTTGCAACTCTGGGCTTGATCCACGGCGATTTTCACATCGATCAATTACTGGTGTTGGCGGACGGCCGATTGGCGCTGTTTGATTACGACGAATTGACGCTGGGCGACCCGTTGCAGGATTTGGCCAATTTCGCGGCGGATTTATACAACTATCCCTATCCGGTTGCCGTAATAGACCGACTGGTTCAGCAACTGTTTACGACTTATTCAGCCAACCACAACCAAACCGACCCGCAACGCTTTGTTTGGCATCTGCGCGGCCAGTTGCTGACCCGCGCCTACCGTTGCTTCATCCAACAAAAATCAGAAGCCCAGCAACGGGTCGCTGATTTTATTGCGCTGGCTTTGCGTCCCTGGCCGCTGGCCGAATGAATTCACCGGAAAACTACCCATGACCGACCAAACCCAATCGAACAGCCGCTTCAGACAAATCGTGTGGGCGCATCTGCGCCGGGTTCGCGGCAGCATTGTCGCGGCCATTGTCTGCATACTCGGTTCCACCCTGACCAGCCTGATCGTGCCCTGGCCGCTGAAGCTGATTTTCGATCATGTGTTGCTGAATCATCCGTTGCCGGCCCATCTGGCCGCCGCGCAACCGCTGTTGCACGGCGGCAGCGAACAAGCGTTATGGATCCTCTGCGGCAGCATGGTGCTGATTGCCTTGTTCAAGGGAGTTTTCTCCTACTACCAATTGTTCCTGACCTCCCGCATTGGTTATTTGTTGGTCTACACCTTGCGTAGCGAGTTGTTCGACCACTTGCAACGCCTGTCGCTGGCCTTTCACAGCAGTACGCCGTCCGGCGAGTTGCTGAACAAGCTCACCAGCGATACCAACACCTTGAAGGACGTCTACGCCGACTCGGCCTTGACCTTCACCACCCACGTGCTGACGGTACTGGGCATGTTCGCCATTATGTTCAGCCTGAGCGTGAAACTTAGCTTGATCGTGCTGGCCAGTTTTCCACTGCTGTGTCTGGCTATCGTGCTGATTTATCGCCGGGTCAAGCGCTCGGCGCGCAAACAACGCCATAATGAAGGCCGCTTGGCTTCGCGGGTTAGCGAACTGTTGAACGCGGTGCCGCTGGTGCAAACCTACGGCATGGAAGATGTCGAGCGCGAGCGTTTCGATGTCGAAAGCAGCCAGTCGATGACCGAAAGCGTGCGTACCGCGCGCATCGAAGCCGGTGCGACGCGGATGATCGAAATCATCAGCGCTATCGGCACCGGTATCGTGGTGCTGTTCGGTTGCTTGCAAGTGTTCGACGGCGTGCTGACGCCCGGCGACGTGTTGGTGTTCAGTTCCTATATCGCCCAGATGTATCAACCGATTCGGCAGATCACCCGCTTGTCCACCCGTTTTTCCAAGGCCAGCGTCAGCATCGAGCGCATCAGTGAAATTCTGGATACCGAGCCGGACATACAGGACCCGCCGAATGCGATAGTGCCTAGTGGCTTGCGCGGCGAAATCGAATTTAACAATGTTTCTTTCGGCTATCCGACCGGCAAACCCATTCTGCGGGATGTTTCGTTTCATGTTCAGCCGGGCGAAAGGGTGGCGTTGGTCGGTGCTTCGGGGGCCGGCAAATCCACCATCGCCCGCTTGCTGATTCGGCTTTACGATCCGCAACAGGGCGTTGTGCGCATCGACGGCATCGAAGTTGATCGTTACCAGCGGGCGGCGTTGCGGCGGGAAATCGGCGTGGTGTTGCAGGATTCGATACTGTTCGGCACCAGCATTCGCGAAAACATTGGCTACGGCAGCCCGGATGCCACGATTGAAGCGATTGAAGCAGCCGCGCGCATGGTGCATGCCGACGCATTCATCCGCAATCTACCGGACGGCTACGACACGGTGCTGGGCGAAAGCGGCGGCAATCTGTCCGGCGGCCAAAAACAACGCTTGTGTCTGGCGCGGGCCTTGTTGCGCCAATCATCGATTCTGATTTTGGACGAGCCGACTTCGGCGGTGGATGCCCAGTCTCAAGCACTGATCCGCGATGCCATTGATCAGCTGCACGGCGGCAAAACCGTGCTGATGATCGCTCATCAATTTCACACCATCCGCCATTTCGACCGGATTTTAGTGCTGAAGCAAGGCGTGATTGTCGAGCAAGGCAGCCACGAAGCCTTGATGCAGATGCGCGGCCATTATCACGAACTGTATAAACTCCAACACGGGTTGCGTGCCGCATGAACCACTACAAACCGCGCTTACTGCTGTATTGCCAGCATTCACTGGGCATGGGCCACTGGGTCCGAGCCATGACTTTGGCCAATGCCTTGAGCCGCGAATTTCGGGTGACATTTCTGAATGGTGGCCGCGCTCCCGATCACCAAGCCGCCGTTGCCGATTTGGATATGCTGAATCTGCCGCCGCTGGGTATGGGCGAGGATCATCAATTGTACAGTCAGGATGAACGTTACAGCGTCGAAGAAGCTCTGGCCGCTCGCAAGCAGATAATTTTGGATGAGTACGCAATGCTCAAACCCAAAGTGGTGTTGATCGAGCTGTTCCCGTTCGGGCGCAAGAAACTGGCTGGCGAGTTGCTGCCACTCCTAAAGACTGCGCGTCGAGACAAGCAAACGAAGCCACTGGTGCTGTGCAGCCTGCGCGACATCATGGTCAACGCCCGTAAAGATCAAAGTCGCCATGACGAACGCGCCCGCTGGATTACCGACCGCTATTTCGACGGCCTGCTGGTGCATGCCGATCCCCGGTTTGCCAGATTGGAAGACAGTTTTAAGCCGCGCCATCCCTTGCAAATTCCGCTGCTGTACACCGGTTTTGTCGCTCCCGGTAACGTGCCGGCCGCAATCAAACCGCCAAGGCGTGGGGTTTTGGTGTCGGCTGGTGGCGGCATGGTCGGCGCACCGTTGTTTCAAGCGGCGATTCAGGCTCATGCCATCAATTGGGCTAAGGAAAAACTGCCGATGACCATCGTCGCCGGGCCGTTTTTACCGGACGCGGACTGGCAGGATTTAGTAATACAGGCCCAAGGTGTTGAGGGTTTGACATTAGTACGCTCGGTACCGGCGATGCAGCCCTTGTTGGAGGCGCACAGTGTGTCGGTGAGTCAATGCGGCTACAACACGGTGATGGATATTCTCGAATCCCGCACGCCCGCTTTAGTCGTGCCGTTCGTGCGCGGCCAGGAAGACGAGCAAATTCAGCGGGCGCAAAAGTTAGCCGAATTGGGATTAGTCGAAATGCTGAATCCTAGCGAATTGACCGGCCAACGTTTGGCCGAACGGATTTTGCAACTAAGGGATTTTTCACCCAATCCCGCCGGCCTGGATTTGGCTGGGGCCGATACCACCGTACGCCTGATTCAGGACTTGCGGGCCAGCAAAAACGACTCTATCCCAGAAGCTCAATCAAAGGAGTATGCCCATGCTTGCTGATTGGCTCAGACCTGTGCGTATGGCCTTGGATGACCGAGAACAAGCCATCCAGATTTTCTTTCGCGACGACGACGCTGGTTGGGATGATGACCGACTTTATGCCTTGCTGGACTGCTTTCGGGATTGCCATACGCCCATCGATCTTGCGGTGATTCCCGATGCTCTTAGCCAGTCGCTGGCGGACTCGCTGCTGGGGTGTTGGCGGCGAAATCCGTTTCTGTTGGGCGTACATCAACATGGATGCAGCCATCAAAACCATGAAAACCACGGCCGCAAATGCGAATTCGGCATCAGTCGTAGCGAAGAGCAGCAATTTAAGGATTTATTGGCTGGCAAACACCAGCTTGAGTGCCTGTTCGGGTCGGCGCTGGACAGCATCTTCACGCCGCCTTGGAACCGCTGCAGCCAAACCACGGCTGATAGCCTGATCAAACTGGGTTTCCAAGCCCTGTCGCGCAACCTAGGCGCCGCGCCGCTGTATACCGGAAGATTACGGGAAATTCCGGTGGCTATTGATTGGTGCGGGATCAGAATCAAATCCGCTCAGCCCTGGATGGCGCTGGGCCAAGCCATCGCAGAGGCGTTGTATCCGACGCACCCGCTACCACTGGGCATCATGTTGCACCACGCCGTGATGGACGGTGACGACCTTGAGCATCTGCAAGCCGTATTGCAGCTATTCCGCGAACATCCCAATACGCGCTGCCGCTTGATGCGCGAATTTTTACGTCCCGCAGACGTTGTCGATATGGCGACCGGTGCTTTGGCGCTTGATTCCCTGGTCAAGCCGTTGACGCCCCTCGGCCTTGCCTCTGATCAACCCATCCACTGATTTTCGTTCCACTGATGAGCTCCAAACCCTTCAAAATAACAACAATTAAGTCGGCCCTGCTGGCCGGCGGCGCCTTGCTCAGCCTGTCTGTGTTTGCCGACGCGAGTCTCCAACAAGCAGGGGCTTCCACAAAACGCGCAGACAACGCCTTCCGCCAGGATAACGGCGATACCGTCAGAAAAGAGCCGCTACGTATCAACCCCGGCGATAAACGGCCGGCTGACCAGTTCAAGGTCGATGTGTTCGGCCATCCGCTGACCATTGGCGGCGCTTACGAACTGGAACCTCGCTACGTGGAAGACCGACGGCTGGACCCACGCCGCGATGACGACGTGGCCAATGTTTACCAAGATTTAAAGCTGGAGTTGTTTTACCAGTGGTCTAAATCGCTATCGTTTTTTGTGCAGTCCGATGTGTATTACGACCCAGAGGTCTACACAGAAAGCGGTCTGGACCAATACGAGGCCGGCATCAAACTGACCCAGGCCTGGCTGTTTATTCACCAACTCCTGGATTCGGGGTTTAGTCTGCAATTGGGCCGGCAACGCATTGCCGATAAGCGCCAATGGTGGTGGAACGACGAACTGGACGCGGCGCGGATTTATTTTGGCGAAGACACGCTGTTCGCCGAGTTGGCGATTGCTAAGGAACTGGGCTCGAAACAGTCGGATCAGGATTTCATCGATCCGGTCAGCGACCGGGTGGTACGGCTAATGGGCGATATGGTCTGGCAATGGGACCCGAAGCAAAATTTATCCTTGTTTTTTCTCAGCCAGTTCGACAATTCCGATAATCAACGCCCCGGCGACTTGATCCGCGCCAATCGTAAAGACAGCAGCGATGGTGACTTGACCTGGTTTGGCGGCCGAGCCATGGGTAAATTCAAAATCGAACATATCGGTAAAATCGGCTATTGGCTGGATTCGGCATTAGTGTTCGGCGATGAGACTACCCAGACCTTTACCGACATCAACAGCAATGTATCCCGCGTCGGCGCGCAAACACCCAAACACGTCGCAGCCTGGGGCATGGACGCCGGCATCACCTGGTACAGCAACCTGTTCCTCGAACCCTATGTCACGCTGGGCTACGCATACGGCTCCGGCGACAGCAATCCCGATGACGGCACCGACAACAGCTACCGGCAATCAGGCATCCACAATAACAAAATAAAATTATCCGGAAGCCAACGCTTTCGTTATTACGGCGAACTGTTTCGACCGGAGTTATCGAATTTGAACATCATGACTGCGGCGCTGGGCTTTCCGATCTCCGAGCAAAGCTCTATCGATTTGCTTTACCACCACTACGAACAGGCTACGCCGTCGTCGGTGATTCGCGATTCGCGAATTCGCGCCACGCCCAACGGCCGCAGCGGCACGCTGGGCGACGAGTTTGATCTGGTGTTGTCATTGGACGAATGGAAGCATTTGCAGGTGCAATTTGCCGGTTCGGTCTTCATGGCCGGCCCGGCGTTCGGCGCGTTGGAAGGGAATAACTCCTTCCAGCTCGACCTGACCTTTAAATACAGCTTTTAGCGGCTTGTTTGCCATGCCTGCAAAGCGCCGCAAAATGCTGTTTTATTGCCAAAGCCTGGTTGGCCTGGGGCATTTGACCAGCAGCTTGTTGGTGATCCGCGAGCTGTCGGCTTACGCCGATGTGGACTTGATCCACGGTGGCCAAGGCCTACAGCAGATGCCGGAATTGCCGGGATTTCGGCATCTGCGTTTGCCGACGATTTTGATCGATAGTGCCAGCGACGAACTATACGCACCGGACAGCGATGAGCCTATCGAACGTATCTGGGCTGAACGGGCGGCGGCTATCGAGCAATTTGTAAACTGGCCTTACGATGCGGTAATAGTCGAGTTTTTCCCGTTCGGCCGGCGCCGCTTGAAACAAGAGATTCTGGGTTTATTTGCCAAGGTCAGACAGCGCTGCGGGGCGATTCCGATTTTTTGTTTTGTGCGGGAAATTTTGGTGCCGGCAGCGCTAGACGCAGAAAGGCGCATGGTGAAACTGGTGCGGGAGCATATCCATACCGTTTTCGTGCGTGGCGATCCGAATATTGTCCGCTTCGAGGAAACCTTTAGCTTGACCGCCGAAATTGCCGACCGTTTGGTTTACGTGGGCTACGTCAGCCCGCCACCGCCAACAAGCTGGCCAGTAAGACGAAACCGGATAGTGGTCAGCCAAGGCGGCGGCGAAATCGGTAAATCGCTGTTGCGCGCCGCGATCCGGACCGCGCCGCTGCTGCCGGAATATCAATTTTTAGTGATTACCAGCTCCCGAGCTTCGGCAACCGAAATCGCTGAATTGCAAGCGCTGGTCAGCAGTCCTAATGTCCAAGTCGTCTCGTTTTTGCACAACTTTCAGGAAAATTTACAGTCTGCGGCGTTGTCGATCAGTCTGGGCGGCGACAATACATTGATGGACGTGATCAGCACCCGCACGCCGGCGTTGGCGTATCCTTACGCCGGCAATAGCGAGCAAGGGCTGCGGATTGAAAAACTGGCCGGCAAGGGGTTTGTGTTTCCGTTAACCGACAACGATCTGCCGCCGGAACGGCTTAGTATCAAGATCAGAGAAACGATAAATCAGGCTTATCCGCAGCAGGCCATAGCGATTAACGGCGCGGCCGAAATCAGTCGGCGGATAAGGGCAATCCTTGACGGCGACTTTTGTGAAGATCAGTGAGCGCGCTCTGGAACGGCGAGGGCGGTGCTCGAATCCAGTAAATTGGCGGTCGAGGCGTCGTTGCCCAGCCGGCGTTTGATGTCTGCCGCTTTCCAGTCCGGATGCAATTGCAACAGCAAAGCGGCCATGCCGGCCACATGCGGTGTGGCGAAGGAACTGCCGTTCATAAAGTCGTAGGCTTGGTGCGGCACGGTGGTCAGAATGTCTTTACCAGGTGCGGCTATTTGCTGGTGGTTGCCGTTGTTTTCCTGACCAACGGCTATCACACCGGCGATGTTGGCCGGGAAACCACCGCTTTGGTCCTGGCTAGGGACTGCCGCAACCACGATAATGCCTTTGGACAACGCTTTCTCGATTAACTGTTGCACTAAAGGGTCTTCGGGGCCGCTCAGGCTCAGATTGATGATATGGCTATTCATTCTGATAGCCTGATTCAAGGCCAACGCTAGGGTAAAGCTGTTGCAATGTGCCGGCAAGGCATTGGGTTTCTCCGGCCAGCAGGCCCGAAATGCCAAGATTTCCGCCTCGGGGGCGATACCGGCTATGCCTATGCCGTTGTTGGGATGAGCGGATAATACGCCGGCTACCGCCGTACCGTGAATGTCGGCCAAATTATGATCGCTGGGTTCCGGTGCGGTGTTTTCCGAATACTTGATCCGGCCTCGTAAGTCCGGGTGCTCGGTATCTACGCCGGTATCAATCACGGCAATACGCACGCCTCTGCCGGTGGTGGTGCGGTGCAAATCGGCTATGCCGAGGGCGTTGAAGCCGGTTTGTAAATGCAGATACGGGTCGCTGTAGGTTTGAGTCGGCGCAACTTGTTTACCTAAAACCTGGAAGCTATGCATTTGCTGGACGGACGACACGTCGCTGTCCTGTTGCAACTCCGTTATTGCCTGTTGCACGGGCAGGCTGTCCGGTACCTCATACACCACGCAGCTGACGCCCAAGGTCGTCACCGGCCACTGGGCGACGAACTGTAAATGGTGACGCTCGGCCAGTTCCTGCGCAATATGTTCGCTCCAGCCGGAGTTGCCGTAATGGCCGCGCAAGCGATAACCGTCCAAGCTGTTGGCGGGCAACGCGCGGTCAATGCTGCGGTCGGTAAAGGTGACGAGCAGACGCCGCTCTTCGGCAGTTGTGCTGTCGCCTAGTCGCGATAAATCGCTGGTACTCGCGCAGGCGCTAAGCAGCCCGATCAAGCAAATAAACAGATTTAAGCGCACTAATTTCATGATCGATTATGGTTGTAAAATCGGTTCGGCTAGCATGACATCCTGTCGGCTGCGCAGCAACGCCAAGGCGCCGGCCATGTCGGCATCGGGCTTGCCGGCGGTAATTTTGACAGTGTAAGCGCCGACGCTGTTCGGCCCGTCTACCCGTACCCCATTAATTTGGCTAAGCGCGGCGTCTATGTCTTTTTCCATTAGATTCTTTGCAAATACCACACGTATCTGACCGGTCGTACCGGCGTCCGGTTTGGCCGCTGACAGCGTGTGATAATCGGAGGTATTGGCTGGGCGCAGGTATTGCACGGCAGCCGGTAGTGTGACCAGTAACAAGGACGCAGCAATAGCCAGGCCTTTTCCGGTATTGCTGGCGATTCGCCAAAATCCCCGGCCAGCGCTGAAGGGTTTTACATTGTTGCTACCCAGTTGTTCGCGTGGGATGTCTATCTGTTTGCTGCGCGGGAGTTGACTGGCTGTTTGCATTTTGGCACGCAGGCCGGCAAAAGAAGCTTCGGCGGCCACATCCAGATCGGCCGCTTGTTGCACGGCTGCCGCAAGTTTTTGCAAAGTTAGTAGTTCGCGTCTGCAGACTAGGCAGTTTTTTAAATGTTGGTCTACCTGTTGGCGTTCGTTAACTGTCAGGCTTTGATTGACATACCAGGGCAGTAACAACACGATGTCCGAATGGGAAGTAGTGGATGAGGAAATCTGTGAGTTCATGGCCTTATTTCTCCTGTGCGTCGGCAAAAACCTGCAGTTTCCTGCGGGCATGAAACATGCGGGTTTTGACGGTATTTTCCGGGCAATCCAGGATTCTGGCGACATCCTGATAAGACAAGCCGTGGTAAAAGGTTAATTCGATGACGGCGCGTTGGTCCGGCGGTAAAGTGGCTAATGCATAGTTTAAGCAATCTTGGTTTTCCCAATTATTCGCTGGATTTGCGCTTGGATCGCCGATAGTTTCTATCAAGAAGTCGATATCGACATCCTTGTCCCGCCGGGCGCTTTTGGCCATGGCTTTCAAGGTTTTGTGATAGGCGATACCGAATACCCAGGTGGAAATTTTGCTTTCATGATTGAAGCCGTGCGGTTTTTCCCAAACCACCAGCAAGGTCTCCTGTATCAATTCCTCCACCGCTTCGGGTTGGCGCATCATGCGCAAGATGAAACGAAACAACCTTGGATAGTAATTTTTGTAGAAGGCTTCGAATGCGGCGGTATCGCCTTCGCCGATACGTTGCAGCAGGGCGTATTCGTCCGGGCCGATTTGGGGCTGTTCGGGCATGGGTGGTCGATGTAAGTTAGGGACTAAACGCAGCATGGCTCAAACCTGGGTTCCGGTGATTTTAGCGTGGTGTGCGAGTGTATTCCGCAGCGAGGCCGGAAGGTTCAAAGGCGGGAATTTTATTTAAAATCCGGCGGTCACGGAGATTAAAAATTTGTTGTCCTGTAAGCGTGGATAAAACTCGTGGTGATGGGTGTCTTCGTGATGATTGTCCAGATGAACGTCAGCGTAGCGTAAGTCTAGTGCCAGATTGGCAGTGATGAACCAGGAGACCCCGGCATTCCAATAAAAATAATCCTCATCCAATAGTTTGTTGGCTTGGTAGTAGCCCAATCCCGTTGAAAATTGTAGGTTGTCGAGAATGTCGCGGCGATATTTGAGTTCGTAATTCAGCACAGTGGCGTCGCGGCGATAGGCGTTAGGCGCAACGGACACGGTGCCGCTGAGCCAGTCCTGATAGTGTAGGGATGCGTAAAATTCGGCGTAATCGGCATATTTCCCAAAAATCTTGCCGTCGAACAGATAGCCGGTTACCGAGAATTCAGTCCGCCAGTCGCGATTTAACGGCAGGCTCCAACCCAGATAGGGTTTGATTTCGACATCGGCATGGTTTTTATAGCGACGGTCGTCGAAGCTGACTTGTGAAACGCCTATGCCGCCGAACCAGCCCATAGCGTCCTGGTAATCGATATGCGCCTGAGCCAGTGGGTTGCCGCGATTCTTGGAATAGCCCCTGTATAAGTAATCGCTGAGAAACGTTAGTTCGCCATGCCATTCCGCTTGGGCGCAAGTTAAAACTGAGGATACGCCGAAAACTCCTAACAAGATTGCAAACGCGCCTTTGCGGAAGATTTTATCTGTGTCCATGGCTGGGTAGTTTGAGATTTATGTGGGCATTGTCAGTAATTGGCTGTCAGTATAGAACTACCCTTTTGTGCATTATTTCCTAGTCGGCTTGAACCTTCAACAAACTTGAGGGATGTGTGGTGAATTGATCAACTTATTTAAAAAACTGCGGATACCGGCAACCGTACCAGTTGGTTACATACAGATAGTGGCGGATGGGTGTTTTAATTAACAATAGCAGCAGTCCTATCGAATATAGACACCATACGGCAGCCCATTCGTTCATATCGTTGGTTGTCAAATAGGCCAACAGCGGGCCGGTCGTGAAATGATACAACACCAGTTTCCATGAGCCGTAAAGCAATGGCATCAAAAAGGCGGCGTATACGTAACTGTTAGCCATCTGAATACTGCCGCTGGCCGGTATGGCCCAGGCAATATGCCATTGTCCGGATGTGGAGCAAATCTCCGTGCCGCAAAAGGGCATTAAGAATTTGAGTTGAGTGCCCGGTAGAAATTGGTAGTAGTGGTCAAAACAAAAACTGCTCCATTGGAATGGATAAATTCGCATCATGAAAACAGTGGCCGCTGCAAAGCACAAGATATAGACAAACGGCGCGATGCGTTTTCGTGACGGTTCCGGGATGAAATGCATGCTGACTGCGTTGACAAAAAACGGTTGAAAAGCAATGTGCATATATCCCAAAAACGTAGCAATCTGGTTGTTCGGATTTAGGCATTGGTCTATCACCGAATAGGTATAGGCCTGTAGTAATTCCATTAGGGAAAAGTAGGCCAGTGCCAGGCATAAGACCTGGGATTCGCCGCGCCGATAAAAAAAAGCAGTGCTCGCAAAGCCGGTTAAGGCAAGCGCGGCCGATGCCTCGCCACTCCAACACATAATTCCCCCTGGGAATAATCTAGGATCGGGTAAACTGCGATCCAGTGTCGGAGTTTGAAAAGGGTATAAGAGTAACGCCTGGCAGATGCCGAGGGGCTTTAAGGCTCTGTGTTGCCGACTTTTGCTTTTTGGGCTTGGTCGTGAAGAGGTTGCCTTGGGGGGATTAACCTAAGGCGTGATCGCGCGAAGAAAACGACGCAAATGTTGCAGTCGATACGTTGTGATTCCACAATATTTTTGCAGAATATTTGCGCATTCTAATGGCTTTGTGAGGGTTTATGACAAAAATTTTCCGGGAACTGACAAGGTCGGTAAGCACCCGAGACAACTTTGGGTGCTAAGCGCGTATCGATTGGTTCTGAGTTCTGGATTGGGACGGGCTGTCGCATCGGCAAGCAGGCAAGCGGGCTTTGGAAATAACTTGTTTCGGTGGTTATACGTGCTTGAAAGTCCTGGAAAATCAAAAGTTTGAAGTTGCGCTATCCTGGTGTGTACAATCTCTTTATGAGAAAAACTTATGCTGACCCTGTAGGTAATGCTTCGACGGCTTCAGGCTGTTTCCGCCGTTGCGCTTTTAATTTGCTTGCCTGTTCGGCATCTGCTTTTGTGACTTGGCCGGCCGGCATTCCTTGCAAATCCACTCTGACGGCATCTTCTGTCAGGCAATCCCAGTATCGATGTCCCCAACACCAGGCCTTCAGTGCGGTGCGGAGTTGGTTTTTATCTGCACCGAGTTGATCGGCATGGGCCAGGATGTCTTTGTGGATGCCTATTTTTAAGGGCAGTTTGGCAGCGGGTTTTTTGGGAAACGCCAAGGGAAAATTCTTTTGCAGCAAGCCGATAATGGCGACTAGCGCGTCAGCTTTGCCGGTCTTTTTGATAGGCGATTTCTCCGCTATCTTTTTTTCTCGTTTTACCGGTTTATTGGCGGCTGCTTGCTTGACAAGTTCATCTCTAAGCGCTGCTAGTTCTTCAAATCCCATAATGTATCCACACTTTTATCAAGGAATAAAAGGCAGATTGTACATCGGGAAACATCAAGCCAATAGTGCAATCGAATTTTGGTGCGCTCGGCTAACAATTTCTTAGATAAATAACATAGCGTTCCGCACTTTATCGGGCGCTGCCGGGATTTTCCTGAGAACCGACTTAAGTGTTTGCGGAATGCTTATTGTGGTAATTTGCGCTCAATGGGCTGCCGCATAGCGGTTGCTGAGTAAAATTATTATCGACGGGACAGTGCTTTATCATGATTGAGAACGATATATCCGCAGTTAAAACGTATTTGCTGAAGTTGCAAGATCGAATTTGCACGGCTTTAGAAGCGGAAGAACCCGCCGCGTGCTTCATGGAAGATGCCTGGGAACGCGCCGAAGGTGGTGGCGGACGTTCGCGGGTGTTGGCGAATGGTGAGGTATTTGAGCAAGGCGGGGTTAATTTTTCGCACGTGTTTGGCAGTCATCTGCCGCCATCGGCAACCGCCAAACGGCCGGAGCTAGCCAATCGGCAATTTGAAGCGATGGGGGTGTCCCTGGTGATGCATCCTCGCAATCCTTATGTGCCGACCTCGCACGCCAATGTGCGGTTTTTTATCGCCAAAAAAGACGGTGAACCGGCTATTTGGTGGTTTGGTGGTGGTTTCGATTTGACGCCGTTTTATCCTTTCCAAGAAGACGTATTGCATTGGCATCAAGTTGCGCGTGAAGCTTGCCTGCCGTTTGGTGAGGATGTGTATCCACGTTATAAAAAGTGGTGCGATGAATATTTCTTTTTAAAGCACCGCAACGAAACTCGTGGCGTCGGCGGGTTGTTTTTCGACGATTTGAACGAGCCTGATTTTGCTCAAGCTTTTGCATTTATGCAGAGCGTAGGTGACCATTACCTGGATGCCTATTTGCCTATTGTGCAAAAACGTAAAGACACAGTCTATGGCGAGCGTGAGCGTAATTTTCAATTGTATCGGCGTGGGCGTTATGTCGAGTTTAATTTGGTGTACGACAGGGGGACTCTATTCGGGCTGCAATCTGGCGGGCGGACCGAATCGATTTTGATGTCCATGCCTCCGGTCGCGCACTGGCAATACAATTGGCAGCCTGAATCAGGTAGTCCGGAAGCCCGGTTATACGACACATTTTTACGCCCACAAAACTGGCTGGGAATTTAGGCGGAAATTGGTTAGTAACAGTGCTTTGGAATGTCTTGGCAAGATTTGTTCGCAAGGTTTTGTTTTCAGTCAAGCGTGTTTGGTCTTTTTTTTGGATAGTTAGCTAAAGTTCACAAAATTTCTGCCGCTAAAAGAAACGGCATGGTGGTAATCGCCAAAATATAGGAAGTGATTTGAATCTGTCCTGTCTTTGGCTATCCGCTATTTGTTTTTATGCAGCGTCAAGGTGAATCTAATGACTACGATCAATTCATTGACAACATCATTGTATGTATCGCAAACCACCATCAGCATATCCAGCACCAAAAGTGCGCACAACGATGACGATCAAGAGCGTCCGGCGGTAAGCGGGAGAGGGGAGAAGCATGGGCATCATCATAGTGGTGGGGCGTTCATGCGCAATGTCATACAAACATTGCAAAGTTTTGGATTGAATATTCCTGGTGGTAATACTGATTCTGCCGCCGATGACACTACTGAGAGCAACGCTGGCGGCAGTCAAAATAATTCATCCAATCTTGGGCAATTGTTGCAGACCTTTTTGCAGGATTTAAGGCAGGTATTGAAACAAAGCGGTGTGCAGCAACCCGCTACAGCGGCGCAAGGCGATGCAAGTGCCGCTCAAACGCCGCCAAAGCAGGTCGCATCGGTCGCGACTATGTCGACGCCTGCAACAACGAGTACGACTCAAACCGGACAAACAACGGCTGCGACACCGTCAACTAGCGTAACGAATAATGCGGGTACGCAAGCAACGACGACCACCGCATCTGCAACGACCACACCTACTGCCGCGCCACGCGCAACTGTTGCCGATGTACGCCAAGCGTTGCACAGCTTCTTGCACGATTTGCGTCAGGCTTTGAAATACAGTGCTGATCGTCGTCACGGCTCTGACGATGACGATCGGCATGGCGACAAAGCGGTAGGTCGAAATGGCTATGGTAAATTCACCGATAATTTGCAAAATTTGATCGCGGCTTTGGGTGATGCTGCCGGTGAAACTAGTGGCAAATATAAAGAATTGCAAGATAGTTTTAACGATCTAGTGAATGTGTTGGGAACTCCGGCGAATGGTAAAAAACCGACTTTGTTGGAGTTTCTAAACAAGTTGTCAGGTAATCGTGAGAGTAACACTCCGGCCTCTGTTGCTAAGGGTTCTATCTTAACTGCTACAGCTTGAACCGTTGTTGCTATAGAAAAAGCTTGCATAAGTAGTTTAGATCGTTATAATGCGCGGCTCGAACGATAGACTTTAGGCGCGTAGCTCAGTTGGTTAGAGCACCACCTTGACATGGTGGGGGTCGGTGGTTCGAGTCCACTCGCGCCTACCAAAACATAAAGCACCGCATGACGGTGCTTTTTTTATTGTGGAATCGAAAATGCCTGTAATCACTTTGCCCGACGGCTCTCAGCGTCAATTCGACCAAGCGGTATCTGTAATGGATGTGGCCCTGTCTATTGGTATGGGTCTGGCTAAAGCGACGTTGGCAGGTAAAGTAAATGGCAAATTGGTAGATGCCAGCACGTTGATCGATTCCGATGCGAGTTTGCAAATCGTCACTGCCAAGGACGAGGAGGGTGTTGATGTGATCCGCCACTCCACAGCGCATTTGCTGGCTCAGGCTGTCAAACAGTTATTCCCGTCAGCGCAGGTAACCATCGGTCCAGTGATAGAAAACGGTTTCTATTACGACTTTGCCTTTGAGCGTTCCTTTACGCCTGAGGATCTGACGGCTATCGAAAAGAGAATGGCGGAACTGGTTGCGCAAGATATTGCCATTAGCCGTTCGCTGTTGTCGCGCGACGAAGCCGTAAAGTTTTTTGAAGGTTTAGGCGAGAAATACAAAGCTGAAATTATCGCTTCGATTCCTGCCAATGAAGATTTGTCTTTATACCAACAAGGCGACTTTACCGACTTGTGCCGCGGTCCGCATGTGCCCAGCACCGGCAAATTAAAAGCGTTTAAATTGATGAAAATTGCCGGCGCCTATTGGCGCGGCGATTCCAAGAACGAAATGCTGCAACGCATTTATGGTACTGCCTGGGGCGATGCTAAGGAATTAGCCGCTTATCTGCATCGTCTGGAAGAAGCTGAAAAGCGCGATCATCGTAAAATCGGCAAGGCCCTGGATTTGTTTCATACCCAGGAAGAAGCGCCGGGCATGGTGTTCTGGCACGACAAGGGTTGGACCATATATCAGCAGATCGAGCAATACGTGCGCGAGAAATTGCGCGTCAACGGCTATGGCGAAGTCAAAACCCCGCAAATCGTCGATCGCACGCTGTGGGAAAAATCTGGTCACTGGGATAAATTCAGTGCGATGATGTTTACCACGCATTCGGAAAGCCGCGATTATGCGGTGAAGCCGATGAACTGTCCTTGCCATATTCAGATTTACAATCAAGGTATTAAAAGCTACCGGGATTTGCCGGTGCGCCTAGCTGAATTCGGTTCCTGCCACCGCAACGAGCCATCCGGCACTCTGCATGGCTTGATGCGGGTCCGGAATTTTGTGCAGGACGATGCGCATATCTTCTGTACCGAAGATCAGATTCAATCCGAAGTTTCCACGTTTATCGATCTGTTGTTTGAGGTTTACAAGGATTTCGGTTTCGAGGAAGTGATTATCAAACTGTCAACTCGTCCGGAAAATCGAGTCGGCGACGATGCGGTCTGGGATAAGGCGGAAAGCGCGCTGGAATTGGCCTTGAACAATAAAGGTCTGGATTGGCAATTGCAGCCGGGCGAAGGTGCTTTCTACGGTCCTAAAATAGAGTTTTCCTTGAAAGATTGTATAGGTCGGGTCTGGCAATGCGGTACTATACAAGTCGATTTCTCGATGCCGGAAAGGCTGGATGCCTCGTATATAGGCGAAGATAGCGCCAGGCATGTGCCGGTAATGTTGCATCGGGCAATACTGGGCTCCTTGGAGCGTTTCATCGGAATTTTGATCGAGCAATATGCCGGAACTTTTCCGCTATGGTTGGCGCCAGTGCAGGTGATGGTGATGAATATCACCGACCGCCATGCCGATTATGCGGAGCAGGTGCGGCGAGAACTTGAAAAACAAGGTCTTAGAGTCAAAATTGACTTGAGAAACGAGAAGATAGGCTTTAAAATTCGCGAGCATTCCATGCAGCGAGTGCCGTATCTTTTGATTATCGGCGACAAGGAATTAGAAACTCGGACTGTTAGTGTACGCACACAACAGGGCGAGGATCTAGGAAGTCTGTCAATTGGCGAACTTGGCGAACGCTTGAGAAACCAGATTGCGGATCGAAAATAATAACAACTTGGAGGATTAGGGTATCAGCTCTAAAAAAGATGCAACGCGCTTAAATACCGAGATTACCGCCAGGCGGGTTCGGGTAGTAGGCGCTGAAGGTGAACAAGTCGGGGTTGTTTCCATAAACGAAGCGTTACAGCTCGCCTACGATGCAAACATGGATCTGGTCGAAATATCGCCCAATGCTGATCCGCCGGTTTGCAAAGTCATGGACTTTGGCAAATATCAGTTTGAGTTAAACAAAAAACTGCAAGCCGCCAAGAAGAAGCAAAAACAAATCCAGATCAAGGAAATCAAGTTTAGGCCCGGTACCGAAGAAGGCGATTACCAGGTCAAGCTGCGCAGCCTGATCAAATTTCTAAACGAAGGCGACAAAACCAAGATCACCGTGCGTTTTAAAGGCCGTGAGCTGACTCATCGTGAGCTTGGCATGGACTTGTTGAAACGTATCGAAACCGATCTGGAAGAAATGGCCATAGTCGAGCAATTTCCGAAATTGGAAGGCCGGCAAATGGTCATGGTGATGGGGCCGAAGAAAAAGAAATAACTCAATCACACGGTTTTAGCCGTTTTTTAAAACGGCAAGGCGATTCAGGAACGAATCGGTTAAAGGATACTTTTGTGTCCGGAAATTCAATGGGGCCAAGCATTTTGCCTCACTGGGTTTTGTCTCAAGGACTTTACTTTTAATCATTGGAGAAAACAAATGCCAAAAATGAAAAGCCATAGTGGTGCCGGCAAGCGCTTCAAGAAAGTTGGAAGCGGCGGTTTTAAATGCAAACAATCGCATAAACGTCATATTTTGACTAAAAAAACCACCAAACGTAAAAGACAACTGCGTAAAACAGCCATTCTTCATCCGTCGGATACGCCATTGGTTGCGCGTATGCTGCCGTACAGTTGATTTATCATTGATATTGAAGAGAGTAGAACATGGCTAGAGTTAAACGCGGTGTCACCGCTAGAGCAAGACACAAAAAGATTTTAAAACTGGCAAAAGGTTACTACGGTGCCCGTAGCCGGGTTTACCGCGTCGCCAAGCAGGCGGTCATCAAGGCCGGCCAATACGCTTATCGCGACCGTAAACAGAAAAAACGCCAATTCCGCGCCTTGTGGATCGTGCGTATCAACGCTGCCGCACGTTTGTACGGTATCTCCTATAGCCGTTTGATCAACGGTCTGAATAAAGCCAATGTTGCGATCGACCGCAAAGTATTGGCCGACTTGGCTGTACGCGACATCGACGCTTTCGGCGCGATCGCGAAAGTGGCTATAGCTAACCAAAGCAAACCGTAAGGAAAACATTAAGCCGCTTTGAAAGAGCGGTTTAATTGCTCGACTCCCCGTTTTTGACGGGGAGTTTTCCGTCAAATCTCGTTGGCGGGAACCTATCGTTTTGGAATTTCCCTCAATTGCAGACAAAAGTGAGCTGAGTCGTGTCGGCTAGTATCGAAGATATTGTTACGCAGGCATTACAAGAGCTTGCACATGCACAAGACCTTAGCCAACTGGATCAGGTCAGAGTCAATTATCTAGGCAAAAAAGGTCTATTCACTCGGCAGATGAAGGAGTTGGGTAGCCTGGACCCCGAGCAACGCCGCAGTGTCGGGCAAATTATCAACGATGCCAAAAATACTTTTCAAGAGGCGTTAGAGGCTCGGAAATCGACTTTGGAAAATGCCGAATTGGCGGCGCGTTTGGCTAGCGAATGTATCGACGTAACCCTGCCGGGGCGCGGCCAAACCGTATCCGGATTGCATCCTGTTACGATCACCTTGCGGCGGATTGCCAAAATTTTTGCTGAGGCCGGCTTTAATATCGTCGAAGGCCCGGAAATCGAAGACGATTACCATAACTTCGGCGCCTTGAATATTCCCGAGCATCATCCCGCGCGGGCGATGCACGATACCTTCTATTTCGATGCGCACACCGTATTGAGAACTCACACGTCGCCGGTACAGATTCGGGTGATGGAATCCGAAAAGCCGCCCTTGAAAATTATCGCGCCGGGCCGGGTGTACCGCTGTGATTCGGACATGACCCATTCGCCCATGTTTCATCAGGTCGAAGGTTTCCTAGTCGATACCGATGTCAGTTTCGGCGACCTGAAGGGTGTCATTTTTGAGTTTCTGCGCGCCTTCTTCGAAAAAGAAGTCAACGTGCGTTTTCGTCCTTCTTATTTTCCGTTTACAGAGCCTTCCGCCGAATTCGATGTGTCTTGTGTGATGTGCGACGGCAAAGGTTGCCGCGTCTGCAAACAAACGGGCTGGCTGGAAGTGGGCGGTTGCGGCATGATTCACCCGGAAGTATTCAAATCGGTCGGTATTGATAACCAAGTTTATTCCGGCTTCGCCTTTGGAACCGGAGTCGAACGTCTGGCGATGATGAAATACGGCATCAACGATTTGCGGATGTTTTTCGAAAACGATCTGAAATTTTTACAACAGTTTAATTAACGGTGGATAGTCATCATGCAAGTCAGTGAAGCTTGGTTAAGAGAACTGGTCAATCCGCCTGTCGCCACCGCCGAATTAGTCGCGCAACTGACCATGGCCGGTCTGGAAGTTGATGCCGTGACGCCTGTTGCAGCCGAATTTTCCGGTGTGGTGGTGGGTGAAGTACTTTCCACTATTCAACATCCAAACGCAGATAAACTTAGGGTTTGTCAGGTCAACGTCGGCCAAACTGAGCCCCTGCAAATCGTTTGCGGTGCCAGTAATGTCAGGCCGGGTTTGAAAATTCCGGCAGCATTGATAGGTGCGGTATTGCCCGGCGATTTCAAAATAAAGGAATCCAAGCTGCGTGGCGAATTGTCCTTCGGCATGTTGTGCTCGGAAAAAGAATTAGGCTTAGCGGTCAGTTCCGATGGTTTGATGGAATTACCGGTTGATGCGCCGGTCGGTGTTGATATTCGCGACTATTTGGCGTTGAATGACAACGTGATCGAGTTAGGCTTAACGCCAAATCGCGCGGATTGCCTGAGCGTCGAAGGCGTCGCCAGGGAAGTGGCGGTTTTGAACAATCTGCCGTTCCAGGCTACGGCGTTTGCTACTGTCGAACCGCAGCACACGGAAACCCTGGAAGTTAAAGTCGAAGCCACGGAAGCTTGCCCGGTTTATCTGGGGCGTTTAATTAAAAATATCAATCCTGCCGCGGTCACGCCACTGTGGATGCAGGAGCGTCTGCGCCGTTGCGGTATTAGAAGCTTAAGCCCGGTTGTTGATGTTACCAACTATGTGTTGATCGAATTGGGCCAACCGCTGCATGCTTTCGATGCCGATAAACTGAGTGCGCCTATCGTGGTTAGACGTAGCCGGGCCGGCGAGTCCTTGGCTTTATTGAATGACCAAACCATAGAGTTGGACGGCGAGGCACTGGTCATAGCCGATCAACGCCAAGCCTTGGCCTTGGCCGGCGTTATGGGGGGTAAGGATAGCGCCGTATTTGGCGAAACCCGCGATATATTCCTGGAATGTGCGTTTTTTACGCCCATCGATGTCGCTGGTAAGGCGCGCCAATTTGGTTTGCATACCGATTCCTCGCACCGTTTCGAAAGAGGCGTGGATTTTAACTTGCAACGCCGGGCGATCGAACGCGCCACGCAATTGATTCTACAAATAGCCGGCGGTAGTCCTGGGCCGGTTCAAGAGGTTATTTCCACTGCCGAACTGCCCGCCAGAATGCCGGTAAAGCTGCGTAGCCAACGTATTACAAAGGTGTTGGGCATTCAATTTGGCGACGATGAAGTGCATGCGCTGTTCGAAGGCTTGGGTATGCAGGTTCAAGTAGTCGAGAACGGCTGGGAAATTACCCCGCCGGGCTTTCGTTTCGATATTGCCATCGAAGAAGATTTGCTGGAAGAAATCGGCAGAATCTATGGATATAACAATCTGCCTAGCAGCAGTTTGTTGATGCGCTCTGAGCTTGGTAAAGCGCCCGAGGCACAGTTGCCATTGGCGAGATTGCAGGATTGCTTGGTAGATCGCGGTTATCAGGAAGCGATTACCTACAGCTTTGTCGATGAAGCAATGCAAAATGCCGTCGCCCCGGGCGAAGAATTTATCCAGATTCAAAACCCTATATCCTCAGAACTTGCCGTGATGCGCACTACGCTGTGGTGCGGTTTGTTGAATGCGGCTTTGTATAATATCAACCGCCAACAGAGTCGAGTGCGCTTATTCGAAGCCGGCTTGCGGTTTTTCTATCAAGATGGGCAAATTCAACAGCGAAAAATGTTATCCGGTTTGGCCTTGGGTACCGTTAATCCCGAACAGTGGGGCGAAAAAGCCAGAAAGCTGGATTTCTTCGATGTGAAAGCTGATATTGAAGCTTTGTTTGATTTAGCAGGAGTTTGTGCTGATTTCGTCGCCTATCAACATCCGGCGTTACACCCTGGCCAAACCGCGCAAATCAAAAACCAACGTGGCGAAGTGATAGGTTTATTGGGCATGCTGCACCCAACGCTCGAAAAACAATTGGGTTTCGATAGTCCGGTATTCTTGTTTGAACTCGAACAGGATGCGGTCTTGGAGCGTAACGTGCCTAAATTTAGTACGTTATCCAAATACCCGTCGGTGCGCCGCGATCTGGCTTTATTGGTGGACGAGGCTGTATCGGCTGCCGCAATCACCAGTGTAATTGAAGAATGCATGGAGACAGCGATACGTGAAATATCGATCTTCGACGTTTATCGCGGACCGGGCGTTGCCGAAGGTTATAAGAGTGTCGCGTTAGCTTTACTCTTGCAGGATTTTACGCAAACGCTTACCGATACAGAAATTGATGCTATATTTCGCAAAGTGCTGGACACTTTAGCGGCTAAACTGAATGCAAAATTGAGGGAGTGATTGTGGCATTAACCAAAGCAGATATTGCAGAGAAATTGTTTGAAGACCTCGGTTTAAACAAGCGTGAAGCTAAAGAAATCGTAGAGTTGTTTTTCGACGAAATTAAAAAAAGCCTGGAAAGCGGCGAGCAAGTGAAGATTTCCGGGTTTGGTAAGTTTGAATTGCGCGACAAAAGTGGTCGTCCGGGTAGAAATCCCAAAACAGGTGAAGAAATTCCCATCACTCCGCGGCGTGTGGTGACTTTTAGAACAGGGCAAAAATTGAAAGCTCGAGTAGAAGCGTATGCTGGAACCCAGTAATAATAACGAATTACCGGTTATTCCGGCCAAGCGGTATTTTACGATTGGCGAAGTTAGCGACCTCTGTGCGGTAAAGCCCCATGTATTGCGCTATTGGGAACAAGAGTTCACCGAGCTTAGTCCGGTAAAACGCCGAGGAAATCGCCGTTATTATCAGCGCCATGACGTGTTGTTGATTCGACAAATTCGCGCTTTGTTATACGAGCAAGGTTACACAATAGGTGGTGCGCGTGCTCATCTGGCGAGCGGTAGCGCCAAGGAAGACAGTTTACGCACCAAACAACTTATTCATCAGATGATTGGCGAGCTGGAAGATATTTTGGAGCTGCTGAAATAGCGTTTCCCAAATAATATGATATTATGTCCGGCTTGCTCTCCTAGGTGGGCATTGGTTTAATGATAAACTTCGGGGCGTAGCGCAGCCTGGTAGCGCACTTGTCTGGGGGACAAGGGGTCGTGGGTTCGAATCCCGCCGTCCCGACCAAGTTTTTTGAGATTGAATATTGAATAACCCGCAAGTTACTTGACTTGGCGGGTTTTTTATTGCTTGAAAAACTATAGGAATACATGGCGTTTTTGATAATTAATCACTGATTGATCGATAAAGTTAAATTGAATGAATACGGCGGCTAATATTTCGATTTATCAAATATTTGAGACAGGCCTAATCCGATGTTGAGCCGTTTTAGAGATCATATTGTCGTGAATCACCCGGATCAATTATCTCGGCAATGGGCGCAACGTATTGTTGATAGATACGCAACCAGTGCCAAAGTACGTACAGTAGATATTCGATCCGTCAATATTGGCACATCGACGCGCTTGCGGCTAACCGTGAATCATGACGCCATCGGCGTCGTTCCAAGTCGGTGGTTTGTAAAAACGCCGTCGCTGGCAATTAAGTCCAGAGCGATTACCTCCATACCGCGGTTATTACATAAGGAAGTTCATTTTTATAATTCGCTTTCTCAGGGGGTTCCGGTGAGTGTGCCGCAAATTTTAGCGGCTGAAAGTCTGTTAGGGCGCGGTACTACATTGGTAATGGCGGATTTGGATGAGCTGGGATTTAGGCCCGGGCTTACCGCAGACGCTCTGTCTTTGGAACAAGCTCAGCAGGTGGTTGAAAAGCTCGCCGGTTTTCATGCTCACTATTGGGGCAATGCTGGGCTGTTGAAAACGCATCGCTGGTTAAACGGTTTTAGTCACAATGTCGAGAATCATATGGGTACCTTACTGGCTGTGCCCTTGATGAAGCGTGGCCTTGATCGCGCAGGGCGCTTGGTGCCCAACAAATTGCATAGATCCGCGTTGCGCTATGCAGCGGATCGGCGGCGAATCACCAAGATATTGGCAACCGGTGTGCAGACCTTGGTGCATCATGATTGTCATCCAGGCAATCTATTTTGGAATCACTCTGAGCCGGGCTTTCTGGATTGGCAATTGGTGCGGATGGGTGAGGGTGTTAGTGATCTCGCTTATTTTTTAGCGACATCACTGAAGCCGGAGTCTCGGCGTGCTCATGAAAAACAATTGCTGAAACTATACATGACGGCGTTAGCTAGTCACGGGATTAGCGACTTGGATGAAGAAACGTATTACCAACGCTACCGCGCTCATTTGGTGTATCCGTTCGAAGCGATGATTGTTACCTTGGCTATAGGGGGTATGATGGAGCGCAATAGCAACTTGGAGTTAATTGCGCGCGTTTCAGCGGCGGTTGACGATAACGATAGCTATTCTGCGTTATCTATATAAGTGTTTTTCCCAGCGTTTCTGGAAGGCAGTTATATACTGAATTTGATCTCAGAATTGGGTCGATGCTATTTGGCGGAGAATATCTCGATAGAGAGATAATTTGGCGGGTATATGAACCCACAAAAATTTCAAATAAGTCTTGACTGCTACATCGTTTGTAGCTACGAGAAAATCTATAAGGATTTTTTAATCTCTGTCTTGCTGGTTTCCGCAAGAAGAAAATAAAAATGGTGCGAGGAGAGGAATCGAATAATCGATATTTATTATTGATTTTTAAAGATAAAAAATTCAGAATTTTTCGACATACCAACAAAAATACCAACAAAAATCGTTGCTTGAACGGTTTTAGGTGGTGTTATCTGATACGAGTGCCGAAAATGATCAACGCCGAATCGATTATGAGGGAGCTGGAAAATTTCGTTTACCGGGAGGTGTTTGACGAGCATGGCAAAAAGATCGCGCTCGGCTGTGCGGCGGCATTGTTCGAATGCCTTTGGTTAAACTTCCGCAAACAAACGCTTTATGTGCCTTCGGCGGATAAACAAAATTCGGTTTTGCAAGAGCGAAACAAGGCGATTTGGCGAGAGTTCAACGGCAACAACCATGCCGAATTGTCGATCAAATACCGGCTGAGTCTTCAGCAAATCTATAGCATCACTCGCCGGATGCGGGCTAATCCATCGGGACGCGGCAATAGAGCCGGCCGGCCTTGTGCCGAGGCCAAAGATAAACCCCTGATCTTGCAAGTGCTGGAAGAGTATTTGCCGCCTGAACTGGCGAAGTGCGGCCTATCCATCGAACAGGCCAGCGCGTTGGCGGATGGCATAGCCGGTTTTCTATGTCAAAGCTTTCCGGGGGTATCGATTCGCATCACCGACACCCTAAAAGCCTTCCGGGAAGCGGCCGCACTGCCGGCGGCGTCCTAACTCGATTTATCCCGCCAAATCCCACAATATCCCGTTTTAATTAGCCAAGACGCAACCGACAAGCCGCCTTGTTGCCGTACTGAAGCGCAAACGCTTACGATGAACCAGATCCGGCAGGCGCGGGCGGCAAAACAAGCCGCTATTCGTACCACCCGGCCCCATGCCGTCGCAAGCCAACCGACGCGGCTTCAGTTCATTGCATGATGATCCACTCGCCGCTCTGGATGCGGTCTTCGATGTCTGACGACGGCTCACGGTAGGCGGCGGCCACCGTGTTCAAGTTGCCATCGTCTTTCCGCACCCGATACCCCAATGCGATGACAATACGGGTTTCGCCTTGGCCGCTGGCGACGTAAACAATCATGCCGGTACGGTTGTCATAATAGGTCGTGGCCTTGTCGATCAAACCCGGTAATTGTGCCCATTCCTTCGGTTTAAGCGGCTGTTTTCCGGTTTCCTCGTCGTGTTCGAAAACTAGGCGACCATCAACCGCGATTTCAGCGCTTTGCGGAGCGGGCTTATTTTGGGCTGCCAATGCCGCCAATACGACAGGCGCCAGGGCGCCAATCAAGCAACGGCTGTTGCGGCTCTCCGGCTTGACGATCCAGGCGCTTATGGTTTCGGCCCATATCTTGCGGTTCTCATCGGCCAAGGCCGGTTTCAAGGCTTTCCACATTTCCGCGCCGAGTGCCGCCGGGAAGCGCATCAATTTTTCGTCGATCAACGTTTTGAGTTCAACCGAACGACTGGCGCCTGGGGCATAGTCCCAACCGAAGTCGATGCCGTTGGGGACTTGGTGAGTATTGCCGAAACGGTCGGTTTCCGTTCTATAGCCATCGTTCGGTGTGGTTTGCCCCGTGTACTCGCTGGCCGGAACCGCGACCACGCGGCAACGGCATCCCCAACCGTTGGGCGGGTAGTGGGTTAGCCACCAAGGGGCATCGTGTCTCAAAACCAAGCCATTCCAACTTTGATGCAATGGCCGTGGATGGCGTACGGTTTCGTTATGCACGTATTTCCAGTACGGCCTACGTTTCAACAAATCCGGGTCGTTGAGTTGTCGCCAACGGCCGGCGGCATAAGCGGTCGAAAGATTGGTTCGATAAATCACCCGCGCCCGCCAATCGCGTTTAGCGTTAGTGCCGACGCCACCCCAACCGTTCTTCGCCACGATACTGGCGAATTCCTTGCGAAACCATTGGATACTTTTGCCTTCGGCCATGGTTTTAGCGAGGGCTTGATGGATGTCGTTCAGCAGGTCGGCCTTCATCACGCCGGCAACGACGAAAGCGCGGTCGTGGGCGCTTTTCAGCAGATCGTTGTAATGCTCGGTCGGCAACAAGACCTTTTCGCGGAACAACTTGATTTGTTCACTGAACGGTTTATCGAATTTGCCGTTACTGCCGGCGCCAAACGCGCGTTGCGTGGGTGATTGTTGGGATGCCATTGGGTTACCTGATTGGGATAGCTGGGGAATGGAAATTATAGGGGTGGTCGACGTCGAAGCGCGACACGCCGGCATGGTGCCAAGTTACCGCGCCGTTTCAAGCCGTGCCGGTACCAGTGACATTTCGTAACGTTAAGGCCCGCAATGAGGCCGACACGCGCCGGCGCTGGAAGTCGTTTTTCCGCAAGCGGTAATGGGCCTGTTTGCAGGCGGGTGAGCAGGACTTGGGTTTTCGGCCTTTTCCGGCTGGCTCGATAATTCGGAAACAATACAGGCAATGCGTTGTCTCGGTTTCGCCAGTGGGCTTGCCTGGTTGTGACTTCGCTGCGGCGGCCGGATTCCGGACGGTCACGGTTGTGACTCGCCGGCTGTCTTTGCCGCCTGGTCGGTCAAGCTTTGCCGACGGCGCTGCATACGCTTACGACAAGCCGGTGTGGCGAACAATGCGCGACCGGCGACGGTTCTACCGCAACTGCAACTGCAAACCCGCACCTGATCGGGCGCGGCGGCCGACAGTACGGCTTTTGCCAAGGCCCGCGCCATCGGTAGCGGTACGCCGTTGCCGACGGCGCGGTAACGGGCGGCCAGTGTCAGGCTCGGCAACTCGATAGCGCCGGGCAAGCCTTGCAACCTGCAAAAGTCCGGCCAAGACCGCTTGCCGGGGCGCTTGCCTTCGGAAGCCGTGCAGCATGGGTGACTCTGCCGCGACTTCGGCCCGCGCGGCACGGTAATCAAACAACCGTCACGGTGGCCGAATTGAAAATGTCGCTGGCGGTTTTGCACAAGGCCCAATTCGCGGGCGTTGATGTCGATGCGCTGGTGGGAATAGCCGGCAATCACCACGTCAGGTACGCCGGGAACATTTTCCAGCAGCCACCATGCCGGCCGCGCCTCGTTCACCACGCGGACGAACTCCGCCAACATCGCCAAGCCGTAGCCCGTAGGTTCGCCGCGCCGGGCTTTGGAAAAGTCCGGGCACGGCGGCCCGCCGATAACGCCATCGAAACGGCCGGCCGGTACGTGAAAGCCTCGCACGTCGCCGCCGAACAGCAAATCAGGCCCGCGCACCACGGAAAAGCCTTCTTCCTCGAATCCCCGTCCCAGCAAATCGATACCCGGAAACAGCGACAGCAACAATTGTGACGCTGCCGGCGCTAACGGAAGACGTCCGGTCACGGCGTTGGATTGTGACGGGCCCAGGTTGACGCGGCATCGAGGCGTCACGGCATCCGATTGTGACGTGGCCAGGCGGATTTGACCTTGAATAGTCACGGCGTTAGTGTTTGTTTGGCTCATGGCGCTGTCAGTTGTACGGGTCGAATAAATCGGCTTGCGGGCTGGTGTCCGGCAATAGCGGCATTAGTTCGTCTTTGTGTCGGTGCAATGCCTCGAACAGCACGTCTGCGCTATCGCGCCATTTGCGGCCGCCGTCGTAGCACAGAAACGGGCCTTCCCGATGTAGTTCGACGCCGGCACGGCGGCAAAGTTGGATGAACTCGGCAGGGTTAAAACGCATGATGTCCCCCTTGGCTTTCGGATAACAAAAAGGCAATCCGCGTTTCGATTCGTCGGATTGCCGAAGATGGTTTAGTGCAGTCGCGGATGGCTAAACTTTCTTGTTCGCCGCCTTTGGTTTGGGCCGGTCTGGTGGGTGAGTTTCTGCCGGCCGCTCGTGAAAACCGTGTGAAAAAGATGCGGAGAAATTATTTAATTCCGCAGGCCGCGCCGGCTCTGGGTTTACGCCGTTTTCATCAACTGGGAGAATTGCGGAGTATTTCCGTTTTTGCCCATTTCATCCGAAATACTCCGCATTTTCTCCGCAGTGGGTAAATCACCCTCCAGCCCAAACGCGGCGCGGCTTGCGGATTTATTTATTTTCTCCGCACTATTTTGCAACGTGTAAATCGTCTTTGGTCGGCCGCGGCCACCGTTTTTGACTTCGGTTTGCACGATTTTTGGCGGATTTTCGGCCAGCAAATAGCGTAAGGCGGCGTCGATTTTCTGGCTGGTGCTGTGCTTTTGAAAACAGTCGTTGGTCAACTCCCACTTGCTCGAACCTTCCGGCCGCAAGCGCAAAAACGCCAAAATCTTCGCCGCCTGTTGCCGGGTTTCGGCTTGGCGCGGGTCGCTGGCTTTGTCGGCAAACACGAACTTGACCGTTTGCAAGGCGTAATCCGTCCAGGCCAGCGCCGTTTCGAGGTGGCAAACCTCAATCACCCGCGTTTGATCGGTCAGCGCGAACAGCATAGCCAGCCGAAGCGCATAGGGCGCACGGCGGGCCACCAGTGATGCTACAAACTCGTTATCAATTGGCCGGCGTAAAGACGGGTAGGCTTCCGCGTAACGCTGCTTGGCCGCTTGGCTCAGCATCATTTCCAGGCCGTTATGGCTGTTGGGATAGCCGCCCTTAGCAAAGTGAAGAATGTCCATCACCCGGCCGGCCAAGTCCTCGATAATCCGCTCCGGGGTCGGCTTTGGGAACGGTTCGAAGCCGACGTTTTCCGCCCACACCATCAAAAACCGATTGGCGAAACCATTGGTCATTTCTCCGGCGCTGAGCATCTTGTTCAGTTCGGCCGGGGTAATGTTGGCATGAATACCGATATGCGGATTGGTCACGCCGACGGTTTTGCTCTTGGTGGCCGGCTTGATGTCGCCGCCGTCCCAGACTTCCCGAATCGCCGAAGACAAGGTATTGCCCTCGCGTTTGGATTGGTGCAACACGTTGGCAAACTCGCTTTCAATCACCCACAAGCGTTTGTCGACGATGGCCGGCGATTCGCCGAAACCGTCGTGGATCATCGCCGCCAAACCTTCCCGCGTGGACAGGCCGCCACTGTGAAAACGGCCCAGCAAGGCGGCGTCCTTGGCTTCGATGTACCGGCGGATACGGTGAACCAACTGCTGAGAATCGCCCTTGCCGCCGCTCGAAGATCGGCCGATGTGCATGGTGAACAGCCTTGGGTGGTGAAAGGTGTTGTTGATGAGCAGAAAGCTATCGCGGCCGGCATTGGCCCCCAAAAACGACAGCATCACCATCGCCGCCGCGACCGGGTTAATCTCGGTACCGTCGGCCGCCACCCGCGCCACCTCGCCGACGAAGCCGTAAAACATGGCCGGCGTCGGTTGCGGTGGCGCGATGATGGCATCCTCGACAAACTCTTCTTCCTGGAAGCCTTCCAGCATTTCGCCTAGAAAATCCTCGTTCTCAGGTACCGCCTTGGTGCTGCCGTATTTGCGGGCACGTTTCACGGCCTTTTCGGTAATGGGCTTGGTCAAGGCCTCCAGCGCGGCCAGTTTGTCGAGGTTGCTCATGGTTTAGGCCTCCCCGGTCGCCGCCGCATCGGCCAGGCGCGCCGACAACCTGCCGGCGGCCATCGCTACCGCGTCCGCGTAGCTCATCGACCGCGTGCGACGAATTTCCCCCGCCTCGCGGTGTACGTCGGCATGGTAGGCGGCTTGCTTGGGGTCATCGATTTGGTTGGCGCGGTCAACCAAATCACTGTTGACGTTCTCCATGTGGCCGATGGCTTCTTCCGCCAGTTGCGCTAGGTTTTGAATCAAGGCGCCGACGCTGACCAAGTCATCCTTGCACAATTCGGAAGGATTGGCGGCCACCATCAAGCCGCCGATGCCTTGCAAGCCCCACAAGCATTGATTTTGCACGTATTCCAATTGCTGTTTGCAATGCTGCAAGCCGTTTGCATCGGTTGCAAATTGCGTTTCCCGCTGGCCCTTACTGCGTAGGATTAAGCCCAGGCCGAATACATCGGAAAACGCCCGATGATTTAATTCCAGGGCAATAGGCGCTTCGGCGTCTTGACGGGTCAACGTGGTGTTGATGGTGTTTTTCATGCTTTGCCCTCCATGACCATTTCGGCAAACTGCTCGAACAGCTCGCCGCCGTTGTGGAAATACTGGTGAACCTCCTTGACCGTGGCGCGGGCGTCCAGGGTCAACACGGCCAGGCAGTCGGTGAACAAGTCCAGATCGAGGCCGCGTAGCGCGGTTAGGTTGAAGGGGAAGCGGTAGCCGTTGTACAGGCCCAGCAGAAACAAGCGCACCGTGGCGGCTTGGCCGGTGTCGCGCCGGGCGATTTTTGCCAAACGCTGCAAGGCCGGAAGACCGGCGGCTATAACGGTTTCGCGTTCGATTTCTTGGGCGCGGATTTGCGCCAGGAAGTCGTTGACGGCATCGCCTTGCTGCTTGGGGTGGAAATGGACGGTCGCGGCGTGTGGCGTGTCTACGGCTGGATTTTGAGCGGTTTCATTCAATCCATTGGCTTGGGCTTCCAGGCGAACATCGCGGTAATGGTCGATATGACCACAAGGATTGTTCCAGCCGTCGCACTGAACCGGCAAAGTGCCGTCATAGCTTTGTGTTCTGAACGTGTCGCCACGCGGGCCGCCGCATTCCGGGCAAGTCCAATGCAGTTTAACGGTGACCGTTAAAAGGCCAGAATGATTAGAACAAGCGGGGATGGTGACAAAACGGGGTTCGGCATCGATAGCCGGATTTTGGGCGCATTGGCCCGGTGCTGGGGTATTCATAGCGATTTATCCTGAATCAAGAGTGATAAACCGCCGCCGATACTTTCCACGGTACGGGCGACGGGATGCAATGGGGTGGAAATACCGGATTCAGGCACCGGCCAGCCTTGCGGCTGCCCACTGCACCCCGCCATAACAGACGCTGCAAGGCTTGTGCCATGCCAAAACGAAGGGCATAAAAAAACGCCATGATGCGGCGTCTTTACGCCTGAATAACTCGGGTTTCCACGCCCGGTTGCCACTGTGGTGGCAACGGCGCAAATCATGGCCGGGTTACGGCGTGGTGTCAAGATGGTGTAACGAAAAGACATTGAAAATAGCCCTTGCGGCGCGCATAATGCGCCGCGCTGGTGGTTGTGGGTATCGGGTTCACAGTCAGGCAAAGGCCTCGCTAAGTTGGCGCTTAGCGGGGCTTTTTTGTGTCCGGTTGCCAGTTTTCCGGCAAGTGATAGCGGGCAATGCCGTTGCCTTTGTCCTGCTCGGTGATGATCGGCAAACCGCCGTCCCGCAAGCGCTTGATGATGGCGGCCAAGCGGGTAATGCCCAGACCGAACGCCATTACCGAATCGACGCGGGCACCGGCCAGCAAGGCGGATTTGATGGCGGTTGCTTGGGTTGGTTTGCGGTCGCTCATCGCTCGCCCTCCCCAGTTCCCAAAGGGCCGAAAATCGACTTTTGCAAGGATTCGATGCGGCGGGTGAGTAGCTCCCGCTGCACCAGATACGCCCCCAGTTTTTCCAACTTGCCGGAGTTGGCCGCAAGCGCCTCGCTGGACAATCCCAGCTCCAGCAAGCCGCCATGCACCGAGCGTAAGGCTTGAGCAAAGCGGCCGATGGTCGATTTCGAATAGCGGGTTCCGGTGGCCTGCTTTAGCCAGTCGGCAATGCTTTCGTAACGCTCGGCCGAGCCGAGAATTCTACTCATCAGCTCGGTTTTGACCGCCTCCGGCAGGCGGTCGAGTTTGGTTAATCTCGCCATTACGCCGCCTCCTTGGCTTTCAGCCAGGCTAGAACGTCATCGGCCTTCCAGACGGTTACCTTCTCGGATAGCTTGATGGGGCGCGGAAATTTGCCTTGCCGGACAAGCCGCCATATTTGGTTTTTGGAAATGCCCAGGCGTGGAGCCAGCACGGAAACGCGCAGGTTATAGCCTGATTGGAGTGGGTCGGTTTTGGGGTTGGTTTGCACCATGTTTTTTGTCATTGTGCCCTCCTTTGGGCGACTGGTTACTGACAAGACACATGGTGTGGAATTGAAACGGTTGTTTGGCCGAAGCTCGGTCGGTTTTTGACCGAATCGGCCAATAATCTAGGATTTATGCGGCTTTGCGCTTGGGAAGCGTCTGGAAGCTTCGGTCAAATAATTTCGAATGGTGTCAGGATCGGTTTTCAAACCTGGTATGTTTTCCAAGGCGGCTGCAATACTTCCCGAGTTCCCGCCTGTCGCTTTATTTTTCTGAGCATCTGGATCGTACTTATAAGCATCGATAGCCATGCCCAAAATGATTTTCAGCAGTGAATTTATCCTGTCGTCGGGCCTACCTTCTTCGAGGTTGGGAACTGCAGATTTGTTTTGAATGGGGTCTTGGTTTAAACGCATTTCAGGGAAAAGAAATTTTGGTTTTTGGCCTTTGGATTCGGCCCAGTTTTTTAAGTCAGCGCGGTTTATCTGAACAACAATTGAATATCTTGGCTCATCTCTTCTTCCCATAGTGCCCATGAAATCATCCAAATCCCTTTGTAAACTGCTTTTATAAGTTGGCTCATCTTGAATTTTGAAGATGCCCGCCTGTAGTTCGCGATTATTGACCGCCATATTTATTTCAAAGTGCTTTGCTTTGTAACCAGAATTAAATTTCGTGGATTCATCATCTGGATTTAGCTCCATCCACAAAGCAGCTGCTAGCTCCAATGGGAATTCGCCTAATGCGTCGTAAGTTTGGTAATCAATCATTCCGCCTTTCCCGGTCTGCCTTTCAAGAGGAAAACCGCGCCACTGGGTGAAAGGTTGCCCAGGTTCGCCCCGTCGGGCTAGGCGCGGTTTATTCGGGTTACAGCTTTGCCTGTAATTGCTTGTCCATCGTCAATAGCTCAAGGTCGTGAAAGCTCGCCGTGGCGCCAATAATGGAGTCCGGTAGTTTGGTTTTGTGCCGGCGCCGAAAGCGAATCGCTTGTTCTTCCACGTCTTCGGTAATGCTCAGGCGGGCCATTCTGTTCAGCAGGGCATGAATCGCGGTTTCTTCGGTTGGCGTGATGCCGGGAAAACTCAATAATTCCATGCGGGTGATGGCGCTATAGGCGCATTGGCCGATATGCACCCGCTTGGCCTGCATCAAGTCGATTACCGCCGGACTGTGTTGGTACATGCCGATGATGATGTTGGTATCCAGCAAGTATTTAATCCCATTCATCGCGCATGGCCTTTTGAACGTCCAGCGGGTTGCCGGTGAAGCTTGGCAACGGCGGCAAGGTGGCGATGATGTCGGCCATTAATACGGACTCGCTAGCCGATTCCGCCGACTTGGCAAGGTAATCGGCCAAGGCCTGCTTGATGAGTTGGCCGGCGTCTTGGTGGTCGCGGGCGGCCAGTTTCGCCAGTAAGCCGGCGGTTTCGTCGTCGAGTTCCAGGGTTAGCATGGGCTTTTCTCCTTGCGGTTATGCGCTCTTACGTTGAAACGGCACAACGGCCGCGCCTTCCTTCAAGCTATCCAGGTAGTCGGCCCACCATTGCAACATCTTCACCCGTTCCGGCAAGTATTGCGCCCGGTTGTAGGCGGCGCGGACGCTGTTTTGCTCGCCGTGGGCAAGCTGGCGCTCGATGGCGTCGGGGTGGAATAGGTGGGCTTCGTTGAGCCGGGTAGATGCCATGCCCCGAAAGCCGTGGGCGGTCATTTCGGCGCCGGTGTAACCCAATCGCCGCAAAGCGCCGGTGATGGTGTTCTCGGACATGGGCCGGGCGTTACTGCGTACCGACGGAAACACGAAGCGGCTGTTGCTGGTTAGCGGCTTGATTTCCTCGAAGATGGTAAGGGCTTGCCGCGATAGCGGGATGATGTGCTCCTCGCGCATCTTCATTTTGGCCGCAGGGATGCGCCATTCTGCCCGCTCCAGGTCGATTTCGGACCATTCCGCCTTTCGCACCTCGCCAGGTCGCAACATGACCAAGAACGACAGGCGCAACGCGCATCGGGTGGCAAAGTGGCCGGTGTAGTCCTCACAGGCTCGCAACAGGGCGCCGATTTGAACAGGGTCGGTAATGGCGGCGTGGTGTTTGACGGCGGTGGGCACGAATGCGCCCTGCAGATCGGGGACCGGGTTTCTAACGGCCCGGCCGGTGGCGATGGCATAGCGGAATACCTGCCCAATAGACCGCTTGGCTTTTTTGGCAATCTCGTTGGCTCCGCGTTGCTCAATGCGCTTAACCACGGCCAGCACGTCGGGGGCTTCTATGTTGGTTATCGGCATCCGGCCGAGCCACGGGAAAACGTCTTTCTCGAAATTGGTTAGGGTTTTTTGGGCGTGGTCTTCGGTTTTGTTCGCCATGTGGGTTTCGTGCCATTCGCGGGCGATGACTTCGAAGCTGTTGGCGGCGGCGTCTTGGCTGGCTGCTTTGGCCGCTTTTTTGGCGGTCGACGGGTCGATGCCGTTGGCAAGCTGCTTTTTGGCCTCTTCGCGCTTGGTTCTGGCGTCGGCCAGGCCGACGCTCGGATACTCGCCAATCGCTAACGTTTTTTGCTTGCCGGCGAAGCGGTAGGCTAACCGCCATAATTTGCTACCGTGAGGCGTGACCAGTAAAAACAGACCTCCGCCGTCACTGATCTTTTGCGGTTTTTCGGTGGGTTTGGCTTTGCGTATTTCGGTATCGGTCAGCATGGCGAACGCTCCATGAATGACGCCAGTTACAGGCGGTTTTGTTGGTATCGGGTGAGGGCATGATGGCAGATACCAACAAAAAAACCAACAGATTGTTGGTTCTTTGGTGGTGTTAGGTGTTACTACGTGGAGCATAAAAAAACCCGCTAAGCCTTGCAGCTTGCGGGTTCTGTTGTCAGATGTTACCACCTGAAACTGTAATATGGTGCCGAGGAGAGGACTTGAACCTCCACAGGGTTACCCCTACTAGCACCTGAAGCTAGCGCGTCTACCAATTTCACCACCTCGGCATTACTTATCTAGGTAAGTAATTTAGTTATTATAAGTGTATGGATGGGATGTGTCAACCTTATGATTATACACATCATGATTATACACATCGCTGAGCAGCTTAACGTCGGCACTCCTGAAGGATTGGTTGTCGCCACCACGTGACTCAGTCGTTCTGAGGCAGTGGCTAGGGTATTAGGGTGGCTTGGTCTATTTGGCTGCTTCCATTGGCGAGCGATAGTTTGTGCAAGAAAGTTTTTGTCGGCAGGCTATTGAGCTAATTTGCGGTATCCCTCGAATAAATGATGAATTTCATCAAGACCGTCTTCGATTGACCAAGAAACCGACTTTGACAATAAATCCAGTAAAATCACGCCGTTTACCGCTGCATCTTCGCTAATCGCAGTTTTTAACCGTTGGCTTAAATGGAGGTTGATAACTTGTAAGTTTTGATATAGCGCGAGCAGTTCATCCAATTCCAGGGAATAGGGTAGGTGGTCTTTTTGCCGAAAATACTGTGCCAATAGGAACATCGTGGTTACTCGGTAAATCGTTTCAATTTGATCGGCCAAGGGTAAGTGAAAACGTGCCATTGGCTTTAAAAATTCAGTATGCGGACACGGGCTGGTGGCCATAATTAAGCCTAGAATCGAACTGGCGATATGTTGAGCAGTGGTTTCGGCGCGTATGGTTCTTCTATCGGTAATGACTTCTACAGCCATTTGCTTGTGGGACACTAGGTGCCCACATAAATTTAACAGTGACACCAAATTAATCGCGACAGGACAGTGCGGAACCTGCTCAGGTTTTAACGGGCAATTGCGGCATTGTTGATACGTGAGCTCCGTCCATAGAGGATAGGGAGGGGGAGCGGCAGAAATAAGGGTCATGCTTTGTTTATCAACTTCGATTAGGAAATCGGCGCTATCGTAATCTTCTGCGCTTAAACGGTAGGTAAAATGTAGGATGTCTTCGGACATATAAATTCAGCAAACTTGTGATGTGCGTTTTCTTGAATGGATTTTAATGTGGCTAAGCCGCAATATTGGCCGATTGTAGGGGCGTCGTCTGACTAGTTTGGCTTGAGTATAGCTGCGGTATTCAAGTAAAGGAGGCTGCCTCCGGCTCCGTGTTACAATCGACGGCTCTAAAAACATAATCTCAAAAAGGCTTTACCATGCAATTTATTAAACTCTCCGCTGTTGCTTTATTGTTTTTATCTTTTCACGCCACAGCGGAAGTTCAGCTGACCAAAACCGATGTTTTGGGTACATGGCAAATCGACAAAGAATCCAACACCAGTGATGGCAGCAAGGCCCGAAGCTCTAATACCACCTGGACGTTTAAAGACGATGGCACTATCGAAGGCATGACCCATGAAAACGATTCGCATGCCAGACTTGACCAAATGCGGGCTGTGCTGAATTACGCCGTCGAAGGCGGCAAGATTGTCAAACAGGCGGCGCCGGGTCGCTCGAAGATGGAAACCTGCGAGGCAATCGAAAAATCCGGCAACAATATGGTTTTGAAGTGCCAAACCGTTTATTTCTTTATGTCTAAAAAATAAAAACGCCGGGCACTTCTGATAGTGTCGTGCTTAGTTTGACCTATTTACGTGGTTGTCGGATGGGATGGACTCATCGGTAGCGAGAAAACAGGAACTTCGATTTTGGCAGAGCAGCCCCAAAGCCTATCCGATTTTGCGGAGCATTGTTTATTCAATGGCGACATTGAGCAAAAGCTTGTTTTAACTCATCAAGCCAGGCAGTTGTTGGATAACGGCTTATTGTCCCTGCAAACAGACCGGGCGGTCTTGCCGATATGCAACACCGTATTTCCAAGCCGGCCGAAATTGTTGATGCCGCGAGAGATGCCTAAACGTCGTCTGGATTCCAACGAGGGTAAAGCGGCTTTTTTTCATGCACTCGCGCATATCGAGTTCGTGGCAATTTATTTGGCTTGGGACATCATTTACCGATTTCCCGGCTTGCCCGACGATTTTTATCGGGATTGGCTGATCATCGCCGACGAAGAGGCGCAGCATTTCGAGTTGATTCGCACTCATTTGCTTGGTTTAGGATCCGATTACGGCGATTTGCCCGCACATCGCGGGCTTTGGTCGCATGCCGAAGAGACTTCGGATGACATTTTGGCGCGTTTGGCGATAGTGCCGCGTTGCATGGAGGCGCGCGGATTAGATGTGACGCCGGGTATGATGGATAAATTAGTCGCTATTGACGATCAGCCCGGTCTGGCTATCTTGCAGCGGATTTACGACGACGAAGTCGGGCATGTCGAGCGCGGTTCTTACTGGTTCAATAATCTGGCCAGACAGCGCGGTATGGAACCTGAACACTGCTTTAAAGACCTGATACTGAATTATTTCAAGGGCAAGCCCAAGGGACCCTTTAACCGAGAAGTGCGTATAATTGCCGGCTTCTCGAATAACGAAATCGATTGGCTGGAGGAGCGTTTGCATGAATAACAAACCGGTTTTTGATTATCCACTGTTTGCGATGGGCTTTAGGGCTTTTTTCGCGCTGGCGGGATTATCAGCTCTGGCTTTGATTGCAGTATGGAACTCAATGTCCAACGGTTCGCTGCATATCGATAATTACTTCACCGGCAGCACGTGGCATGCTCATGAAATGTTGCTTGGCTACACCACAGCGGTGATTGCCGGTTTTTTACTAACAGCAGTTAGAAACTGGACTGGCTTACAAACGGTGACTCCCGATCAACTGGCGTCGCTGTGTTTTTTATGGATTTATGGCCGGGTATTGCCTTTTTATTCCGAACTACTGCCCGATTTGTTGATAGGCACCGTCGATTTCGTATTTTTGCCGGTGTTGGCGTATTTTGTGGGTAAGCCAATTTTAAAAACCGGCAACTATCAAAATCTGATTTTTGTCGCCTTATTGCTGTTATTAGCCTTGGGTAATGGTTTGATTCATGCCCAAGTTCTGGGTATGGCCGGTAATGCCTCGCTAGGGCTGGTCCTGGTGGTTACTGTTATCGTTGCGATGATTTTGGTCATTGCTGGCCGGGTATTTCCGTTTTTTACCGAACGGGGGCTATCTGGGGTTATTTGTATTCGCAATCCGGCATTGGATATAGCCGCTGTTGCGGTGAGTTTGGCGGTGTTTGCATTATTGATGCTGAATATATCCGGCGCTTTGTTGGCTGGTGCTGCGGTAGCGGCGATTGTGATTAATATTGTGCGAGTGGCGGCTTGGTACAACCCGCGGATTTGGTTTGTGCCCCTGCTTTGGGTTTTGTACATCGGCTATGGTTGGTTGATCCTTGGATTTGGCTTGGTCTCCCTCTCTGCTTTTGCTGTGGTTCCGCAGTCTTTGGCTTTACACGCCTTTACTGTGGGCGGCATCGGTATTTTGACTTTGGGCATGATGGCCCGCGTTGCGTTGGGCCATACCGGCAGGGCGCTAAAAGCCTCGAATGTGATGGCGCTGGCCTTTATGCTGATAAATCTGGCCGCGTTGTTTCGGGTGTTATTTCCGGCTTTGTTGCCAAACTGGTATGGCGGTTTGGTGATGGTGTCCACCTATTGCTGGTTGGCGGCGTTTTCCTTGTTCGCATTTTATTATTCGCCAATTTTGACCTCGCCCAGATTGGATGGGCAGCCGGGATAGCGTAGTTCATAAAAAAGGCGGCTATTAGCCGCCTTTTTTGTGTCGAAACGTTTTTACTGCGCGCTGTAATGCGATTCGATATAACGCTCGACTATAGCTTGGAACTCTTCAGCGATATGTTCGCCTTTTAGGGTGACGGTTTTGAAACCGTCTTCAAAAACCGGCGCAACAGGTGACTCGCCGGTTCCGGGCAGACTGATGCCGATGTTGGCATTTTTGCTTTCGCCGGGGCCGTTGACGACGCAGCCCATCACCGCGACTTTCATATCTTCCACGCCTTTGTATTTATCTTTCCAAATAGGCATTTGGTCGCGTAAATAGCCTTGAATGTCTTGCGCCAGACGTTGGAAATAATCGCTGGTGGTGCGTCCGCAACCGGGGCAGGCCACTACCATGGGTGTGAAGGAGCGAAAGTTCATGGTTTGCAGAATTTCCTGGGCCACAATGACTTCTTTGGTGCGCGCGGCACCGGGTTCGGGTGTTAGGGATACCCGAATGGTGTCGCCTATGCCTTGTTGCATCAGTACGCCGAGCGCTGCTGCTGATGCGACGATGCCTTTGGAGCCCATGCCAGCTTCGGTAAGGCCTAAATGCAGAGCGTAATCGCAACGGCTGGACAGGTCTTGATAAATGCTGATCAACTCCTGAACATCGCTAATTTTGCAGGATAGGATAATTTTGTCTTTGCCTAGCCCGATTTCCTGGGCTCTAGCCGCGCTTTCCAGGGCGGAGAGTATGATGGCTTCCCGTGTGATCAGGGGTAATTCTTTGGGTTGCGCTAATTGTCTGTTCTCGTCAAGCAATCGGGTTAGTACGGCTTGATCAAGACTGCCACCGTTGACGCCAATCCGCACGGGTTTGTTGTATTGAATCGCAAACTCAATCATCTGCTGAAATTGCGGGTCCCGCGCTTTGCCTTTGCCGACATTGCCGGGGTTGATACGGTATTTGGATAGTGCTTGAGCGCAATCCGGATATTTTTCCAGTAACTTGTGGCCGTTAAAATGGAAGTCGCCGATAATGGGCACCGAAAAGCCTTTTTGTGCCAGTCGGTTGACGATTTCCGGTACGGCTTGCGCAGCTTCTTCACGGTCGACAGTGACGCGGACCATTTCCGAGCCGGCTGTTGCTAATTCCATGATCTGTTGAACGCTTCCTGCAACATCAGCTGTGTCGGTATTAGTCATGGATTGAACTACAATCGGAGCGTCGCCGCCGACTTTTACGTTTCCTACCAAAACCTGTTGGGTGTGTTTTCTGGAGCTAATCGACATAGAAGTGTGGTCTGCAAAAACTGAAAGTTATCTAAAAAATACCAAGTAATTCACTTAGGATATAAATTATACCTCCTTAGTAACAGGACGAAAGAGCAAATTGTGCGGATAAATTACTTTTCTGATGTGCATCTGGAATTTGGCGAGCAGAGTCTGCCGGAAACTGATGCCGATTTGGTCGTGGCGGCAGGCGATATCGGCATATTCAAACAAGGTGTCGAATGGTTGAAGTCTATCGGCAAGCCTGTGGTTTATGTGGCGGGTAACCATGAGTTTTATGGTTACGAATATCAACAGACTATCGATATGTTGCGTAGGGAATGTGCGGGCAGTCAAATTCAGTTCCTGGAAAAAGATCAGTTTATCTTCCAGGGTGTGCGCTTTTTGGGTTGCACCTTGTGGACGAATTTGTTTATCGAGGGCGCCGAAAAGGCCGAAGTGCTGGGAAATACCTTGAATGACTTTCGCAAGGTGTCATTTGCAGGCCAAACTTTCGAGCCCAAACACTTTACCGAACTACATCGGGAATCTAAATTCTGGTTAGAACAACAACTTGCCACGCCCTTTGCCGGCAGGACCATAGTGGTCACTCATCATGCGCCCACCGAATGGAGTTGGATCGATTCACCCAACGTACTTAAAAAGCTGGCTTATTGTAATGACTTGAAGCCATTATTTCACGAATATGAAATAGCAGCCTGGTTTCACGGTCATGTGCACAATTTGGGTGATTACCGGATAGCGGATGCCCGTATCTTAAGCAATACCCGGGGGTATGTCGGGCGTAAGTATGTGAGTGGTTTTGATATCGATAAAGTGGTTGATATTTGAGCGGTATTTCCACTTATGCCGGGCGCTATCGCTCGGCTTAAAGGGCTACAAGCCTTGGGATTTTCCGTTGAGAAAGCCGATAACTTGTGATGTAATGAACATGTTTTGTCTTGAAGTGCCCTTTGGGATCGGTGTTTCGCAATGGGCTTTTTGCTGCAACTAGTCTGGGGAGCAGGCGTATTAACTATGCAATTTAATATAAAGAAAGGTTTGGATTTGCCTATAACAGGCGGACCCGAACAAAAGATAAGAGATGGTAACAGCGTCAAATCGGTAGCCCTATTGGGTGCCGATTACATCGATCTGAAGCCGAAAATGATGGTTGCCGAAGGAGATAAGGTCAAATTAGGACAGGCCCTTTTTTCTGACAAAAAAAATCCTGGCGTCAACTTTACCTCACCCGGCGCGGGTGTCGTTAAAGCTATTAACCGCGGCGACAAGCGTGCATTGTTGTCTGTGGTCATTGAATTGCAAGGGAATCAGCAAGAGTCTTTCAGCAAATACGGCGAAGCTGAGTTAGGTAATTTGACTCAAGAACAGGTTAAGGAAAATTTGCTGGCATCAGGATTGTGGACTGCGTTCCTGACACGTCCTTACGGCAAAATCCCTGCTGTCGATACAACGCCTAGTTCAATTTTTGTCACAGCGATAGATACTCGTCCGCTGGCGGCAGATCCTGCTGTCATTATCAAGGAACGTGCTGCCGACTTTGCTAATGGCTTGACTGTAGTTTCTAAGTTGACATCCGGTAAAACCTATCTTTGCAAAGCGACGGGCACTGATTTGGTAGCGAATCAAGCCGTTCAGGTAGCGGAGTTTTCCGGGCCGCATCCTGCCGGCTTGCCAAGCACCCATATTCATTTTATCGATCCGGTCAATATCCATAAATTCGTATGGCATATTGATTACCAGGCGGTAATTGCTATTGGCGCATTGTTTACCACAGGTAAGCTGGATGTAGAACGCATCGTTTCTTTGGCTGGTCCAACGGTTAAAAAACCCAGATTGGTACGCACACGTGTGGGTGCCAATCTGGACGATTTGGTTGCCGGCGAATTGCAAGATGTTGAAAACCGGGTAATTTCGGGCTCTGTTTTGTATGGCCACGAGGCTGCCGGATCTCTGGCATTTTTGAGTGCTTACAGTTTGCAGGTTTCTGCCATTAAAGAGGGTCGTGAACGTGAGCTTTTCGGTTGGATAGTTCCCGGCAAAGACAAATACTCGGCTATGAATGTTTACGTGTCGAGCAAAGATCGTAAAGATAATCGCCTGTTTCCGTTGACCACCGATAAAAATGGTAGCAATCGCGCCATTGTTCCGGTGGGAGTCTACGAGACAGTGATGCCTTTGGATATTTTGTCTACACCTTTATTGAAAGCCATTGTAGTCGGCGATACCGACACTGCACAGTCTCTTGGCTGCCTGGAACTGAGTGAAGAAGACGTGTCTTTGTTCACCTTTGTCGATCCAGGCAAGCATGACTTCGCGCCTGTGCTCAGAGCTAATTTAACTAAAATCGAGAAGGAAGGATAATGTCGGCTAGAGATATTTTAGATAGCATAGAGCCGCATTTTACAAAGGGCGGCAAGTTTGAAAAGTATTACGGTCTCTACGAGATGGTGGATACTTTTATTTACACGCCATCCGATGTAACGCGCGGAAAAACCCATGTACGTGACGGTAACGATCTGAAACGTACCATGACGTTCGTGGTAATCGCCACGGCGTTTTGTGTTTTGATGGCTTGGTACAACACGGGTTATCAAGCCAACTTAGCCATGAAGGGTATGGGTGTCGAGTCGATCAACAACTGGCGCAGCATTCCAATGGCGCTATTCGGCTACAACCCGTACAACCCGATTTCCTGCCTGGTGCACGGCATGTTGTATTTCTTCCCCGTTTACATCACTACCTTAGCGGTGGGTGGCGTTTGGGAAGTGTTGTTCGCAACCGTACGCAAGCATGAAGTCAACGAAGGTTTCTTGGTATCGTCAATGCTGTATACCTTAATCTTGCCGCCTGATATCCCCTTGTGGCAAGTGGCTTTAGGTATCTCGTTCGGTATCGTGTTGGGTAAAGAAGTTTTCGGTGGTACCGGTAAAAATTTCCTTAATCCCGCTTTGACAGGTCGTGCGTTCCTGTTTTTTGCGTATCCGGCTTCAATTTCCGGCGATGCGGTATGGGTTGCGGTGGACGGTTACAGTGGCGCGACGGCTTTATCGTTGGCATCGGCTGGTGGCGTGGAGGCGATTAAAGAGAGTTTCAGTTGGATCCAAGCGTTTTTGGGATTCATTCCCGGCTCGATGGGTGAAACATCCACATTAGCTTGTATGTTGGGTGCAGCATTCTTGTTATACACTCGCGTTGCTTCTTATCGCATTATGGCTGGTGTGTTGATCGGTATGATCGCTATGTCCACTTTGTTGAACATCGTTGGCAGCACAACCAACCCAATGTTTGCGATGCCTTGGTACTGGCATATGGTAGTCGGTGGTTTTGCTTTCGGTACGGTGTTTATGGCAACTGATCCTGTTTCGGCCGCTGTGACCGACACCGGTCGCTGGATTTACGGCTGCATGATCGGCGTGATGATTATCATCATTCGGGTTATTAACCCGGCTTTCCCGGAAGGTGTGATGCTTGCAATTCTTTTCTCAAACATGTTTGCACCATTGATTGATTACTTTGTTGTTCAAGCAAATATTAGAAGAAGGATCAAACGCCATGCTTAATGCCGAGAAAAAAACCTGTAAGTACAACGAGCAGCTCTGCAAGTACTACGAACAGTTCAGAGTTTACGCCGACAGAATCCTGGCTTTAAGTAACGACAGCCTGGAAAAAACCGTCAACGTGGCTTTGGCCTTATGTTTGGTGTGCGCTGTATTGGTATCTATTGCTACAGTCGCTTTACGGCCTTTGCAAGGCTACAACAAAGCCCTGGACATGAAGAAAAACATTCTTGATGTGGCTGGTTTGTTGGAAGAGGGTACTGATATAGATAAAGCCTTTGCGGAAAGAATCGAAAGCAAGATTGTCGACCTGAAAACAGGTGATTACGTAGACAATATCAATGTCGACGAATACGACCAACGCAAGGCTGCTAAAGACCCTGCGCAGAACGAGTTGATTCCGGTCGAGAAAGATATTGCCAGCATCCGTCAAAAAGCCAAATACACCAAAGTGTTTTTGGTTAAAAACGGCGACCAGTTGCAATCCATTATTCTGCCTATCAACGGTTACGGTTTGTGGTCTACGATGTACGGCTTTTTAGCCTTGGAAGCTGATGCGCAAACGGTACAGAGTATCAACCTGTACGACCAAGGTGAAACCCCTGGCCTGGGTGGTGAGGTAGTCAATCCTAACTGGCGCGCGTTGTGGAAAGGCAAAAAAGTCTATTCCGATAAAGGCGAAGTGGCTTTGACTTTAGTGAAAGGTGGTGTCGATTCCAGTCGCCCGGATTCTGTTTACAAAGTGGATGGTTTGGCCGGCGCAACCCTAACCAGTCGTGGCGTCAGTAATTTGATCCAATACTGGATGGGTACCGAAGGTTTTGCCACCTATCTAAACAAAATTAGAAAAAACGGTTAGGACTTATCATGGATAAAGAAACTAAAAAAGTATTATTCGAACCGTTGGTCGATAACAACCCCATCACCCTGCAGGTGCTTGGTGTGTGTTCGGCGCTGGCGGTAACGTCGCAAATGTCTACCTCATTGATCATGGCATTGGCCTTGACTTCGGTTACTGCCTGTTCAAGCGCAGCGATTAGTGCGGTGCGCGAGCATATACCGAGCAGCATTCGGATTATCGTGCAGATGATCATCATTGCTTCGCTGGTTATTGTGGTCGATCAGTTGCTTAAAGCCTTTGCATTCGATGTCAGCAAAAAGCTGTCGGTATTCGTAGGTTTGATTATTACCAACTGTATCGTTATGGGACGTGCTGAAGCCTACGCCATGAAGAACCCGCCACTGCAAAGCTTTGTAGATGGTATCGGTAACGGCTTAGGTTACAGTTTGATTCTAGTCATCGTGGCTCTGTTCAGAGAAACCTTGGGTTCAGGCAAACTGCTTGGCTTCGATGTGTTGCCTTTGGTTAAAGATGGTGGTTGGTATGTGCCTAACGGTATGATGCTGCTGCCGCCTAGCGCGTTTTTCATCATCGGCTTGATCATTTGGGGTTTCCGTACCTGGAAACCAAAGCAAGTGGAACATAACGAGTTCAAAATCATGTCGATTGCTCACGGTGAAGGAGGGCACCACTAATGGAAGCCTATATCAGTCTATTTGTTAAAGCGGTTTTCATTGAAAACTTGGCGCTCTCATTCTTCCTGGGTATGTGTACCTTCTTGGCGGTGTCCAAGAAGATCTCTACGGCCATGGGTTTGGGTATTGCCGTTATGGTGGTGCAAACCTTAACAGTGCCTGCCAATAACTTCATTTACCAAACTTTGTTGAAAGAAGATGCGTTATCTTGGATAGGCATTACCGGCGTGGATTTAAGCTTTTTAAGCTTGTTGAGCTGTATCGGTATGATTGCTGCGATTGTGCAGATTCTGGAAATGATTTTGGATAAATTCTTTCCGGCTCTGTATCAAGCCTTGGGTATCTTCCTGCCGTTGATTACCGTTAACTGCGCGATCTTGGCCGGTAGTTTATTCATGATCGAACGTGACTACAATTTTGGTGAAAGCGTGGTATACGGCATAGGAAGTGGTTTTGGCTGGGCTTTGGCGATTACCGTCATGGCCGGTGTGCGTGAGAAATTGAAATACAGCGATATTCCTGCTGCATTACAAGGTTTGGGCATCACTTTTATCACCGCTGGCTTGATGTCTCTGGGCTTCATGGCTTTCTCTGGAATTCAATTATAAGGGTATCGTAATGCTGGAAATTGCATTAGGTGTTATTTTCTTCACGGTCATCGTGATAGCGCTGGTGTTTTTGATCATCGGCGCGAAAAGTAAACTGGTGGCCTCTGGCGATGTGGAAATTCTTATCAATAACGAGAAGAAAATCCATGTACCAGTTGGTTCCAAATTGTTGACCGCATTGGCGGACAACCAGTTGTTTGTGTCCTCTGCTTGTGGCGGCGGCGGCACTTGTGGTCAATGTAAAGTGAAAGTGCATAGCGGCGGTGGCGACATTCTGCCAACCGAGCAATCGCATATCACCAAACGGGAAGCCGCACATGGTGAACGTCTGGCTTGCCAAGTATCCATCAAACAAAACATGGATATCGAAGTCGAAGACAGCGTATTCGGTGTTAAGAAATGGGAATGCACTGTTAAGTCCAACGACAACGTCGCAACGTTCATTAAAGAGTTGGTATTGGAATTGCCGGAAGGTGAAGCCATCAATTACCGTGCCGGTGGTTATATACAAATTGAATGTCCGCCACATATTTCAAAATATGCGGATATGGATGTTGCCGAGGAATACCGTCCTGATTGGGATAAATTCAATCTGTGGCGTTATGTATCGGATGTAAAAGAGCCAACCCTGCGTGCTTACTCAATGGCATCTTATCCTGAAGAAAAAGAAATAATGTTGAACGTCAGGATCGCTACGCCGCCTCCAGGGGCGCCGGATGGCATTCCGCCAGGCATCATGTCGTCCTTTATCTTCAACCTGAAGCCAGGTGATAAAGTGTTCGTATCCGGTCCTTACGGCGAGTTTTTTGCCAAAGAAACCGATGCTGAAATGGTCTTTATCGGTGGTGGTGCCGGTATGGCGCCGATGCGTTCGCATATCTTCGATCAACTACGCAGACTGAAATCCAAGCGTAAAATGACTTTCTGGTATGGCGCACGTAGCAAACGCGAAATGTTCTACGTTGAAGATTTCGATATGCTGGCCAAAGAAAACGACAATTTTGAATGGCATGTAGCCTTGTCAGATGCTTTACCTGAAGATAACTGGAAAGGTTATACCGGCTTCATTCACAACGTATTGTTCGAAGAATTCATCAAGAAACATCCGAACCCAGAAGATTGTGAATATTACATGTGCGGGCCGCCAATCATGAACTCCTCAGTGATTAACATGCTGCTGGCTAATGGTGTGGATCCTGAAAATATTATGTTGGATGATTTCGGCGGTTAAGTTGTATTAATCTGACGCGAAGCACAGGGAGCGATTTTCGGATCGCTCCTTTTTTCGTTTCAGTGATTAGAAAAAACAGGAGAAAAAAATGGGTTATTTTTTAGTAACATTTTTATTTATGTTGATCGTTATTGCCGTCATGGCAGTCGGTGTGCTTTTCGGTCGGAATGCCATCAAGGGGTCTTGCGGGGGCACCGGCAACTGTGTGTGTAGTGAGAAATGTGACAAAAGAAAGAAGTTTGAAGCTGAGCAAGCTAAAACATTGGAACAACATTAGGACTGCTTGCCCAAAGCGATAAACTAAGCTACTTCGGAGCGATAACTCTCCGAAACGTTAAGTTTATGCGTCCTTGAGTCAACTTCTGATCGACAGGAATACTATGCAGCCAGTGGTGTTGAAAATCGGGCTGCATAATCAATAGCATTCCACTAGTCAGTAAAATACTGCCGCTTTCCGCGGTTTTTTTATGCCGAAATGCAAATTGTCGGGTCGCTCCCAGCGTCAATGATGCGATAAAAGGCTGTGGTCCCAACTCCGCTTCGTTATCCGCATGCCAGCCTACATAATCATCGCCGTTGCGATATAAATTCACTAATACCGAATTAAATGAAAAGTTTAAGAACTGTTCGATTTTTTGCCTTATATCCGATAGTAATGGCGTCCAGGGCCGAGTTTTTAATAGATTATTGCTGTAGCTATAAACTATCCCCGGATCAGCATGCCAGGTTTGCAGGCGGGGTAAAGTAAATTCCCGACCGGCAACGCTGTAACAATTGTCGGGCCAATTTTGTTCCTGGAGCAAACGCCTATAGATAGCATCGCTTTCGGCGGCGTCGTAAAAATCTCTTATTATTCTCAGCTCCTTATCAGGCGTCATTCGTCTTGCAATTCCTGCTGTGCTTTAATGTGTGACGCTAATGCACTGTCCATTGTCGTAATGTGCAATAAAAACCATTGCGGCAGACGCTCCTTGACAAAAGCACGACCAAAGGAAATTAAGCCTTTGTCGATCCGGGTTTTAAACTGTTTGAATTCTTCCAAAACCCGTTGATGTTCGCCTTTGTGTTCGGTTTCCGCCGGAAATCCGAATTGCGCCATTAACCGATTTTCAGATTCAAAATGTTCTTCGGTGTGTTGATACAATTGCGCAAACAAGCCCGGAAAGTCAGTGTTATTGGCCTTATCCAATTGATTTACCAAATCAATAAAGATGCCGTGATCATGATCGATGTGAGCATAACCAACACTCAGGGGTATGGTTCTGTCGAATATTGTCATTTGAACACTCGTGTGATTTGTAAACTAATGCACTAAAGCATGTTTTATGCCCAGTAATCGCCGACGATAAAACCGATGGATGATTGTCGATGGCAATTAAAGCGCCGGCCAGATTTAATCGGGTATCACCTCATCAACTCTACTAACGATGCGCCCATCGGCCATTCTAATGTCGAACAGTTCAAGCTTGGCTAACTGTTTAACCGACTTCACCAGCTGGGAGCTTTCGTGTCGTTGCACGATAGCATAACCGCGTTCCAGCGTTGCCAGTGGACTAATCGCATGTAAGGTTTGTGACCTCGCGCGTTGCCGATTTTTCAATGCCGTCAGTTTAATTTGCATCGAACGGCTTAATCGTTGTTGGAAGTAATCAAGTTGCTGCCGATAGCCGTGAATCGATACCAACGGTTGCTGTCCGTTCAGACGCTGGGTGTTTAACGCCAGACGCTGGCGGCACAGCCCCAAGCCGGCTCGCGTCGCGCGATCCAAGCGTTGTTCCAATTCGTCGAGACGCTGGGCATTGCGTTGTAGTTTTTCGCCCGGATGTTGGGTTTGTAGGGCTTTATTTAGCCAACTCAAATGCATCTGTTGCTGCTGTAATTTATCCTGCATTTGCCGGGTTAGTTGGCGCTCGATAGCTGTAAAGCGATTAAGCCAGGCGGATTGGTCCGGCACCGCACATTCGGCCGCTACCGATGGTGTCGGCGCGCGTAAATCAGCGACGAAATCGGCGATGCTGAAATCCACCTCGTGGCCTACTGCTGAAATCACCGGAATTTCGCTGGCCGCTACCGCCCTGGCGACAATTTCTTCGTTAAACGCCCACAAATCTTCCAGCGACCCGCCGCCGCGCGCTAGGATGATCACATCTACCAGAGCTTGTTTATTGGCTGCTGCCAATGCCGCGCTGATCTCGAATTTAGCGCTTTCGCCCTGCACCGCTACCGGATAGATCAGCACCGGGATCGCCGGAAAGCGCCTTTTCAGTACGCTGAGAATATCGTGAATCGCTGCGCCACTGCCCGAGGTGATGACGCCGATTTGTGTTGGCAGTGGCGGCAGCGGTTTCTTGCGGTTTTGCTCGAACAAACCCTCCTGTAATAGCTTTTGTTTTAAGCGTTCGTACGCCAGACGCAATGCGCCGTCACCTGCTTCTTCCAATTGTTCCACGACCAATTGATAATCGCCGCGCGGTTCGTACAAACTGACTTGCGCGGTGGCGACCACCAGATTGCCGTTGGCAGGTTTGAACCTTAGTCGTTGCTGTTGTCCTTTGAACATGGCGCAGCGGATCTGGGCTTGCGCGTCTTTCAAGGTAAAGTAGTAATGGCCGGAAGAGGGCAGGCTGAGATTGGAAATCTCGCCTTGTACTTGCACGGTTAAGAAATGGCTGGCCAGCAAGCGTTTGGCTTCGCGGTTTAGCTGAGATACGCTGAAGATCTGCTCGGAATTACTCATCGAATGCTTGAAAGTGCAGGGCGAATAGGTTGAAAACCTTATTTTACGGCGGTTTGCCGCAAATAACAGGGGCTTTTACTTTGCGGAAGTGTTTCCAGGTAAGCTGCGCTAAAATGCTGTCTCGGTAATGATTTCGGCTTTAGCGAACAAGGAACTACGGATGCATGAACATCAATTGAGTAACTGGCAACATTCGCACGATTTCGCGCGGATCAATCGCAAAGGCGAGCGTCGTACGAAATGGGTGCTGCTTCTGACGTTTGCGACGATGATTGTGGAAATTGTCGCCGGTATGCAGTTTCATTCGATGGCGTTGTTGGCGGACGGATGGCACATGGCCACGCATGTGGTGGCTTTTATGATTGCAATCTTCGCCTACCGTTACAGCCGTATCCACCAGAATGATCAAACCTTCGCATTTAGCCCCGCCAAGGTGGGTGTATTGGGCGGATTTGCCAGTTCGATAGCATTGGCGATGGTAGCCTTGGTAATGATTGCCGACTCGGTGCAGCGGTTGCTGATGCCGGAAATAATTCGCTTTGACGAGGCGATTTTAGTCGCGCAAGTGGGTTTGTTGATCAACCTGTTAAGCGCGCTATTATTGCGAGACCATCACGATCACCACCATGGACACGGGCATAATGCTCACCATGACCATGACCATGACCATGACCATGACCATGACCATGACCATGACCATGACCATGACCATGACCATGACCATGACCATGACCATGACCATGACCATGACCATGACCATGACCATGAAGAACACGGCCACAAAGATCAAGCTCAGCGCTCCCATCATCACGATCACAACCTAAGAGCGGCCTATCTACACGTAATGGCCGATGCCCTTACATCGGTATTGGCCATCGTCGCCTTGGTGGCTGGCAAATATTACGGTTGGGTTTGGCTGGATACGGTGATGGGTTTTGTTGGCGCGACAGTGATTCTGGTCTGGGCTTACGGCTTAATCAAAGAGACCAGCCCCGTATTGCTGGACCAGACCATGAACCCCAAATACACCCACGCGATACAAACCGCGCTGGAGGAAGACGGCGAATGCCTTGTCAGCGATCTGCATGTTTGGCCCGTTAGTGCCAATCATTATGCGGCAATCGTGGTTTTGGTCACGCAGCAGCCAAAATCGCCCAGTTATTACAAGAATCTATTGGGCAAATTCGCGCAGCTCGACCATATCACCGTGGAAGTCAATTGTTGTAAGGGTCAGGATTGCGTTGCAGAATAATCGCGTCGTTGCCGATGAATTCTATTTGGCAATGATAATGCGCCGCTAACCAATGAAAAGTCGGTCGCGAGAAAAAAGCGATGTGGGTTTGATCGTTTTTGTAATGCCATTTGGCAAAGGCCTCGGCATCTATGACCAATTTGGTCATGATGCCCAGCCAACCGCCGGGTTTTAATAGTCTAAACAGCGTGTCGAACTCACGTTTCGGCGTGCGAAAATGCTCTACTACCTCGGTGCAGACGATAAAGTCGTAGGTTCTTTGCAGGTGTTCAGGAAAGTCCGCATAGAATGGGTCGTAGACATTGATTCGATGCCCACGCGCCTTGAACAGTTCTGCAAGCGCCGGGCCTGGGCCGCAACCATAATCAAGTCCAACAGAATTGTTCGGTAATTTTCTGAGCAAAGGTTTTGCCAAGCGGGATAGAAATTCAATGTAGCCCGGATCGTCAATGGTATTTTGATGTAGATCGTAAATAGCTTTTTCCTGGCTCGGCGATAAGTGCTGAGAGCAAGCGACATACACCAGTAAGCACTGTCGGCACTGAGTGTAATCGCGTTTTGCGTCGCTGTGATAAAGATGGGTATCGGGGCTGTTACAGAGTGGGCAGGATGGTGCCGGCATAATTAATTTGGGCTTTTGCTTGACGCTTGGGCGATATGCTGTAGAATGCGCCGCTCTCTACTGCGGAGCGGTAGTTCAGTTGGTTAGAATACCGGCCTGTCACGCCGGGGGTCGCGGGTTCGAGCCCCGTCCGCTCCGCCACTTTCGTTTTTATCTGCGTTTTAATCTCATCGTTTAAGTGACATTGATGATGAGTATCTAACAAGCATTTTAGTTTGCAATATTCCTAAACCGTTGCCAGATAATTTTAAACGTCAGCGTCAAGGTTGGATCGTTCTTGGCAACGCGCTTATCCAGGTTATCCGGATCTGCCCAACAACCTTCGTCGATTTCATCTGCCGCTAAGCTAAATGGTCCGTTATGCCGACACCGATAGACCTGGATAAATTCCATACCTAAGTCGGTGCTAGGTTCCAATTTAAATAAACTCTCCAGGCTTTCGGCAAATATGCCCAATTCCTCCTTTAATTCACGAGGCGCGCAACGGTCATAGCTTTCGCCGGCGTCGACGTGACCAGCCGCCGAGGTATCCCATAAGCCTTTGTTCAAATCTTTTTTCATCGAGCGCTTTTGCAGAAACAACTGGCCAGCATCGTTGAAAACCAGAATATGCACGGCCCGGTGGCGCAGGCTGTTGGCGTGAATCACCGACCTGGGTTGTTGGGCAATCACTGTATCGTCGTTATCGACGACATCGAGAAGTTCGTTGTGCATGTAAACTATCGATTCCTGAGGCAAGGTCGTGTATGGTAGCTGTTTTTAGTGCATGTCGCAGAGAACATATGGCAAGAAGAAGCGAACATAGTCAGGAACAAATCAAGGAAATGGTGCTGGTCGCCGCAGAAACCATCGTTATAGAGGACGGCTATAGCGCTCTGACCGTGCGCAAAATCGCGATGGAAATCGGCTATACCGTGGGCAGCATTTATATGGTATTTGCCAATATGAACGATTTGCTGACCCACGTCAAAGGCCGCACATTGGATGAGTTGGCTAAACAATTGCTTCACTGTGAACCGTCCGCCAGTGTCGAGGAAAATATTCTGATCTTGGCGGAAACTTATCTAAATTTTGCCGCCCAGCATTTCAATCGCTGGCGAATGATCTTCGATATTCAGAGCGAGGAGCCTCAGCCTGACTGGTATCTACAAAAGGTGGAGCAGATGTTTGCGATTGTCGAGGTGTTGTTTATCCAGCTTACACCCGGCAGCTCCGCGGAACATAGCCGGCTGGCAGCCAGAACTTTGTGGAGCGGCGTGCATGGCATCTGTATTTTGTCGCTAACCGCCAAACCGCAAGTCAGCGACATTGCAGCATCCAAGTTAAGCGTGGATTTGTTGGTGCAAACCTTTATTCAAGGCTGGAAGGCGCTTGCTCCACTTCAGGTAAATGCCAAACCACCAGAAAAGTAGCCGCCAGTAGTAGCAAGCCCAAGCCGATTAGTGCTGTAATCGGCGTTACTTGTTCGGCTGCCGCCAGGGTGTAGCCGCCGACCGACAATAGCATTGCTACATTCTGGAAAAAATTCTGCATCGCTACCGCACCGCCGCTGCCTATGCTTTGTTGGCCGATCTCCTGTAAAGCAGCGTTTATTGGGACGATAAACATGCCGCCTGCCATACCCATTAAAAACAACACAAAACGCGCCGGCCAGACTGCTTCCGTGAAACTCAGGGCGATGATGAAGATGCTCATCAGATAGGCCGGGATGCGGGCGCGGCGCAAATGTTCCAGCGGAATCAAGCGTGGGACCAGGACTGAACCGGCGATGATACCGATAGCCAAAAATAGCGTGAGATTGGCAATATCGCTGGCGTTATGCGTCATTAACACCAACGGCGCCCAGGCGATGATAATCACCCGCACACTGGCTGCTGCTGCCCAAAAAAGGGATGCGCCCAGCACCGCGAAGCGTGAGCGTGGCATTGCCAGAAATGTTTTAACTTCCAAGTAGAACAGCCTGATTTTCGAGCCGGACGGTGGCGCTTTACGTAAGCCTATCGGCAAGAATAAGGTGGTGGCAGCAGAAATCAAAAACAATAATATTGTTACAAGCAAGGCCCAAGTGGTGGAATGATCGGCCAGCTTGGCGCCCACCACCATGCCGGTCAATATCGCCAGAATAGTCGATCCTTCTATCCAGCTATTGGCTTTCACCAAGCCGTCATGTCCTGCCAGTTCCGGTAAAATCCCATACTTGGCTGGGCTGTACAACGCAGCGCCGACTCCCACTACACAATAAGCTAACAGTGGTTCGACTTTAAATAACAATAAGCCGGCACCGCAAGCCTTGATCAGATTGGCGACAATCAACACCCGCGATTTAGCATGGCTGTCGGCAAACCCACCCACCCAGGGCGCCAACACTACGAATGCCACCAGAAACACGCTTTGTAGTGCCGGCACGTACCAACTAACCGGGTGCGCATCCTGCATCACCATGGCGATGACTGTAAACAATATGGCGTTGTCGGCAAATGCCGAGAGGAATTGCGCGATTAAAAGGGGATAGATGTGTTTGCTCATTCGAAATGGTCCCTAGCTTGAAAAATTTATACTCTTATCGGAAAAGTGGTCAGATTTTTTGTAGCCTCTTGTCGCGATAGGACATCCTGGTTGCGTTAGTACCCTTCATTTTTTCATGCGTTATTTCAAACAGAGCAGTGGCGTCAATTAGACTTGAAAGTTTTATGTAGCCATAATTTCTAGGATCAAAATCTGGAAATTGGCGTTTTATTAAACTTCCAGCTAGACCTAAAAGTGCCCATCCATTTTCGTTTGAACATTCCTTAGCTGCGTTTCTAAGCATATTAATTAACTTTGTATCCATACACAGTTGCTGCCTTGTCCATTGTGTTTTTATCACCTGTTGGTTTTTATCTAAATCTCTGTCTTCATCATCAGTGTCCAAAGTGGTTAAAACGTCAATGTAGATGAAGTCATCGCAGGCATTTCGAAACGCCATAGGGGTTTTTCTTTCTCCAACACCATAAACGTGAAGTTGTGATTCCTTTAAACGGGTTGCTAGTCGAGTGAAGTCACTATCACTTGAAATAAGTGCAAAAGCATTGAATTTATTAGAATATAACAAATCCATTGCGTCGATAATTAAAGCAGCGTCGGATGAGTTTTTACCTTGAGTATAAGAAAACTGTTGTATTGGTTGAATTGCCAACTCGTTTAGAGGCTCTTTCCAATTTTTTAGCGCTGGACAGGCCCAATCACCATATGCCCTTTTTACGACGATATATCCGTATTTTGAGAGTTCAGTAATAATTGCTTCAAGAGAAGCCAGACGAGTATTTTCAGCGTCAATCAAAACAGCGAGTCTCTTTTCAGCGTTGAACATATTTTATTGGTCCGACATCAGTAATTCGGCTGCTAAGGCTGTCGCACCAGGATAATCGGTTTTTCCGGTCGCCAATACCGGCAGTTTATCGAGCACAAACACTTTTTTGGGTAAATTGATGGTGGCGACGCCGGTGGAGGCTTCGGCCAACTGTTTCGCGTTGGCGTCGCGGCGCGTGGTCAACAATACCAGTTGTTCGCCTTTTTTTGGATCGGGCAAACTGACCACCACATGCTGCGCTTCCGGCCAAGCGTGGATAGCCAATTGTTCCACCGCAGTCAGCGAGACCATTTCGCCGCCAATTTTCGCAAAGCGCTTGCTGCGGCCTTGAATGTGAATAAAGCCTTCCTCGTCGACATGCACGATGTCGCCGGTATCGTACCAACCTTCGCCGAAAGCAGCGGAGCAAGGCGGTACCAAAACTCCGGGATTGTCCGGCAGTAGATAACCTTTCATAATGTTGGGGCCGGCAACATGCAATTTACCGGCGTTCTCAATGCCAGGCACCGGTTCCAATTTATGCAACATATCGGGCATGAAGCGGCCGACGCTTCCAGCCTTGTAGTCCATCGGCGTGTTTACCGAGGTTACCGGCGAGGTTTCCGTGGCGCCGTAACCTTCCAAGATACGGATACCGAATTTATCCAACCAAGTGGTGCGGGTGGTTTCTTGCAATTTTTCGGCGCCGGCTACCACGTAACGCAATGAGTAAAAATCGTAAGGATGGGCTTTTTTGGCATATGCCGCCAAAAAGGTATTGGTGCCGAACATGATGGTCGCGCCTACCTCGTATGCCATCTCCGGAATCACCGCATAATGCAGTGGCGACGGGTAAAAAAAGCTGGTCATGCCGTTCAATATCGGCATCATCGTGCCGACCGTGAAGCCGAAGGAATGGAACATCGGCAGAAAATTCAACACCACATCCCCCGGTCCGAAATCAATGCGCGCTCTGATTTGTTTATGATTGGCCAGGATATTGGCATGCGACAACACCACGCCTTTCGGTAAGCCTTCCGAACCTGAAGTAAACAGTACGACGGCCGCATCGTCAGCATCGTAGTCCTGGCTTTTGTACCAAAATCTTGCGGTTTTAGCCTGTAGCAAGCCGATGATTTTGTCGACACTTGTTAGTGATGTCGCCAAGTCTTCCAAATAAATTAATTTGACGTGTTGTGCCAGCGTTGCGGCTTCGTCTCCCAGTTTCGCTAATTCAATGAATTTGCGCGAAGTCAGCACAAGTTTGATTTGTCCGGTGCGGCAAGCGGCGGCCATGCCGGCGGCGCCGATTGAATAATTCAGCATCGCCGGTACCCGCTGATAAATCTGTAAACCCAGTACCACGTTCAGCGTCTTACAGCTATTGGGCAGCAACACGCCGACATTCTCGCCGGTTTGCGTGAGGGTTTTGACTAGTTTGCCTACGATGATGCTGCGGGTGATCAGTGCGTCGTAGCTTAGTGGCTTGCGTTCCAGATCCTCAGCAACGGTGTAACGCCCGCCATGTAAAGCCCGAGCTTCCAATAAGGCCGCAAAGATGGTTTGTTGATAATGGCTGGTGGCAAACATCATTTCCGTCATGATGTCAGCCAGGATGTGGCCGCTATGCTTGCGGCGGGCTTTGCCGGTCACATCGCCGTGAGTCTCGATCAAGGTTGGCGGCTGAATATGAATGGTGATGCGCGGAAACCAGTGTTGACGCACGCTGCCCAGCTTGGAAAAGCGGCTGTATTCAGCGCCGTCGATGCGAATCGGCAACAAGGTTGCCCCCGATTTATCGGCAACCATGCCGGTGCCGTCGTAGATTTTCATCAAGGAGCCGGTCACGGTGATCCGGCCTTCCGGAAAAATCACGGTTTTGGTATCGCTTTGCAAATGATGAATCAACGCCTTTAAAGACAAGGGGTGCGTTGGATCCATCGGAAACACTTTGGATAAACGCAAAAATGGCTTTAGCCACCAGCGTTCAGAGATTTGGGTATTGATCGCAAAGGTGATGTCGTCCGGCAAAAACACGCCCAGCAGCAAAGGATCGAGAAATGAAGTGTGGTTGGCGACGATCAACACGCGGTTGCCGGCTTTAGCGTAATTTTCCAGCCCGTGGACCTTGACTCGATAGACTAGCGTCAACAGCCAGCGTAAAACAATTTTTAACATGATATTCCTCCCGTAAGCGCATATTAGCAGACAGATTGCGATTTGCCGGAAGGCACTATAACGATAAACTAAACGTTGTTCAATTTAATTTTCCCTTTGCCTCCTAAAAACGAAAAAGCCATCCCCAAGGGATGGCTTTTGACATTGCTACCACCTTATCCGTCGACGGACAAAATCGCTGCGATAACCCGGCGAACTGCTTTATGGCTTTTTAATTTGGTTTTTTCCCAAAGCCGAATATGCCTAACAGCGCCGGAACAAACAAGAAGACAGATGCAGGCAACGGAACAGCGGCTGGTGCGGCAGTGACGTGGACAGTAGCGCCTGTGATGGTTGTGGCGGGCCCGCTACCATCGGAGAGAAATAGTAGTTGTGCCGGCGTATAGATCGGGTCGGGGATTATGCTTAAGGCATTCCCCGCGCTGACATTGAGCGCTTGAAATTTGACGGTGCCCAGCAAGGTGGGCTCAGAGATATTCAAACCGGTTGCGACGCTGCCCGACAGCATTTCGGCAAAATGAATTTTCCCCAAGGTTGCGCCCGAGCCTGGGGTAATGCTGTTCGCCAGACTTTCGGTGTCAGTGCCAAAAATACTGCCACTGCTTAGCAATTGCGCCGATAGATTGGTGCTGTTGTAGGTCAGATCGAAATCGAAGCCCGCCAAATCAGCAACGTTATTAATATAAATATTGACATCGAAAATAGAGCCTTTAGCGAATGAGCGGATATTCGTGTTGTCAGAAAATTTAAGATTAAGCGTGGCCGCTTCGGTGGTCTGGAAAAACCCGACGAATGCCAGCGCAAGCAGTTTGGTAAGTAAATGTTTGTTCATGAAAGGTTCCATAGAAGCGTAAGCCGGAGTTAACTGCTCCGGCAAAAGTATTTAAAAATTGGTTCAGGGCGCAGGGTTGACCACGGCACATTGCGGCAAGGTACAAAGCGAAGCTGCCTTTCTGTAATCGATAATATTGACTCGCAAATCGCCATTCAGATCAGCGGGGTCGTTGGCTGCTACCACTTTGCCGTATTTGGCTTTGATGGCGTTCAAATCGTTCATGTCGATGTCGTTATCGCGATCCGTATCGCCGGGGCCTGTTACTTTCACGGTAAAAGCTTTAGATGCGCTGGTGTTATCGGCATCGTTCGCTGAGACGGTAAAGTTGAAAATGCCTACCTTGGAAGGCAGGCCTGATAACAGACCTGTGTCTTGCGCAAGAGTCAAACCGTTTGGTAATGCGCCGGCGCTGACGTTGACCACGTAAGGCGTGTTGCCGCCGCTAATGGTGGGCCGCTCCGGAAACACTTCGTTGACATTGCCGTTTTGCAGCGCGTCGACCATTGCGAAGGGCGAGATGGCTAGGAATTCCGTCATTTGCGAACCTTGATAGGCACCGACGACTTCCGCAGTCGAACAATCGAATTCATGAGAGCCGCCGTTGGCATCGGTTACTTCCACTACGCCGTCGCCGTGCAGATTATCCGTTCCGACCGCATCGCACATGGCTTCACCCTTTTCGCCATCAATGGACGCGGCGGGGCCGCCATAGGCATAAAACTCATAACGGCGGGTGACGACTTCTTCGGCGTTGTTGCCCATGCTGTCACTGCCGCCACGCAATTCGGATTTGGCGTTGCTGACACCATTGTGGGATTGCAGCAAATACCATTCGGATTCGACTTCGTCCGGCTCACCATTGGTCCAGTCTGCTAGACCGTCGTGGTCATGATCATCACTGATCAGTGCGCCTAAGGCCAAAACCCGAGCGTTGTGAGTTTTAGTTTTAATAACCTTGACCCAACTGGGTTCGCCAAATTCTTTTACGACGCTTTGCGGAACAACCGGAGCCGGCATGGTTGCCACGACTTGAGCAGGGAAGTCAGTGGTCGGTGGGGTGTAGTCGAATACCGGCGTATTCAACTGCAGCGCGGGACCAACAACCAGTTTGCCACTGCCATCCTTGACCAGCCAGTTGTATTTGACCGCGCTATAAGGCGTGGTGGCGGAGTAGGCAAAGTGCACCCCAAAATGTTCGCAGCCGACATTTTTGCTTAAATCGTAGCAATACAAGGTACTGCCGATTGGATAGGGATTGGTGAAGGCACCGTCTTTTTCGTAACGTACGAAGGTTTTGGGGTGCGCCGGGTCGCTGAGGTCTTCCCGTATTTTTCCGTAACCGTAATGATTACCTGGGTAGGTGCTGACTACATCTTTGCTGTTCGTATCGTCGAGTTCTATTTCTATGCCGTAGACCGGACCGCCGGTGTGATTCAGTGCGTCAAAGTTGCCTAGCCCGCCCCTGATGTCGCTTGCTTCGGCAATAGAACCGAGCGCCAGCAATGGCAGTAAGAATGTCATCTGTTTCATTGAGTGTTCCCTGTAGGTTTGTGGTGTGTCAATTGACTTTAACTAACAATGAAACTTGGCGGGGTGAACCGACGACCTCCTGATTTTGATAGGCCGAGATAAAGCCTGACTAAGTCAAAAAGCTAAGAAGTCTTACCGCAAGGCACGTAGTCAGTTGCCTAAACTCAAAAGTCGATTTCGACATATTTAGACAACTAAAAGTCGCGGGACTTATAACAATGGAAAATGAATTCAAAATTAAAATTGTGGGAAATCTCACATTTTTAGTGTCATTTAATTGATTTCTTTCCGGTTAGCATAGCTTTGATTAAGTGTTCGTTGTGCGCTCTACCAGAAACAAAGACGCCCACTACGTGTAAGGCAATTAGGACCAGCATAAAATTGGTTGCCCCTTCATGAATTTCCTCCCAAAATTCTTCATCTTGGCTTTGCGTTTCTGCTTTTCCATCCTCTTCGTCGTTTTCTTCCGCATGGGCAGCGCTAATCAAAGTTAGTGTTGTTGGATTGGCAGCCAGCGGACCTCGGCCTTCTTCTATCGCATATACTTTTAAGCCGCTGACCGTCACAACCAGCAGCGTTGAGAGCAATGCCATGACCATCCAGCCGCCCAAAGGATTGTGGCCGACATACTGTTTCGCGGAGCCAGCGCGCAGTTCGCGAATATAGCGGTGAACAGTTCCGGGAGAACGGACAAAGTCGCTAAATCTGGCATGGCGGCTGCCGATGATTCCCCACAGAATGCGGAAGATAATCAGACCCAAAACCGTGTAACCGGCGTAAATATGCCAAGCGTTTTCTTCCTCGCTGGTGAAATAGGCCACAGTAAAGGCAACGACCAGCGACCAGTGAAAAATACGGATAAAAATGTCCCAGACCGCTACGGTGTGTTGGTTATTCATGTGGTTTACCTCGGCATGCTTAGTTGCAGATGTAGCTAGTGTAGGAAACCGAGATAAATCCAATCTTAAAAGTTCGGGGTTAAAATACCCTTACTCCGAGTAAATCTTTGAAACCAACCATTGTTATGACTCAACTATGCGACTATTGCTGGTAGAAGACGATCCAGGCCTGTCCCGATCTTTAAAAGCCGATCTGGAAAGAGCCGGGTTTGCGGTCGATTTGGCCATGGATGGCGAGAATGGCGAATTTTTGGGCATGACTGAATCCTACGATATTGTCATCCTGGATTTAGGCTTGCCGAAAATGCCCGGACTGGAAGTGCTGCGACGATGGCGCCAAGCGGGTAATCATGTGCCGGTCATTGTGCTGACGGCCAGGGACGCCTGGCATGAAAAAGTCGACGGCTTCAAAGTGGGTGCCGACGACTATCTAGGCAAACCGTTTCATATCGAGGAGTTACAGGCACGCATCCAGGCCCTGTTAAAGCGCATGCACGGGATGATGCAGCCGCAACTGTGTGGTTGCGGCGTGGCCTTGGATGAAGACAGGCAAACCGTCAGCGTTGATGGTGCTGAGCATGTCGAGCTGACGGCAATCGAATTTCGTTTGCTGCGCTATTTCATGCTGCATCCCGGCAAGTTGCTTACCAAAACCCATTTACTTGAGCACGTCTACGAATGTGACGGTGACCCGGCCAGCAACGTTATCGAAGTGTATATCAATCGGTTACGGCGTAAATTGGGTAAGGATTTGATCGCTACCCGGCGTGGGCAAGGCTACATCTTCGGTGACAAGCTGTGATCTCATTGCGCCAGCGTCTTAACCGCGGCCTGATCATTATCCTGAGTATGGTGTTTGCCGGACACTGGTTGGCAGCAGATTGGGTGATTCGCTCTGTGGCGGAAAAACAAATGCTGACCCGCTTACAGCACGATGGCGATTCGTTGCTGGATACCTTGACGCTTAACGCGGAAGGACAACTGATTTTCGATAGCTCGCATGCCGGCACGGTTTACGGCCAAGCCTATTCGGGTCACTACTTTGTGATCCAGCTTGACGGAAAAACCTATTATTCAAGTTCGCTGCAAGACGACGTTTTGCCTTTTACTACCGAGCCGGCCAATACCGCCAGGCAATTCCATTTTCCTGATGGACCGCATCACCAACCTTTACTGGTTTTGAGTCGAGGTTTCGAGCGATTTGGTCATGCGATCACCATTAGCATCGCCGAGGATTTAAGCGATATTGGCCATGACATAGACCACATCCGGCTTGCCTATCTGGTACTGACGGCCATGGTGCTTTTGATCGCAATCGCCCTGCAAAGTAACGATGTACGCAGATCGCTGAAACCGTTGCAGGCGGCGCGCGACGAACTGGCCGAGATTGCCTACGGCCGTCAGTCACAGATCCAAGCCAGAGTGCCGGCGGAAATCAAACCCTTGGTTGCGGAAGTCAATCGCTTGTTGGTGTTGGTTGAGAGGCGCTTGCACCAGTCTCGCACCGCAATTGGCAATTTGGCGCATGCGCTGAAAACGCCGTTGGCGATGCTGTTTCGTCTGGCTGAAAATTCGCAACTCGATGCTCATCCCGAGCTGCGTAATCTGCTGCAACAGCAAACGCAAGCGATCCATGAGCGCATCGAGCGAGAATTAAAACGCGCCCGTATCTCCGGCAATATGCAAACCGCCAGCGTGTTTAATCCACAGCGAGAACTCACTGCCTTAGTCATGCTGTTGCAAAATGTCTATGCCGAGAAAAATTTAGCGATCCAAGTCAATGCCCCCGATCAATTAATCAATTTTGATCGGGAAGACATGCTGGAGCTGACCGGCAATTTGTTGGATAACGCCTGCAAATGGGCTGACAAGCAGGTTCTAGTCTCGGTTGAACATGGCGCCGGCATTACTATCAGTGTCGAAGACGACGGTCCGGGTTGTTCGGCGCAGGACATGCAGCAACTCAGTAAGCGCGGTTTAAGGCTGGACGAAGCAGTGCAGGGACATGGGCTAGGCTTGGCGATTGTGCGTGACATCGCCGTATTTTATGGCGGCGAGTTGGAGATTATGCGTTCCGCGCAACTGGGCGGTTTGCGAGTGAGTGTGCAATTCCCAAGGTGGATAGCCGCAGCATCGGTATAATTCCCGCTTCTTTTGCATTTACCGTTTGATTGCTTATGACCACCGTTAACACCGAAAAACTTTCCAGCGCCCGTTTTGCCGAAGCCACCGATGCTTTTGTCGAAGAATTTACCGCTTCAGTCAATTTTGACCGGCGCATGGCCCGGCAAGATATTCAAGGCTCGTTGGCGCATGCGGCCATGCTGTGCAAAATAGGTATTCTGACCGAACAGGAACTCGCCGACATTCGCAGCGGATTGATGCAAATCGGCGGTGAGATCGAACGCGGTGAGTTCGTCTGGTCAATCAAGCAGGAAGATGTGCATATGAACATCGAAGCGCGCTTGACCGATTTGATCGGGATTGCCGGCAAAAAACTGCATACCGGCCGTTCGCGTAATGACCAGGTCGCAACTGACATTCGTTTGTATTTGCGCAGCGAAATCGAAACGATATTGGCGCAGTTACACCGCCTGCAAATCGCTTTATTGGATGTGGCGGAACGCGAGGCCGACACCATCATGCCGGGTTTTACCCATTTGCAAGTCGCACAGCCCGTGACATTCGGCCATCATCTGATGGCGTGGTTCGAGATGCTGTGCCGGGATAAGGAGCGTCTGCAAGACTGCTGTAAACGCCTTAATGTGATGCCGTTGGGCGCCGCAGCATTGGCCGGCACCAGTTATCCTATCGACCGTTTTATGACCGCCGAACTATTGGGATTTTCCCGGCCGTCGAATAACTCCTTGGATTCGGTCAGCGACCGCGATTTTGCGATTGAGTTTGCGGCGGCCGGCAGTTTAATCATGATGCATCTGTCGCGGTTTTCCGAAGAATTGGTGTTGTGGGCCAGCGCGCAATTCAATTTTATCGACATTCCGGATGCGTTTTGCACTGGCTCCTCGATCATGCCGCAAAAGAAAAACCCGGACGTGCCGGAACTGGTGCGCGGCAAATCCGGCCGGGTCACCGGGCATTTGGTGTCCTTGTTAATGCTGATGAAAAGCCAGCCCTTGGCGTATAACAAGGACAATCAGGAAGACAAGGAGCCTTTGTTCGATACCGCCGACACCTTAATCAATTGTTTACGGGCCTTTGCCGATATGCTGCCGCGCATTCAAGCCAAACGCGAAAATATGTATAACGCCGCCAAAAGAGGATTCGCCACCGCTACCGACTTGGCTGATTATTTGGTTCGCAAAGGTATGCCATTCCGTGATGCCCACGAAGTCGTAGGCCAGGCCGTGCGGCTAGGACTACAAACGGATCGGGATCTGTCGGAATTAGCGCTCACGGAGTTGCAGGGCTTTTCCGCCACCATTACAGCTGACGTTTTCGACATTCTTAAACTGGAAGGTTCAGTCGCTGCCCGCAATCATATCGGCGGCACGGCACCAGTTGCCGTTCGTCAGGCAATATGTGAAGCAAGACAACAAATACCCCACTAAATCCTGGAAATTGGCTTTTTAACTGCTACCCTTCGAGCATCGTTTGATTTGGAGGGTGGCATGCCCCAATATTTTTCCCGACTGCTTGCTGGACCATCGCTGGATGCAATCCCGCAAGAAACCGATTTTTGGCACGACCGGGAGCTTAGTTTGTTTAGCTGCCCCAGCGCCGATGCTGATTACGCATTGACCGCATTAGTTTTTAAAATTAGTAGAAACCCGAAAGATCTGCTGGCACATCTACGCCGGATTTATTTTTGTTACGACCAGCGCCTGTCCGAGCAACTCTACGCGGCCTTGTTGGATTTAATGATTATTTTGGATGGGAAGGGAACTGCGATCAGTCGCCGTATGATACAAGCTAGCCAGTCGCGGCTGCTTGTCCAGCAATGTCAGGATTTGCTTAAAACTGACGGGCAAACGCCGCTAGCTAACCGATATTCTTTGTTCAGTAAAGGTCTGTTGGCTAGCCGCGAACTGGTCAGGTCCAGACGGCAAACCGAAGCGCAACATGATTACTTGGCCTTAGCCAACGACTTTATCGAATACAGTCAGCTCGAACAAGCCATGGATGTGCTGGAAACGGGTATCAACCTGCAACATGATCGTCCGGATTTGCAACTGGCTTTGTTAGAGCTGTATAAGTCTACAAAAAACCGGGAGCGCTTTCAGCTCAATCGGCAGCGATTTAGCGACTCCGGCGTGGTGCTGGAGGGTGAATGGCTGGAATTGGCACATTATTTTGAAGGACAGGCATCATGAGCAAGTCGAACAAAACGCCATTTCGAATCGCTCTGCATGGCATGGATACCCGCACTTATAAAACCATGGAAATGTATCTGAAGGGGCCTTGTCGGGGGGCTGCCGTCGTGGTCGAGGATGCCGAAGCCAGCATTGATATGATCGACGCGGATCACCCCAAAGCCCGGGATATTCTGGATGCCAGAAAAGCCGCCGCGCCGGGCCGACCGATCATCTTATTGTCATTACAAAACCTACAACTGGATAATACTTACTTCATCAAAAAGCCGGTGAATGTCCAGCAAATAATGGCGGTGCTGGACAAGATTAAGGCGGTTGCCGAGGCTCGCAAAGCCGCTGCCGAACGTACGAAGATTGCGCAAGCACCTGCAAAGATACCTGATGTGCCCAAACCGCCCATGGACGAGAAGCCGAAAAAAATGGCTATGGATGTCTATGTCAATAAGGCTAAGGCGCCAAAAACGGGTGATGCCGCTGAGCACCACAAGGCCAGCAAACATCATTCTGCAATGCAGTTGAACGAAGGCGGCTTCACAGCGTTTTTAGGGACACTGAGCGACATCGATTTTGACGACGAGGTGCAGTTGTTAACAGCCTGTTACGACCCCAGGCAGTATTTTTTAGGCTACGTCATGTCGGCATATAAAACGGCCAATTTACAGTCGCGTGTTTTGCAACTTTGTTCGATTTGGAAACCTTTGACGATTTTTCCGGAAAGCCAGGAAGTATGGATCGATGCCGACGATAAACAAACCCGCGCATTTGCCGGGATGCCCTTGGGTAAAGGCTCCGTCGGCAAAATGATTTTGACGGCAGTCGATTCCACAACCGCCATTCAGCGCGCCGAAGATAAGTTTCAAGATATGGGTGCTTTTATTTGGAAATTGGCAATCTGGACATCCAAAGGACGCTTCCCGATAGGTCTGGATATTCAAGGGCCGGTCTACTTAGAAAGATGGCCGAATTTTACCCGACTGGTCATCACGCCAGACGCTTTGCGCATTGCCGCATTGTTGGTTCAGGCACCGAGAACGCCGTTGGAAGTTGCTGGTCTGTTACATGTCAAACCGCAGTATGTGTTTGTGTTTATTAGTGCCTGCCAGACGATAGGCATATTGAAACAAAGCGAACGTCAAGCCGATGCGGTGATTGCCGTAGAACCCACCAAGAAGCCCAAAAATGAGGGTTTATTAAGCAAAATTCTCAATAAATTGCGCGGCGCTTAGCAAACGATAAGGAATCTCGATGAGTCAATACAAAATTATTTTCACGGGCCCGGTAGGCGCCGGCAAAACGACTGCAATCAACGCTATTAGCGATGTGCCTCCGATCAAAACTGATGCGGCTGCCAGTGATATGACAAAAAATCGTAAAGCATCCACTACGGTGGCGATGGACTACGGTGTCATGAATTTGGCGGGCGGCGAAAAAATTCACTTGTACGGTACTCCCGGCCAGGAACGGTTTGATTTTATGTGGGATATTTTGACCAACGGCGGCATCGGCTTAATTTTATTGCTAGACAACACCCGCGCAGACCCTTTTCAGGATATGCGTTTTTTTCTGGATGCGTTCGGTAAGTTTATCAACGACACCAGCGTAGCGATTGGGGTGACGCAAATGGATTTAAGCAGCACACCCTCAATAGAAGACTACCATGCGCAACTGCAAGGCTTTGGCTTGAAACCGCCGGTTTTTTCGGTGGATGCGCGGGAAAAGAATGATGTCTCTTTGTTGGTACAAGCTCTTTTATATTCCCTGGATCCTGGTTTGGCGGGGTAATCACCATGGAAAGATTTGATCTGATTAACGGGCTGTATCTCTATCCTACTCCCGCTGGTGCTTACTACGCTGTCTCGTCGCCTGAAAACGATAAACCCCGGCGGTTTTTAATCCGCTTGCTGCAACAGGAACAGACTCCGGCACTGACTATCGCGCAGTTGCAAACATTGATGGAAATCGATGACGAGGAGAAAGCCTTGCAATTGTTGCTGTACTGCCAAAAGCTAGGTTGGGTGCAAGGCGTAGACACGCCTTTACAGGCGCCACAGGCTGCGCTTGAGACGATGTTGCCGGATTTATTGGGATCGATTTCCGAGAGCGGCAAAGTGCTATTGGCAGATGACCAAGGGTTTTATCTGGCGTGTAGCGGTTTTCCGCATGAGGTCGCCGAAGAATTGTCCGCGCTCAGCGCGGAACTGGCAACCGTGCATAAACGCCGTTCCGGATTACTGATAAACAATATGGGTATTTCCAGCCATGCTTGGGCCATCGTTGATCCGTTCGGTAACAGTCAAATCGGCTTTTGGCCGATGTTCGTCGGTAAGCACCGTTTCGTGTTGGCGATCAGCGGCGTACCGCATTTTAACCAAGCGGAGTTTGTAACCTTGGCCTGGGCTTTAATCACCCGTTATTTAAGCAAAGCCGCTGATGCTGCCAATTAAGCGGATCGCATATCACCCATTAATGAATAGGAATTAGATTATGAAAGCAGACATGCTGACGTCGGTTTTAAACGAGCTGAACGGTACTTCGGCGGATATAGAAGCCTCAGGTGTGATTTCCACCGACGGTCTGATGATGGCGTCGGTGTTGCCAGCCGGTATGGACGAGGATCGAGTGGGCGCTATGAGTGCGGCGATGTTGTCTTTGGGCGATAGAACTGCCCAAGAATTAAATCGCGGCAATTTGGAACAGGTGTTGATCAAAGGTGCCCGGGGCTATGTGTTAATGACCTATGCCGGCAATGAAGCCGTGCTTACCGTACTCGCCAAACCCAACGCCAAGCTCGGACTCATCTTTCTTGATGTGAAGCGTGCGGCAGAGAGTATTTCCGAAATGCTGTAAACCCTAACCGGCAACCCGGAGTAAATCATGATCGTTGATATGAAGCCCGAAGACATCATTGGCGAGTACCAGGAAGCAACACTTACCTATTGCGACGGCAAATCCAGAAAAGTGCTGTACACCGAGCTTGAAACGCCGTATCCCGACGGCAAGTTGATTGTTTCCACCACGACGCCGGATGGCATCATCAGCCACGTCAATCGCGCATTTGTGGAAATGTCGGGCTATACCGAAGCGGAATTAATCGGCGCACCGCATTGTATTCTCAGGCACCCGGACATGCCGTCCGCTGCGTTTAAAGACTTATGGGATACAGTGCAGCGCGGTGAAAAATGGCAAGGCTTCGTGAAAAACTTGCGTAAGGACGGAGGTTATTACTGGGTAAAAGCCACGGTCATTCCCAATGTGCGCGGCGGCAAGGTGGTTGGCTATACCTCGGTGCGCCGCAAACCCTCGCGCAGTAAAGTCGATGAATGCATCGCACTGTATCCGACACTTAGTTAATTGGGGAGCATCATGTCTTACATGTTTACAGTCAGCCCGGATTTTGCCCCAGACCACCTGTCGGGTTGGTATATATTCAACACTTGGTTGCAAAAGCAGAGCGCCGAGGCCATCCATTTGGAAATGTACAATCACTATCAAGACCTGCATCAGGCCATCGCAGCCGATAAGATCGATTTGATTTACGCCAACCCCTTTGACGCCGCCATGCTGGTCCGAGAGAAAGGTTTTTTGCCGCTGGTACGCGCCCAGGGCGAATCCGACGAAGCGATCATTGCCGTTAACGCCGGCAGTAATATCAACGATGTGGCCGACTTACAACCGAATACTCGGGTGGCTTTCACCGACGATCCGGATGTGCGCCTGATGGGCATGATTATGTTGGAGCCTGCGGATTTGCACGCCGGGAATATCGTCCCGTTGTTATCGGACAATCATGTTTTGGTGGCCAAACACCTGCTGAAAGGCGAAGCGGATGTCGGTATCATTCTGGCGGAGGCCTATGACAACCTGTCCGGTGTGATTAAAAAACAGCTGCGGATCTTGGTGCGTAGCCAAATAAGCGTCATCTACCATTCTTTGATGATAGGGCCGAGATTGCAAAATCGCCGCGCCGACATTCAAAAAATATTACTGGAGATGGATAAGGATGAAAAAGGCGGTGGGGTGTTGAATGCCCTGGGCTTTAGGGCATGGCAACGGATCGAGGACGAGGAAATGGAGTTCATGATCGATTTGATGGATACCTTGAACACTTGATTCCATCGCGATGCATCAGTCGACCGTAATCGATTTTCTGCGACATGGCGAAGCCCGTGGCGGTTCGTATTATCGCGGAATCACCGACGATGCGCTGACTGAACGCGGTTGGCGGCAGATGTATGGTCAATGCGGGGCAGGGCAGTGGGATGTGGTGATCAGCTCGCCGCTACGCCGTTGCCGTTCCTTTGCCGCGGCCTGGTGCGAACAACAGCAACTGGACTTGGTCATCGAACCGGCATGGGGTGAAATTGATTTCGGCGCTTGGGAAGGCCAAACCGCCGAGCAAATTTCCAGTCGCTGGCCCGACGCTCTGGCGGCATTTTATAAAGACCCCGTCCACTTCACCCCGCCGAATGCGGAAAGCTACCAAGCATTCGCCGCCCGCGTCAGGAAGGGCTGGGAAAGTTTATTGGCTGAGCAGGCCGGACGCCGCGTGCTGGTAGTAACCCATGCCGGTGTGATCAGAGCAATATTCGCGGAAGCCTTCAAGCTGCCGGTTACCCAAAGTTTTCATATCGATTTGCCGCACGCCTGTTTAACCCGTTTTACCAGTTTTGATGACGGTAACGGGCGCTTCGTCCAGCTTAATTTTCACAAGCCGGTTTGATTCTTCTATACTGGCCTTACACTTGATTTAGGCGCGGCCGTTTTGACCAATCGATTCCTACCCATCCATTTAGGCGCGCCGGGCGAAGAGATCAGCAAAAAAGATCTATATGCAGTTGCCCAACGATTCAAGCACTTCAATCAGTTGCGTTTGCAACATGTACAAAGTTTTTTGCAGCCGCGGCAGCAGGATTTTTTGAAGTTACTGCCGTTACTGTTTCATCAAAATCATCCCTTGTTGCCCGGTTTCGTGTCGCTGGAAGGCCCGGCGGGTATTCCCGATTACACGCCCAACAAGCAGACTACAGATGTTGCTAAGCAGTTTTCCAAAGGCTTTGTCTACAAGCGCAAGGCCTTAAGACACTATCCTATCCAGGCGATTTTTTTGATGGGTAGCGTCGGGAGTATGGCGTTTTCGAAAAACAGCGATATTGATATTTGGCTTTGCCATTCATCCACTTTGGCGCCGGATGAATTAAACGAATTGCGGCAAAAAGCCCAGGAAGTGGAAAAATGGGCGGCGACCTTAAAAATTGAGACGCATTTTTTTCTGGTTGATGCGGCGCAGTTTTTGCGCGGCGAAAATACGCCGATCTCTAAAGAGAGTAGCGGCGAAACGCAACATTATCTGTTATTGGAAGAGTTTTACCGCACCTCGATTTACATCGCCGGGCGGATACCGGTCTGGTGGTTGGTGCCGCCGCAACAGGAAAAATACTATAAGCAATATGTCGCGCATTTGCTGGAGAACCGGTTTATCTCGGAAACCGACGTCGTCGATTTCGGCGGCCTAGAAGATATGCCGATGGCGGAATTCGTCAGTGCGACGCTTTGGCATATCTACAAGTCTTTGACATCCCCGCATAAGTCCTTGTTGAAGCTGCTGCTGATGGAAAGTTATGCCAGCGAATTTCCCGAACCGCAGTGGCTGTGTCTGTCATTGAAGCAGGCGGTGTATCAAGGCGATTTCAGTGTCGAAAGCCTGGATCCTTACCTGCTGATGTACCGCAAAGTGGATGCCTATCTGCGCCAGGCTCAGTCCAAACGCCGCTTGAATCTGATTCGGGAATGTTTTTACATGAAGATCATGGCCGCGTCCGATAATCTCACGGAGAACAGAGTGCGCTTGCAGCGTGAAGATTATCTGCATAGTGTGGCAGATCAATGGGAATGGCCGGAGGATTTGCTGGACAATTTAGCCAGCCAAAAATTTTGGGACATTAAGAAAGCCAGTGTCGAGCACGTGGTGATTCGCGATCAATTGCAACAATGTCTGCGGATGATTTTAAAGTTTTCCGGTTTGCCATTGGATCAGGCGCAGCGGGAAAACAGAGACTTGAAATTGATCGGCCGGAAATTGCGGGCCACCCTGGATTTACGTCCCGACAAAATCGAGGTGCTCACCACCAGAACCACGGTCCACGCCAAACCCGATCTGCTGATAGCTGTGGAAGTCCTGACTGACGACGCGCCGCCGCGCTGGTGTTTATACGATGACCGAGCGGCGTCACAGAAAGCCTCCCTGGAAAGCGCGATTAAATCCGGCGAGAGCTTGCTCGAAGTTTTATGCTGGGCCGTGGTAAACGGCTTGTACAAAAAGTCGCTCAATCTGCAACTGGTCACTTCCAGTCTTAAAATTGCCAATAATGATTTATATCAACTGTTTAATGAATTAAATGCGTTTCTAAGCCGCTATTTGCCGGGTAGGGAGAACGATCTGGAGGTTTACGGTGAGCCGAATCGCGTCTCGTCGTCCTTGTTACTGATAAACCTCGGCGAAAGTTTGGCGATTGACGCGAACAATCAACAGTTGGTGATGAGCGAACGCTCAGACCCGTTAAGTTACGGTGACAGCCGTCAGTGTTTCATCCAGAGCATTCAGCGCTTGTCGGTATCCAGTTGGGGGGAGGCCAGCTTGCAGCGCTATATAGGCATAGAAGGAGTATTTAACTGCCTCGTTGACGTGTTTAACAACAGCGCCGCGCCCTTGTCTGCCGATAAACTCCAAGCGCTATGTTACAACCCGGTACGCGGCAAAAGCATCATCTTGCGCATCGAATCTTTGTTCGGCAATTTGCTAAAATTTTTTGCATCCGCTCGGGACGGCTTGCAGCGCTATATCGTGGCTGCCGAGACCGGTTATGGCTTGTTCCAACTTAGAAACGGCAGCCTGGGTTATTATCGGTTGGACACGCAAAATCAACTGTTGCATGAATTAGCCAAGCCTAATCCGCAATTTTCCGCAGTATTTTTTGATGCCTACGTATTGGATCAAACCTATATTCCGTCTTTATATACGCAGAATTTGGCTGATGTGATTCAGGTTTTTTATCATGCAACCAGCAAACACGTAGGTGTTTATGTGCTTGATGAAAAAGGCGCGCTGTTTGTCCATCAGCATAGCAATGCCAATCCTGAGCACGTCATCACGCACTATTCTGTGTTTTTAGACACCTTGCTGGCGCGCGCGCAATTGCCGGATGGTTTGAGTGTCAAATTTTACGAAATCCAGCGCAATTCTGCGGGGGTGCTTTCTTGCCAGGCCGTGCCGGTCAAACTCGGCGCCAGTGTGATGGATCTGAGAGTCCGGATAGCGACCGAGGATAACGGGGCTATTGCGATCTATTGCAACGAAGAAAAATTTTCCGTTACTAACGCCGATAGCTTCAAACCGATCCGCGCCCACATACTGGGCTATCGGAAAAACCGCGACGACTATCCGTTTCACATCACCGAAATAGATGTACCTTGTCGTCTGTTGGGAACAGACCGAAACGAGCAGTTACAAGCCGCCCATTTCCTAAACTACAAGCAAAAAATAGAAGACAAACTAAATATTTAATATTTCAGGGTCGCAGCCGATATTTAGCTCACACCAGTCGAGCTATGGGGGTTGCCATGATTATCCAGAATTCCGCCGTCCACCTGCAAAGTCAACATCAAGCGCAACAGATCAGTAAACGCAACGAATCGCTGCGGGTCTGGATCGATAAGCCGGAAGATACCCCCAATACAGCGCGAAAGACTCGTCCCGAAACCGCGCGCGACGCCATTCAAGATACCCTTGATCTCAGCCGGTCGGCGCAAACTTCGGCAACCGCTGCGCAAACCCTGGATACCGATAGGGCGCTCAGTTCCAAAGATAATCTGCTGTTGCAAATCATTAGACGCATGGTCAAGGAGATTACCGGCCGCGACTTTGAATTATTCGCACCGGATGATCTCAAGGGGCAAGCCGACTCTGTGACCATTCAGGCCCCGCAGCAAGCACCGGCAACATCCGTCCCCGAGCGCGAAGGGTATGGACTGGTCTACGAAAAATCCGAGTCTTATTTAGAAAGCGAAACGACTAATTTCAGCGCCGAAGGTAGTATCACTACCCGGGATGGGCAAGCGCTGAGTTTTTCAGTGTCCTTGTCGATGAGTCGCAGCTTTTATACCGAATCCAATCTCAGTATCCGCGCCGGCGACGCGGTGAAAACCGATCCGCTGGTTATCAATTTCGACGGCAATGCCGCAGAGTTAAGCGGCAGCCGATTTCAATTCGATATCGATGCTGATGGTCGTTTGGATCAAATAGCCGGTTTGAAAGCCGGCAGCGGTCTGCTGGCATTGGACAAAAACCAGGATGGCCTGATCAACGACGGTTCGGAATTGTTCGGTCCGCGCAGCGGCAACGGCTTTGCAGACTTAGCGGCTTATGACGACGATAACAATCAGTTTATCGACGCCGGCGATGCCGTTTACAAACAACTGCGAATCTGGCAGCGGCATGATGACGGGTCGCAGCAATTATTGGCGCTGGGTGATAAAAATGTCGGCGCGATTTACTTAGGTCACTTGACGACGCCGTTTCAATTAAAAGACACCGCCAATCAAGCGTTGGGTGAAATTGCCAGTAGCGGTATCTATTTAACCGAACAAGGCCAAGCCGGCAGCGTGCAGCAACTTAATTTCCTGGCTTGAAACAAAGATTTCCCATGATTTTCCTGCGGCCGAGTCGGGGCATTTTTTCCGGCTTGGCCGAACATGGAGACAGAAGCCTCGCATGCCTGCCCCATCATCTGTCTGAATTCGATAATTGAGCTAGACTTGCCCACATTGCAAAACAATATCGAAACGATCATTACACGCCATGCTTTATGGTTAGCCCGATCCTTAATTATTGCTGTTCCTGCGAATCCGGATTGATTCCCTTCGCGGCCTATAAGGCCCCCCAAGCTGTGGGAATGTCTCTCGCTGTCGATATGAAGGCCGGTTGATAGTCAAACCGCATGCCGGAGTCGCAATCCAGGTATCCGGGATTGCTGATTAATAAAGATTGAACGACTCAAAGCACTGCTCATAAGACCCTATGAAAAAATATATTGTCGGATTTTTTGTATTAACTGGTCACGCCGGCGTCTTGCATGCTGCATCTCAAGACGCACTTGAGCTGAATGTGGAAGACTTGCTGAATGTTGAAGTCACTTCAGTTTCCAAGAAAGCGCAAGCCTTAAACGATTCCGCGGCCGCGATATTTGTCATTACCAACGATGACATCAAACGAACGGGCGCGACCAGTATTCCCGAGGCACTGCGCATGGCCCCAGGACTTGACGTGGCGCGTATCGATTCGAACAAGTGGGCGGTCAGTTCCCGGGGCTTTAATGCGCGTTTCTCCAACAAGTTACTGGTATTGATCGATGGTCGCAATACTTATAGCCGCATGTTTTCCGGTACCTACTGGGAAAACCAGGATGTGATGATGGAGGATGTCGAGCGGATTGAGGTGATCAGGGGGCCGGGCGCGACGCTGTGGGGTGCAAACGCGGTAAACGGTGTGATTAATATCATCACCAAACACAGTTCGAAAACGCAGGGTGGTCTGGTGGCTGCAGGCGGCGGTACTGAGGAACAGGGGTTTGGCGCATTTCGCTACGGCGGCAAGTTGGGCGAGGATACGACGGGCCGGGTTTATGCCAAGGGGTTCAAACGCGATCAAAATACCAATGCCCAAGGCCATGGCGCCGGCGACGATTGGGACAAAGTACAGGGCGGGTTTCGCATAGATTCTCAGTTGTCGTCAGCAGACGAACTTAAATTTCAGGGCGATCTTTATCACAGTCATCTCAATCAAGTGTTGTCTAAGCCCAGTATTTTAGCGCCCTACAGTACAACTTTCCGTGATAAAGCCGAAGCTTACGGCGGCAATATCATGGGTCGCTGGCAGCACACGTTTTCCACCCAGTCCGACATGTCCCTACAGTTGTTTTACGACTATTATCGGCGCAATGAGGAATGGATGTCCGAGGGGCGGGATACATTTGACTTGGATTTTCAGCATCGCTTTGGCTTGTTTGATAGCCATGAATTGATTTGGGGGCTGGGTTACCAACTAACCTCGGATCGCCTTGAAAGTAGCACTATATTCAGCATGTCTCCTGCCCACCGGAAAAATCAATTATTCAGCGCATTCGTCCAGGATGAAATGGAATTGATAGACCAAACGCTGTGGTTGACCTTGGGCAACAAATTTGAACATAACGATTTCACCGGCTTTGAAGGCCAGCCCACCGCCCGATTAATGTGGGCGCCGGCGCTGAATCATCGGCTTTGGGCTGGGGTATCCAGAGCAGTGCGCACGCCCTCGCGCGGCGAAGCCAATATGCGCTTGACGACAGCGGTTGTGCCGCCGTCATCGCCATTTTTTATACCGGTGGAACTGGCGCTGGAGGGTAACACAAGCTTGCGCAGCGAAGATGTGATTGCTTACGAAGTGGGTTACCGCACCACCATGATCAAATCTGTATCGGTGGATGTGACGGCGTTTTATAACGATTACGCGCACATGCGCGACGCTTCCCAAGGCGCCGTTTATTTCGATCCTATTCGCGGTGTGTTGGTCCAGCCTTTACCCTTTAGCAATAATTTAAAGGCCAAGACCTATGGTGTCGAAGTCTCGACAGTCTGGCAAATGCTGGACTGGTGGCGGTGGGACGCCAATTACAGCGTGCTTAAAACCGAAGTGCCGCAAACTGCTATGGCGGTAGTCGGCGTCAGCCCGCAACAGCGGATGAATTTACGCAGTGCGGTCAATATTCGGCAGGATTTGGACTTTGATGTTTGGTTTCGCTACGTCGGCAACAATGCCGCAGCAACAGCTTCCGGCAACAGTTACATACCCGATTATGTGACGATGGACGCGCGCTTGGCCTGGCGCCCCGAACCTGATCTGGAAATATCATTGGTAGGCCAAAACTTATTAACTAATAGCCACTTGGAATATCAACAGGAAAACCTGGTACTGCCAACATTTATTGATAGGGGTATGTACGGAAAAATCAGTTGGAATTTCTGATGCCGCTGGCAGGTAGACTGTTTTGCATTTTTTCTATTTAGTTGGATTATTGTTGCGACGGATATGCAAAACGCAATAAAAATGTATCTGTTGGCATTAATGTTATTTAGTTCAAGCGCGTCTTGCGCGGCGCCGTTGGCGCTTGAGCAATATACGGTGTTGGCCGCATTGACGCTTAATTTTGCCCGTTTTACGCAATGGCCGGAGCAGGCGTTTGCCAATTCCGGAAATAACCTGCAGGTTTGTTTGGTGGGGGACAATGCATTATTGCAATCTTTCGATTCAATTAGCGGTAAAGCGGTTGGGGATAGAGTGATTAAAATAATTAATTCGGACAAATTACGTAATTTAAGTCAATGTCATATTTTGTTTTTAAGCGAATTATCCAATAGTGTTTTGTCGCAAGTTTTTTTGGATACCAGGCAGTTTCCGGTGTTGACGATAGGTGAAGAAACCGATTTTATCGAATCGGGGGGTATGGTGGCTATGGTGAATGCCGATGGAAAAATACAGTTACATATCAATCTTGCCATGGTCAAAAGCTCGGGGCTAACGATTAGTTCCAGCCTTCTGCGCTTAGCGAAAATTGTCGGCGATAATTAGGAGAGATAATCGCATGTTTAAATGGTTTAACAATGCGCCTATCAAGATCAAGCTAGTACTTATTATGACTTTGATCGCTGTGTTGACGCTGTTTTCGGCAAGCACTGCGATTGTTGTGAATGAATATTATGCAAAAAAGAAAGATACCGAGCAGCAGCTGGTATTAATTGCCAATATTATTGCGTCGAATATTTCAGCGGCGCTGGTTTTTGAAGATACGGTCTCGGCTAATACTATGCTGAATAGTATGAAAACCCGGGACAGCATATTAAATGCCGAATTATATGATAAGCAAGGCAAGTTATTTGCCGACTATCACTCGCAAAAACTGGGTATTAGTCATTGGGATGCGGAAAAAGCTTCCGCGCTATTAAACGATGCGCAATCCCTCCCTAGTTCAGAAGGCCTATATGGTTTTATCGGCGAAGTTTTCGCTTATTGGTATGAACGCTTGTTTCCTTATACCAATAATATTGTCGGTAAGGCTGGCGAAAAAAGCGTATTCAAATACGATGACGACAATAATCTGCATTTTGTCCGTTCGATAGAACTGGATGGTGACGTCGTAGGGGTATTGCATTTGGTGGATGACCAAAGCGGCTTCTACGCCATATTAAAAGCGTTTTATTCAACTATGGGTTTGATCGTGGTGTTTACCATGGTCTTAATCGGTATGTTGACCACCAAATTGCAGCAAATATTTTTGGCGCCCCTACTCAAACTGATGGATGCCATGCAATCGGTTGGACATGAGAAGAGTTTTTCGCATCGGATTAACAAGACCAGCAACGACGAATTCGGCGATTTAGCCGATGTGTACAATGCCATGCTAGCCGAAATCCAGTTCAGAGACGATCAACTAGCCATGCACCGAGATTCTTTGGAAAGGCAAGTTATCGAACGTACCCAGCAATTGGAAGAAAAAAATCAAGAGCTGAGTATCAGTATCGCCGAAGCGCTCTCCGCCAAAGAGCAAGCGGAACAAGCCAGTAAAGCCAAGTCGCAATTTTTGGCAACCATGAGCCATGAGATCAGAACGCCGATGAATGGCGTGTTGGGCATGACCGAGTTGTTGATGTCATCCGGTTTGGATGATCGGCAAACCAGATTTGCCGATACCGCCTACCGTTCTGCCAATTCGCTACTCAGCATCATCAATAATATTCTCGATTTTTCCAAAATCGAAGCCGGCAAATTGCAGTTGATCGTTCAGGAGTTCGATCTGCGCCGCTTATTGGAAGACACCGTGGAAATGATGGCGGAGCAAGCCCACCGTAAAGGCCTGGAATTGATATTGAATCTGCCGCACCAAATGCACTTTATTGTGCAGGGCGATGCGGAACGATTACGGCAGGTGTTGGTTAATCTGCTGAGCAATGCCATCAAGTTTACCGAAGAAGGCGATGTGCAGCTTAAGGTGAGTGTTCCGGAAAACGCGACCCGCGATAAAGTCAGATTATTATTCGAAGTAATCGATACCGGCATAGGGGTTGCCGCTGAGCGTCAGGCGGAAATTTTCGATAGTTTCACCCAGTCCGACGGCAGCATTACCCGGCGTTATGGCGGGACCGGTTTAGGTTTGACCATTTCCAAGCAATTAGTCGAATTAATGGGCGGTAGTTTGGGACTGGAAAGTAATATCGGTCGGGGTTCCCGGTTTTACTTTGGCTTAGAATTGGGATTGGGCATCCAGACCGACATCGAACGTGCCGATACCAGCGCGTTGGAAGGTCTGCACATCCTGGTAGTGGATGACAATGCGATAAACCGCGACATACTCCACGATCAAGTTTCGCTATGGGGCGCCCACGTTACGACCGTCGATAGCGGCCCCAGGGCGCTAAAGCTATTGGTCGAGGCGGCTACTTTAAATAATCCGTTTCAAGTTGCTCTGCTGGATTGGCATTTGCCGGTGATGGATGGCTTGACGCTGGCCAAGGCCATTCAACGCGACCAGCGTATTCCCAAGCTGCCGTTGATCATGCTCAGCTCCGAAAATGTCAGCATTAAAACCGGCCTGACCCACGAATACGGCATCAGCTTTTATTTGAACAAACCGGTTTTTCAACAACGCCTGCTGAATTGCTTGCTGGAAATCGCTACGTTCGCACCCGTGGAGCAAACGGCGCCATCCGCTGTTACACCGGAGCAAATTAAGTTATCCGGGCGCATTTTGGTGGCCGAGGATAACTTAGTTAATCAGGAAGTGGTCAAAAGCTTCTTAGAAAGCATGGGCTGCATCGCGGAGGTGGTAGCAGACGGTCAGGAAGCGTTGCAAGCCGCCTGCCGGCGCCGTTACGATTTAATTTTGATGGATTGTCATATGCCGGTTATGGATGGCTTTTCGGCAACCGTCAAAATTCGCGAGCATGAACAAGCCACGGCCTCGACCCGAATTCCGATTATCGCTTTAACCGCCGATGTACAAAAAGGCATACACGATCAGTGTGAAATGGTTGGTATGGACGGCTATTTAAGTAAACCGTTCAGCAAAGAACAACTGCGCCATCTATTGATAAATTGGCTGCCAAATGCTGCGGATAATGCACTGGAGCCGGCTCCGCTGGCATATCAAGACCCAGTGATGGCAGGCGAATTTCCCCCCGGACCGATTTGCCAGGCCGATCTGGCTCAGCTTCGGGATATTTACGATGCGAATGGGGTAAGTTTGTTAAACAAGGCCATCGCACTCTATCTGCAAACCGTGCCGGAAACAGCCGAAAAACTTAGACACGCCGCTGCCGATGGGCAGGCGGATTTGCTGGCCGATATGGCTCATGCCCTCAAATCGTCCAGTGCCAATCTGGGTGCCAGGGATTTGTCTAAAACCTGCCGATTGCTGGAAACTGCCGGCCGCCAAGCGGATCTTGCAGCAATTCCGGCACTGCTGGCGGAATTTGAGGCGCAATTGCCGGAGGCTTTGGCCGAGTTGCGTGCTATTGCCCATGCCAGCGTAGCGCAGCCCGATGCACCGCAAGCCGGCATGGATAAGCGAGTAACCGACCTAGCGCTGGAAGCCAAGCGAATTTTACTGATAGACGACGATCCAAACTTCAGATTGATTACCGGCGAGCAGTTAAAAGCCTCGGGTTTCGACGTCGTGGAGGCCGAGAGTGGCGAAGCGGCGCTGCTCTTGCTGGAAACGGCCATTCCGGATCTAGTCATAGTCGATGCGATTATGCCGGGCATCGACGGTTTTGAAACCTGCCGGCGCATGTCCGCCAACCCCGCCATGACCGACATTCCCATCATTATGTCTACCGGCTTGGAAGACATCGAATCGATAAATCGGGCATTTAAGGTCGGCGCTACCGACTTCATCATTAAACCGCTTAATCATGTGGTGTTGATTCATCACATCCGTTTTCTGCTGCGCTCCAGCCATGATACGGCGGAATTACGCAACAGTAAGCAGCAACTGTCTGCTGCGCAACGCATCGCCGGTTTGGGCTATTGGACTTGGGATCCGCGGCAGGACAAATTCGAAATATCGCCGTTTTTAGCGGAAATGTGCCAAATGCCGGCCGACTATTTTCGGGGTGAGCTCAACAACTATTTGAATTTAATTGAGGCTGCGGACCGCAAAATAGTGCAGACCTTGATAGAAGCTGCTGTCCAGGGCGAACAAGTCGAGTATGTCGAGTACCGCTTGCGGCCGGATCTGGAAACGCCCATCAGTGTCCGCCAGGATACGGCCATGATCAGCAGCGGACAGCAGAGTTTTGTCACCGGGACGGTGCAGGATATTTCCAAGCAAAAGCAATCGGAAAAAATCATCCATCAGTTGGCGTATTTCGATGAGTTGACCGGCCTGGCCAGCCGTGTGCATTATCACAAGCGTATTCAACAGACCATCAAAGCCTCGGCGCGCGGCAAGTTGGAGTTTGCGTTTCTATTCCTGGATCTGGACGAATTTAAGTATGTCAACGACAGCTTTGGACATAACGTCGGCGATCAATTTCTGAAAGCGATCGCCCAACGTATCCAAAGCGTGGTACGTGAAGAAGACTTTGCTGCGCGATTGGGCGGAGACGAATTTTGTATTATCGCCAGCAGCATTACCGACGAATTTCAAGCCATGGAAATCGCCGAACGCTGTTTGCAGGAAATCAACCGACCTTTAATTTTGGATACCCACCATTTAAAGCCCCGCGTCAGTATCGGTATTGCTATTTATCCAAAAGATGGCGAGAACGAGCACGACTTGATGAAAGCCGCCGACACCGCCATGTACGCAGCGAAAAGCGCCGGCAAACAGCGCTACGCTTACTATCGGCCTGAGATGACGGGCCTGGCGATTAAGCGCATGCAAGACGAGCAAACCTTGCGCGACGCGCTGGAGCACCAGCAATTGCAATTGTATTATCAGCCCCAGGTAAGTATGTTGGATGGGCGAATGATAGGTCTCGAAGCCTTGGTGCGCTGGCGACATCCGTTGCGCGGTTTGCTTGGGCCCGGCGAGTTTATTCCTTTGGCTGAGGCTTTGGGTTTGATCGGTAAAATTAGCGACTGGGCTATTCAACAGGCTTGCGAACAATTAATTGCCTGGCAAAATCAAGGGCTGCCGTTATTCACCACGGCTGTCAACGTCTCTGCAAGCCATTTCCGCGATCCGCAATTTCCGTTCACGTTGCGGGAAATCCTCAAACATACCCAATTGCCGGCTCACTATTTACAAATCGAAGTCACGGAAAGTGCCATGCAAACGGCGGCAGACTTAGAGATATTTAAAAAACTAAAGGGCATAGGAGTGAAAATCGCGATAGACGATTTCGGCACCGGCTTTTCGTCGCTGGCGTCGCTGAAGCAGTTGCCGGTGGATTGTCTGAAAATCGACAGAACCTTTGTTCAGGATGTGCTGTTTAATCCGCAAACCCCCATTTTGCTCGGGACGATTATCGGCATGGCCAATGCGATGGATTTCTCGCTGGTGGCGGAAGGCGTGGAGACGATAGAGCAAGCCATGGTGATGAGCGGCTTGGGCTGCCAAGTGGTGCAAGGCTATTTGTTTAGTCAACCTTTGACTGCCGCCGAAGTGCCGGCCATGTTTGACAAAGATTTCCGGCTGGAATTTATTCACTCCAAACCAGCCCATAACGATATTCATCGAAACAATTATGACTGATCTTGAATTGCCGGAACGCTTTGCAGATATTAAACGGCTGCCTTCTTTACCGCACGACGTTCATCAAGTGGTCAAAGCCTTGTCCGACGATAATCTGGATTATGCCCGGTTAGCCAAGATTCTGGCGGGGCATGCCACGATTTCGTCGCGACTGATTGCCTTGGCCAATTCAGCGTGGTTTAACAACTCCAGCGAACCGGTGACGTCATTGGAAAGAACCTGTTTGAAACTGGGATTAAATATTGTCCGGGGCGTCGGTATCGGTTTGGCGGTGATGAAGCCGTTTAATATCAGGGATTGCCGAAGTTTCGATATCAAACGCTATTGGATCAGTACCATGCTGGTGGCGCACGCTGCCCGTGCGCTGGCCGACGAGCTTGCGGCGGAGCGGGGCAATGAACACTTGCCGCAAACCGTGCATACCGGCGGCATCCTGCACAATATCGGCTTGCTCTGCATGGCCGACATCATGCCCGAAGAAACCCACCAGGCCCTGCGTTTTAAACAAGCCAATCCCGAATTGGACTTGAATCAAGCCTTGCGCAAATTGCTGCATACCGATTATTGCGAAGTCGGGGCGCATCTGACCGTTTCCTGGGGAATACCCGAAGCGTTGGTGGCGATTATTCGGTACCATCGCAATCCGGGTTATCAAGGCAGCTATTGGCGGCAGGCAGCTTTGGTCGGCGCGGCGACGCATATGGTGGGTAGTGTGTTCGACGATAAAGAAACCTGGCCGGTCTCGGCCTTTGAGAAACTGAGCATCAGCCCGGCCTGTCAGGCTGAGATATTTGCCGACCTGCAAAGCCAATATTTAAAAACTCAGGAATTGGCGAAAGTGCTATTTCCTTAAGAAGTGGTGCTGAAAACACTACTTTAGTCTTTTTATCCGCCTGATTCGGCCGTAGATTTTTTGCAAAAAACGGTTAGCAGCGGGGATCACGACCCTAAGAATTGCCTTGGCGGCGCGTTTTAATGTCGTCATGCAAGCAGTTGTCGCCGCGTCTGTCGCCTGTTTCAGGTTGATTTCTCGATCCGCGACCCAGCCATGTCGGTGTAACCAGTGTAATAAGCCGCTCAAAAACAGGCATGTCGGCGTCAATCCCACAAAAAACCACAGCAAGCGGCCGCTTTCGCCCAAGGCTTCGCCGGTATGGAGCGGCCAAAGCCAGGTGGTAAATGTTTGTCCGGCTGAGAATTGGCTGGGGTTTTGCACATCGCGAATTTGTCCGCTCCAGCGGTCCACCCAAACGGTCGTGAACGGGTGGTGTTGATTGATCTCGTTAAGTTGGCGCAAATTGATCCGATACGTCCCCAGCTCGCCAACCGGGGTGGTAATTCGCCGGACTTCCGAGCTGGGAAACGGTCCGCGGGCCACGAGGATTGCTTCCGACAGACTGGTCGGCCTGTCATTGGGTATGGCGCTGCTGCGCACATTGGGGCCGGCGTCACCATGTCCCATGCCGGACGCGGCGGTCAGGTTCTCCAGCAGGCTAGGGTAGGCCAGATGAAAACCAGTGAAGGCCAGCAACATTAAAAAGCCGGAACTGGCTACGCCCAGTAGTCGGTGCAAATCAAATACTAGCCGCATCAAGCCGGCATCGTGGCGCAGCGAAAAGGCGCGCCACAACTTGGGCCAGCCCGGCCACCACAGGTACAAACCACTGAGTACCGACAACATTAATAAGCCGCCTAAAACCGCCAACGCATTTCGGCCAAAGCCGTCCAATTGCAGTTGGGTATGTAAATCCAACAGCCAGGTCGTCAGGGTTTGGCCCCATAAGCGGCTGTCGACAACCCGGCCGGTGTAAGGATTGACCGAGACCATCAGAGGCGCATAAAAGGCGTCTACGCTTTCCTTGGGCTTTTCAAACCAGGCGGTGATCATGCCGTCCGGTGCTCGCGGCATTTCCAAGGTCCAGGCACCGTGCCGATCCGGATGGGCAGCACGTACCGCCGCGACGATTTTGTCCAGCGATAAAGCCGTTGATTGTGGGGTATCGACGCGCAATTGCGGATTGAGCAAGCTATCCAATTCTTCCCGGTAAATACTCAAACTGCCGGTCAAGCCGATCAGCGCGAAGATGAGTCCCAAACTCAGTGCCAGATAAACATGGCACAAGCGCCACCATTTGCGGGCATTCAGGATAAAGCGTGGGCGGACAATCAGCGGGTAATGGGTTTCTTGCATGGGGTATACAGTGGGAGATTTAGCGACAGCCCGCCTTCAGCAGCCTTAGACGCTATAAATTTAAAAAACAGCATTTGCCAGGCACGGCAACCGGCTATTTTGCAGGATTAATGCAACAACAACCAGCCCATGACAGCCGTTGCGCCGCAGACAAGTTTAAAAAATCGGCTAGACTGCGTGAAATACGCAGGGCGGCGGAGTTTGATTGGTAGAGATATGAGGCGTTTTATACAGGATAAATGTAGGTCGGAGAGGCGATGAATCTGAGCAGTTTGCTATTTCTGGCCGGAATTGTTGCTGTCCAACAGTTCAGCCGCTTGCCTAGTCTGTTCGAGTTTATCGGTTTGGTGGTTAGCGGCTTGTTGTTGATTTATCGGCACCATTGGCGATTTTTCGCGCTGCTGGCTGGGGTGCTGTGGGCGAGTCTATTGGGTAGCTGGCGGCTGTCCCAACAACTCCCCGATACCTATCAAAACCAGGAAGTGAAAATTCAAGGCTATATCGCCAGTCTGCCGCAACAACAAGAGCAGCGCACCAATTTTGATTTTATTGTCACGGCGCCCTCCGGCAACTTTCCGGATAAAATTCGCCTGAGCTGGTATTACCCAAAGCTCAACTTAGCTGCGGGGCAGGGCTGGGAGTTCCGGGTTAAGTTGCGCAGGCCGCACGGCCGCCTCAACCCCGGCGGCTTTGATTTCGAAGCCTGGTTATTTGCCAACCATATCGGTGCTACGGGTTATGTGCGCGATAAACCGCCGCCGCAAATCGTGAGCTTATCGCCGAGTGCCGGTCAATATTTTGCTCAGTGTCGGCAAGCGATTGCCAACCGACTGGACGCGGCTTTGCCCGGCAGTGGACAGTTAGGCGTGATAAAAGCATTGACCATCGGCAGCCAAAACGCAATCACCCAAGAGCAATGGCGCGTGTTTAGACTCACCGGTGTGGTGCATTTAATCGTGATTTCCGGTTCACATATCAGTCTGATCGCCGGCCTGATTTACCTTTGGAGCAGACGGCTGTGGGCTTGGACCGGGATATTAAGCATTTCGCCGCAACGGGCCGCCGCATTGTGCGCTTGGCTGGCTTCGCTGTTTTACGCCGGCTTGGCGGGCTATTCGGTGCCCACTCTACGTGCGGTGGTGATGCTCAGCGTGGCGTTGGCAGCAATCGCTTGGCAGCGTAACACCGCGCCGATGCGAGTTTTATTGCTGGCGTTGCTGGCTGTCTTGCTGTTCGATCCGTTGGCGGTGCTGTCGGTCGGCTTTTGGCTGTCATTCGTGGCAGTGGCATTATTGATTTACGTGTCGGCGGGCCGATTGGGCAGACCTTCGTATTGGCGCGAAGCCGGCGCCGCGCAATTGGCCACGGCCGTGGGCTTGTCGCCCTTATTGGTCGTGTTTTTTCAGCAAGTATCGTTGATATCGCCTGTCGCAAATTGGTTGGCAGTGCCGGTTATCGGTATATTGATCGTGCCGCCGGCCTTGTTGGCGGTGGTGTTATTGTTTATCTGGCCGGCATGCGGAGCGCTGTTGCTGCAAGTTTTGGACTATGCCTTGCAAGGCTTGTGGTGGGTGCTTTCGCACATGGCCGAATTACCATTAGCCAGCATCTATTGCCTCCCGCCGCCATGGTATGCGATTGGCTTGGCGGCCATCGGCGTGCTTCTGCTGTTAGCGCCAAGGGGCTTTCCGTGCCGGTATTTAAGTCCGTTACTGTTTTTGCCGTTATTACTGGTTGATGTTGAAAAACCGAAACCCGGTGAAGCTTGGTTGACTGTTTTGGACGTGGGGCAAGGATTAGCAGCCGTGCTGCAAACTGCGGAACATACTCTGGTGTTTGATACCGGCGCACGTTATTCGGAATATTCCGACATGGGCGATTCAGTGGTCCTGCCGTTTTTACGCGAGCAGGGTATCTCTCGGGTTGATAGTTTGGTGATTAGTCATGGCGATAACGATCACAGTGGCGGCGCGGAGTCGATATTTGCCGAATTGCCGGTAGACAAGTCTGTTAGCAGCGTTCCTGAATGGGCCGCACGCGAACATGGCGAGTATTGCCGGGCCGGACAAACCTGGCGTTGGGATGAAGTTACTTTTAAGGTGCTGTCCCCGCCGGAAAGTGGATTCATCGGTGATAACGATAACTCCTGCGTATTACAAGTAAGCTCCGCACAGCAGGTTTTTTTGCTGACCGGCGACATCGAACAAACAGCCGAAAACTGGTTGGTGCGAGAGTACGCTGACAAACTTGCCAGCGACGTATTGTTGGCACCGCACCATGGCAGCAAAACCTCATCAAGCCTGGCTTTGCTTGAAAAAGTTAATCCCAGGCTTATTTTGATTCCTGCCGGTTATCAAAACCGTTTTGGTTTTCCGCATCGCCAGGTTATCGAACGCTATAGCCAGCTTGGCATGGCTTGGTTGAATGCGGCCGAACAGGGCGCTATTTCGGTGCGTAGTGGGCCCGAAACAATTCAGCCGATAGCCGAGCGAGCCAAACGGCAACGATATTGGCGAACACCCGCGCCGAATCGGCAGAGTATTGATGTCAGATAAATTTTGCCGTGTCGGCGTTTCTGCCTATACTCTCAGGATCAAAATATGGAGCATTGCAGTGGAGAATGAAAACCGTAGCAGAATACGTTTTAACCCGGAAGGACTCGTGGCGCACATCATCATCGAACCGCCACCGCCCGGCGGCGAGATCATCATTGACGGCCAAGTTGTTGATATGAGTTACAGCGGCATAAAAATTCGCTTGAAAGAACCTCTGGGTCAAGCAGTGGACGAAGCGGAATTGCGGATTTCCATCATACTGCCGGAGTCGCGGGTGGCGATGTCGATACACGGTAACATCAAGCATATCCGCGAAGATCGCGAATGCGGTTTGCAATATAGTCCGAGCAAGCACAGCGAGGACGAATTCGACGATCTGATGTTCGAATGCGTTAAGCTGGCACCACAGCGTAAAGATTAATCGAGACCCTTATGAGCAGATTGCTAAGGTGTGTGCGGTCATTCTGGGGTCACCTCAATGGCGATGCCGCTTATGAGCGTTATTTGCTGCATTGGCAAGCGCATCACGCCGGGCAGTTTCCGCCGTTAAGTCGAAAAGGATTTTTTGCGGCTGAAACGCAGCGCAAATGGAATGGCATCAAGCGGTGTTGCTGAATTTAATTGTTGCTTGAGTTGCTGGTGCTAAAAAGTATTCCAACCGCAGTTCACTATTCCATTCAAATAGTCCAGTCGTAGAGAGCCGGTGCAATTCGATGAACTTGTGTACGGCGCAAGTTTGGCATTGCAAGCCGCAAGGCAATAAAAAAGGCTTAGGTTTTCCAACCTAAGCCTTTGTAGTCCATTCCGAGGGGACGATTATTCGGCTTGGTCTTTATTTTTGCCGCGTCTTGATGGTGAGCCGACCCGTTTTTTACTTTTGTCTTTTTTCACCAAAGCCGGGTCGAATTTGGATATATCCAAAGGTTTACCGACTACCCGGACTTTTTTCAGGGCCTGGAACAAGTCTTTGGGCATGCCGGCGGGCAGTTCTACGGTGCTGTAGTGCTCCTCGATTTTGATGCGGGCGATATGATCGCCGTCTATACCGGTTTCGTTGGCGATAGCCCCGACGATATTGCCTGGTTTCACGCCGTCGGCATGGCCTACTTCGATGCGGAAGGTTTCCATTTCTACCGCGCCGACGCGACCTTTTTCCCGTCTCGGCCCACGATCACCACGATCATTGCGGTCGGAACGGCCTTTTTCCTCGGCGTCTTTACGCGGTTTTCTGCTGGGTTCTTTCATCAGCAAAGGTGTATCGCCTTGCAATAACTTGGCTAACGCCGCTGCAATGTCAAGTGCCGGGACATTATGCTCAACCTGATATTGGTTGATTAATTGGTTGTAAAAGCTGAGTTCCTCGCCGGCCAGTGTATCGGTAATCCGCTGTTTGAAACGGTTGATGCGGGCGTTGTTGATAAAGTCGGTGGAAGGCAACTGCATTTCTTCGACTTTTTGTTTCGTGGCTTGCTCGATATTGGCCAGCAGGCGTTTTTCGCGCGGCGAGACAAACAAAATCGCGTCGCCGGTGCGGCCGGCACGACCGGTACGGCCGATACGATGGATATAAGATTCGGTGTCGTAAGGGATGTCGTAATTGACGACATGGGTGATACGATCCACGTCCAGACCACGGGCCGCAACGTCCGTGGCGATCAGAATATCCAGTTTACCGCTTTTCAGATTATCGATAGCCCGCTCGCGCAAGGCTTGCGACATGTCGCCGTTGATCGCCGATGCTGAAAAACCGCGTGCTTCCAATTTTTCCGCGACTTCGATGGTAGCGGTTTTGGTTCTGACGAAGATGATCATGCCGTCGAAGTTTTCCGCTTCCAGAATACGGGTCAGCGCATCCATTTTGTGCACACCGCTGACAAACCAGTAGCGTTGGCGAATATTGGCGGCGGTGGCGGTTTTAACCTTGATGGTGACTTGTTCGGGGTTGTTCAGGTATTTCTGCGCAATTTTGCGAATTTCGGTCGGCATGGTGGCCGAGAACAGCGCGGTTTGGCGCGTCGATGGGGTTTGCTCCAGAATCCATTCCACGTCATCGATAAAGCCCATCCGCAACATTTCGTCGGCTTCGTCTAACACCAGGGTGCTGAGTTGGTCCAGTTTCAGTGTGCCGCGGCGCATGTGGTCCATGACTCGTCCCGGTGTACCCACTACGACATGCGCACCGCGATTCAATTGGCGTAGCTGGCTGGTGTAATCCTGGCCGCCGTAGATTGGCAAGACGTGAAAGCCTTTGATATGGGCGGCATAACTTTGGAAAGCCTCGGCAACCTGTATCGCCAATTCGCGCGTAGGAGCTAGTACCAAAGCTTGCGGGTCTTTTTGATTGAGATTAATACGCGACAAAATCGGCAAGGCGAATGCAGCTGTTTTACCCGTACCGGTTTGGGCTTGGCCCAACACGTCGCGACCAGCCATGACGAACGGAATAATCTGTGCTTGAATCGGAGAAGGGGTTTCGTAACCGACACTTTTCAGCGCTTTTAAAATGGTGTCTGAAAGCGATAAATCTTTAAAGGAAGGCGTGGCGGAGGAAGGGGCGTCGGACATTAATAATACCTGTAGAAAAAAAGAGAGTTGCCGGCCATGGGCTAGCTATGCCCGGCATTGTATCGCAACTTAGTCTGATATTGCTTAACTTATTGATAATTACCGTAAAATCCTGGCTTGTTCAGTTTGCTTTTCTGGACGAGTAATTTAAGCAAATAAAGATGAAAAATTGCGCGCCAAAAATCAGATTAGCCATCAACAGATGTACCGGTTGAGCGACGGCGGGAAATCCCAGTCTGTCCAGGCTGACGCCAGCCAAAATGGCGGTAACGATCAATCCTACTAAAACGTAAGCCGTGCGCAACAGCAGGCTCTGTTTGTCGGCTTGTTGATAAATTTGCCAGGCCAGCCAGAGGTTGGTGAACAAAATGACTGATGAAAAAGAGCGGTGAATATAAAAAATGATCGGGAAACTATCGCGCCAATATTGCCTGTCGATATAGCTGTGCTCATGAGCAATGTAATCGACCGCTTCCCTGACTTGGGTGCCCATTGCTACTTGCAGCAAAGTCATTGCCATGGCAATTTTTAAAACCAAAGCAAATCGCGGCGTTAGCCAATGGCTGTCGATGGCTTGCAGTAGGGGTTTTTGCGATCTGGCAATCGCGTATATGAGCAGCGCGACGATAAATAAGGCCAACAACATGTGCAGCGTTATCATCAAGGGCTTTAAGTTACTCGCTACCACGGCCGAACCCAGCCACCCCTGAAATCCGACCAGCAAAAACACCGATAATGCTAAATAAAAAATGGCTTTATCGGCTTTCAGGTAAACCCTGGAAGTCCAGGCAGTAAGAAAAATCAGAAAACCAATCGTCACGCCGACCAGACGATTCGTGTATTCGGTCCAGGTTTTTACCGGATTGAAGGCGGTGCTTTCGTAACCGCGCGCCGCATAGATTTCATGGTAATTGGCCGGCAATTGCGACTCGTGAGTCGGTGGCACCCATTGTCCGAAGCAGGTCGGCCAGTCCGGACAGCCCATGCCGGCACCAGAGGCGCGGACAATGCCTCCAACCAGAATCACGAAATACACAGCAAAGATGGTTAGTGTGCCTAAGCGGCGAAACCGGGCGGCGTCGTGGGCGTCTATCATGTGTTGTTATGTCTCAAAGGAACATTGAATGGGCAAGCTCGATCTCTTCCGAGACTCCTTCAATTTCCAAAATTTCGGTATCGGGCTGGATGCCCAATTTAACAAAGGCCGGTACGGTGTTCCAATCGACGCGGCAGGCGGGGTGATCGGTGCCGGCGATGCTTTGCAGAAAAGCGACTTGCACCAAGTCGACATAATCGGCTTTAGAGCCTGAGTCGCGCTGAAAATCTACATATTCGGAAGGCACCAATTTAAGTTCTTCCGGGAAATTCCAGGTGTTCATGATCAGTTTGCCGACATGCGGGTGGGCTTTCTCCAGCAGCTTGTCTAATCGGGATGGGCTATCTCTAAATTCCGGAATTTTCTCGACTAGTGTCAATATTGGTAATTTACCGATTTGATGGATTAGCCCGGCCAGCATGGCTTCGTCGGCGTTTAAATGCGGCACGAATGCAGCCAAAGCCCGGCTGATCGCCGAGACATTGACGCCTTGCTCCCAGGTGCTGCGGAAATAGCCTTCCAGTAGCGCCGTGGTAGGCGTGAACATTTGCTGCATGATCAAGCTGGTAATCAGCGTGCGAATGGTGTTGTTGCCGAGCCGGGTTACGGCCATTTGGATATTCTTGATTTCCATGGTGCCGCGATACAGAGGGCTGTTGGCCACTTGTATCAAACGGGCGGAAATGGCGGCGTCGGTTGCGATGATCTCGGCCAGGCTTTGCGCGGTGGCATCGCCTTTACTGACAGCGTCGCGGACTTTGATGGCGACATCCGGCAAGGTAGGCAGGATTAATCGGTTGGCGTCTAGTTCCGCTTGCACATGGACTAAAAAGTCTTGAACAGATTTGAATTGCATGGATTGAATTTCCGCTATTGATCCTAAATTATCGCGATAGGCGTACGATAGTCGTCATCAAGTATAAGGTTTTTTGGCAGTCCATCAACTATTTGCAGGACCACCAGCGCCCGGTTTATTCCGGACCAGACCGAGTTAGCCAATACGCAGCCCATGCTTTGCTGAGAAATACCGTCCAACACCTTGCAGCCATTAACCACGCCGCTGGCTGAGGGCTGACACTCGGCGATAAACAGCGCGCGTTTAACTTTGCCCAGATAGTGGCTGCGAGCCACGATTTCTTGGCCTGTGTAGCAGCCTTTACTAAAACTGATGCCGCCAAGTTGGTCAATACCCAACATCTGCGGTATGTGCTGTTCCGATTGGTTAATATCGAACCAGGGTAGGGCAGTGGAGATGTCTTGATAACGCCACTCGTCCAGACAGCCGTACTCGAATTCGTATCGGCTACTGAGTAATCCGGCAAATTCATCGATCTGATCAGGTGTACCCAGTGTCAAATAACGCGGGGCGCCAGGTAGTTTAATGGTCGTTAACGGTATTTGCCCTACAGCGAAATTACCTGTCGGAGCGTCTATCTCAGGCGCAAAACCCGATATGCCCAAAATACGCATGTTTCCAGTTTGATCCTGCAATGTTGCATCGGCACGCAATACGTACATCCGCAATTTTTTTAACACCGTGTCGAGCAAATCCGCTGGCAATATCAGGTAAAAAGACGCCGGCGATTTAACTACCAACAGTGTACTGATGACTCGGCCCTTGGCGTTACAGAATCCGGCTATACTGGCTTGCGATGCCATTAAATCGTTAATATTGCACGTCAGCTGGCCTTGTAACAGTTTTGCGGCATCCTGACCGATAACTTCTATAAGGCTAAGACCGGTGGACGCGAAAATTTTTTTGGATAAAGCAAGTGCATTGGGTTCGCTAAAAGCGTTTGTGTGATCTGTGCGGTCTTCAAGCATGGCGGCAACGTTTGTAGGAATACATGAACATAATTTAGCAGGGTAGTTTACCTTAGCTCGAAAAAGGTGCGGCGATTGTGTCGAAAAATCTTGAACAGAGCATGCATTTTAAAGTGGAGCGCTCTAGGGCGCTGAGATTCGTTGTTAGCGCTATTCACGGCGCGGCGCTGGCGGCATGTTGGCTAAACGCGCTACCGTCGCCATACAAATATTTGCTGACGATGCTGGTATTACTAAGCTGGCGAAACAATATGGCATTCGGCAAAATTGATGTTACTTATCTGCGCTATACTCCTCAGCATGGATGGTCGCTGCTTGGAACGGGCGACCACTACAGTTCTATCGAGATTCAAGCGTCAACTGTGGTAAATGGATTACTGATCGCGCTGCATTGGGTGCACGATGAAGGGAGGTGTCAATCGATGATAATTCCAAAAGATGCAATGAGTAACGACGATTACCGCAAACTCTCGGTTTGTTTAATTATTTCAGGTTACGGTCATGGTTGATGAATGCCGGTGTGAAGCAAACAATTGAACTGCAAATCGGTTCGCTGAAAAACTTGCCGGTTTTGCCAGAGGCAAGTCTGCGAATTCTGGATGTCATCAACACGCCGGACATACCCATAGAAAAGTTGGCGGATGCCTTATCGTTATCGCCTGGTTTAGTTGCTAGATTGCTTGGATTAGCAAATTCGGCCTATTTCGCCCGTGGCAGAAATGTCTCAGATATTCGCACCGCTATTTTTCAGGTCTTGGGTCTGGATTTGGTGAAGGCTCTGGCACAGGCAATTATTTTTAATGTCCAATTTGATACGCGCAAATGCCAAGGTTTCGACGCCGAGTATTTTTGGATACGCTCATTAACCACCGCGGTATCCGCGCAAAAACTGGCGATCGAAATTCCGCAATTGCGAGTATTTACGCCATCGACAATTTATTCCGGTGGATTACTTCTTAATATCGGCATATTGGTACTCGGCTATTTGCAGCCAGAAGAGCTGCATGAAGTGTTTGTCGAATGCAAAAAAACGGGTTTGCCTGTGCGTCAGGGAATTTCTCGACATATGGGGCAGAGCCATTATCAAATCGGTCATTTTTTATTGCGTAAATGGCATTTGCCGGTTTTGTACCAAGTGCTATTAGACAATTATGAAAATAAAGACTTTGAAGGGATAGAGCTGCCCTTGCTGATTTTATTGAGGGTTTGTGAACGCTTAAGTGTAACCGTGATTTCAGGGGAGTCGATTAATCTGCAAGAGTTTGAATCGGAATGCCGGCAGATTAAGTGTCCATTGAGCAACATACAAGAGCTTGCTGAACAACTGGCAGAAAATCAGCCCGCTATGCAAAAACTTGCCGCCATCATGGGGAATTGATGAACCAGCCTAGCGCAAACAGTCAAGATGTGAAACTGGCAGGTTTCGGCGTGCAGGATTTGTTCGTCGATCTCGTCAATGCGTTGTCCGCAGTCAAACAGTTATCCGAAATCGATTGTCAAGTCGATGATGAAAAAACCCTTATCAGACAAGCTTTGGCAAGCCTTATCCAATATCAAGATATGGAGCGGTGCTCTTTTTTTATCGTGGATAGCGAAGGCTTATTAAGCAATGTTGCCGGCATTAGTGCGGGCGAACTTGGCGCTCCTGAAGTAAATATGGATAGCCCTTTGCGCTTTAGAGTAGGGGAAGGCTTGATTGGCGCTGCCGCGGCGACCGGTGTTTTGCAGCATTGTCAAAATTGCCACGAAGATAAGCGATTCGAAAAAACCGGAAACTCGAAGCAATCGCCTGGTTCAATTATCAGTGTGCCGGTATTTACTTTCAATCGCACCTTGATTGGCGTTTTAAACGTATCGCATCCGCAAGCCTATTATTTCAACGATTGGCATATCCGTTTGTTGGAAGTTTATAAAAACATTCTTGGTCAGTTGATTACCACTAGGCGCCTGGTTCAGCATATGGAACAGCAAATTGCTTCCAGGACGGCCGAGTTGGAGAGTTTGGTTGCCGAAACCAATCAACTTAAAGATCATTTTGCCAGTATGTCCATGCATGACCAGTTAACAGGCCTGCATAATCGGCGGTTTTTTTATGACCAAGTCGAAGTCGTTATCGCTCACCATAAGCGCTACAAAACCGGTTTTTGTTTACTGGTGATGGACATCGATCATTTCAAAGTCATTAATGATCGCTTCGGACATTTGTTCGGCGATCAAGTGCTGACCGGTGTCGCTAAAGCGTTAAAGCGGCAAGTGCGTAATACCGATATTCTGGTGCGTTTTGGTGGTGAAGAGTTTGTAGCAATTTTTACCAATACCCGTTGCGATAGCGGTAAAACATTTGCGGAGCGCATTCGTCAGGAGGTCAAAACCCTGGAATGGTCTATCAATCAAGAGGTGGTAAATTTGACCCTGAGTATTGGCATATATTGCTTGAATAGCGATTTAATTCAATCCGAACAAGCGCCAGACATTGATCAAATGATTAATTACGCCGATGCTGCGTTGTATCAAGCTAAAGCCAGCGGCCGAGATAAGACGATAGTATTCGGCGAAGCCTGCTCGGATCAGTTGTAAGAGTATTTGGGATGGTTCTTTGGGATAGTCATAACCTTAAGTTGTGACTAAAAATATTTGAATTTCTCACTCAGCATGACATCAGGAGTGTCTGTCAGCCGATAGTTGATTTTTAGGTAATTACGGATTCTTAGTCTAGTTAGGTTATTAAACCGACCCTGTTTATTAACGGTTATTCAGTCCGGGCTGAGCTGGTCGAAGCCCCAACTGGTGTGACTGTCAACGGGTTCAGTACCCTCAAGGACATTTAGGCGAACGGCATTTAAGGGTCGGGTTAATAATACAAATACCACCTCCCGGTTCCCCAGTACCAATTGTAGCGATAGCCGGAATACCAGTTGTTGTAAAAAACCTGTTGCCATCGTCTCCGCCACTGATAATCGGCTTGCTCCGATTGGCGAGCTTTTACTGCCTCTTTAAGTAAGCTGCTTGCTTCTTTGTCGCCTTTGTTGGCGGTAATGGACAACCATTTTTCAGCCTCGCCCGGATCGGAGCCCATTTCACCGAGACCCGTCAGATAAACCCTACCCAAGGCTTTTTGCGCTTCGAAGTTGCCTTTCTCGGCGGATTCACGCATCCATTTGATCGACTTATAAGTATCTTGGCGAACACCGTCAGCTCTAAAGAAACGCAGAGCCAAATCGTAAGCGGCGCGCGGGTCGTTTGCGGCTAGCTCTTCAAGTGCTTTGATTTTTGCAGCGTCTTCAGCGGACATCGCCGGTTCCGGCTGAAAAGAGGCATAGTCTTTCGGGCGATCCGCACAGCCATTCTCGTCGCAAATTCTGATGGTGTCTGACTTAACTTGTTTCTCTTGATGTGTACACGCGACAAGGCCAAACGCTACGAATAATACAAATAGCGTTGACAAAAAAGGCTTTTTTGAATGCATGAGTATTTCCTTTTTCTTTTCATAAGTTTTAGTCTATTATCGCTCGAATTTTTTAGTTTGCTAGGCGTCATTAACTGAACGGCAATTTTTTGGAGTTTTTTGGATGAGCGTTAAATCAATTCGAGATTTATCATTACTGGTCTCTGTTTTTGCTTTTGCCGGCTGCGCGCAACAGCCTGGCTTGCAGACAGGTGGTAGTTCAAATTTAGTCTCTGGCTCTGCCGGCGGCGCGACCAGCGTCAACGCCAATAAGTCTTTGGAGCGCTGCGCCAGCCCATTGGGTACCTTAGCGGTCAGCGACGGGCGTTTTTCGGGTGCATCAGGGGTTACCACGGTTGATCCGTTAATCCGCTTGGCGGTACAGCAATCCAATTGTTTTATTATTACCGGCATTGGCAATATGAGCACCAGTGCCATGCTGGATAGAATCACCGATCAACAAAGAAACTCCGGAGAATACCGCTCAGGTTCAAAACAACACAAAGGCCAACGTGTTGCGGCTGACTATCTACTCGATCCGCAGATTATCGTCGCTAACGAATCGACAGGCGGACAACAGGGCTCTATCGGTGCCGGATTAATCGGTGCCGGATTAGGCGCTGCCGGATTGGGCGGTCTAGGCGCCATTGCCGGCGCAGTTTCGCATGCCGTGGAAACTCGAACCACCGATGTGGCGCTTACCCTGACCGATATTCGTTCAACGGTGCAAATTGCCATTTCCCAAGGCAGTGCCACCGCAAATAACATGAGTACCTCGGGCGGCGGCGCATTCGGTGGATGGGGAGGGCTTTTTGCCGGCGCGGCGGGCGGCAGCATAGGTATGTACAGCAGAACTCCGGAAGGCATAGCGACTGCGGCAGCCTTTTTTGACGCTTATAACAATATGGTCCAGTCGCTCAGAAACTATAAGGCGCAAGAAGTGCAAGGCGGTGGCGGCAGCGGTCAAGGCGGCGTTTTGCAAGTCAAATAACCAAACGATAGCGCATCGCTCGCAAGCGATGCGCTACTTCTCGCATCGGCACGGCCGTATTCTTAAATTCTCTGTATAATCGCGCCCGCACTCTTCCGGTTCATCCGGCTCCCGTTAAACTAATCCTTCTGTATAAAATCCATGGCACTACACTGCGGAATCGTTGGGCTGCCCAACGTCGGTAAATCAACTTTATTCAACGCGCTTACTAAAGCGACTATCGCCGCCGAAAATTATCCTTTCTGCACTATCGATCCTAACGTCGGCGTCGTCCCGGTTCCCGATCCGCGCATGGATAAACTCGCGGAAATCGTTAAACCGGAACGGGTGTTGCCCACCACGATTGAGTTTGTCGATATAGCCGGTTTGGTGGCAGGTGCCTCGAAAGGCGAAGGATTGGGCAACCAATTTCTGGGGAATATTCGCGAGACCGATGCCATTGTCCATGTTGTGCGCTGTTTTGAAGACGACAATGTGATTCATGTTGCCGGCAAGGTCGATCCGATTAACGATATCGAAGTCATCAATACCGAATTGGCTCTGGCCGATATGTCTTCCGTCGAGAGAGCGCTGCAAAAAGCCGCAAAAGCGTCAAAGTCTGGCAATAAGGACGAACTGGCGAGAAAAGACGTTCTGGAGCGGGTGCTGGATCACCTCAATGCCGGTGAAGCCGTGCGTACTTTAGGTTTAACCGAAGAGGAAGCCAAGCTTATCAAGGAATTGTGCCTGATCACGATCAAGCCAACTCTGTATGTTGCGAATGTTCAAGACGACGGTTTTGAAAACAATCCTATGTTGGACAAAGTCAAAGCGTTTGCCGAAAAAGAAGGCTCAAAGGTTGTCGCTGTCTGTGCGGCTATAGAGGCCGAAATCGTGCAACTTGATGAGGACGAAAAGAAAGAATTTCTCGAAGATTTGGGCTTGGAAGAGCCTGGCTTGAATAGGGTGGTGCGTGCCGGCTACGAGCTATTGAATCTCTCGACTTATTTCACTGCTGGCGTCAAGGAAGTCAGGGCTTGGACGATTCCGGTCAATGCGACCGCGCCGCAGGCGGCGGGCGTAATCCATTCCGATTTCGAAAAAGGTTTCATCCGCGCCGAAGTTGTCTCGTATGCGGATTTTATAGCTTATAGCGGCGAACAAGGTGCCAAAGATGCCGGTAAATGGCGGTTGGAAGGCAAAGAGTATAGAGTCCAGGATGGGGACGTGATGCACTTTCGTTTCAATGTTTGACAATAGAAAAGACGCGCCCTATAATGCGCGTCTTTTCAAAGCTGTTCCCAGTGGCGATATAGCTCAATCCGGTTAGAGCGCGGGATTCATAACCCCGAGGTTCCAGGTTCGATCCCCGGTATCGCCACCATTTAAATCAAGGACTTGCGTTAATTCGCTAGTCCTTTTTTTATGCCTGCGAGATATCGAGTACCGGTTGGCATAAAAACGAAAGTATTCAGCAGCACACTAAACCGGTCTGTCGATTAATCCTACCTCACAATTTGCAACTGTATTGATGGTTGGTCAGGCTCTTCAAAAAGCTGTGTTAACTGTAGAGTAATTCACTAGCATGTAGTCCTGGTGCCGGACTGAATTTGGCTCCGAGGCCTTGGGTAAGCGCACATCGACGGGTGCGATAAACGTGCGACAAGACTTGCCTTAAAGTGCTCGCCGAGTTTGGAAATGAATTTCCCCTGCTACATCATACGTATGAGAATGCCAAAATCATTTTTTTAACACCCGGTTTGCCTTGCTGATAGCACGCGACCTTTGTATTAGCCAGTTGTGTCGCCATTTCCAGGCAAAAGCCGTTCCAGACATCTTGAGCGATGGATAAATCGTCAAGTTTGCTTGAACAAATAGGCAAATTTGCCGAGTACCTGCTCAGACAGGGCGCTGCAATGCCAATAAAACCCGCCGGACAAATGCTTAGTTATCCTGGTTTAGTGCCAAACGCTCGGCGAGGCAGCGCAACTGCTCACTGTTGAGCGCTATATCAAACTGCTCGTCCAGCAAGTCATTTAATTGCGCCTGGCTGTCAATTGAATGGCTAATTTTTTCATCCGCGCGGTATCTTGAAAACTGGGTATTGAACAATTGTACCCAGCCTTCGGCGGTATTCCGGCAAATCAATAAATTTTGCGACAGCAGCGATTGGTCCCAGGTTGTGCATACCAGGTTGGCCGCGTCCAGGTCGCAGCGTTGCACTTTTGAGCGGTCGAAACTTGATGTGGCGGCGCTATTGCTCGCCAGTTTGCTTTGGGCCTTAGGTTCAATCTACAGCAAAACTGCGGATTTGCCGAAGACGGCATTGATGACAACCGGCGCGGAAATGCTGACCGGCGGCTTTGCCTTGTTGCTGGTCAGTGCGCTAAGCGAACAATGGGGTGTTTTCAACCTGGCTCAGGTATCGGTTAACTCCTGGCTGGCCTTGGCGTATCTGATCGTGTTTGGCTCGATGATCGGTTTCGCCTCCTACGCCTGGTTGCTGCAAAACGCGCCGATCCCGTTGGTAGCGACCTACGCCTACGTCAATCCGCTGGTGGCAGTGTTTTTAGGCAACTGGTTCGCGCAAGAACCGCTAACGCCGCGCGTCCTGAGTGCGGCGGCGATCATCATCGGGGCTATCGTATTCATGAACAGCGCGCGCGATTCGCGGGCCAAGCGTGCAGCGGGGCGAGGCGCGAGCAAATGATGGACCTCACTTTTTTAGTCCTGGCGCGGAAGCAAACGCCGAAATGCATCGAGGCTGTTTTCCGATAAACCAATAGTATTCCGGGCACGCTTGGGTTTTGCTTTATGACGGTTTGGATTTGGCTAAGCTTGCAAGTAATCCAAGCAGGTCGATGATTTTTAGAAATTGCCCAGTCCCCTTTATGGCATGCGAAAATCAACGTCATTATCAAGCCGTGCCAAGCGGTCTATTATTGCTTGCCATTACTTTTCCCTGACATTCCACACTTAGCTTTGCCATGAAAATACTGGCTTTATCCGGCAGCTTGCGGGCTGTGTCCATCAATTCCGCCGTGCTGCGCGCTGTGAGGCATTTGGCGCCTTCCTCTATCGAAGTCTATTTGTTTTCCGGGCTTGGCGACTTGCTTTTATACAATCCGGATTTGGAACACGCGCCGCCGGCCGTTGCCCTGCAATTACGCAACGAAGTGGCCTCGGCGGATGCCTTGCTGATCGCCAGCCCGGAATATGCCCACGGCGTTACCGGCACCATCAAAAATACGCTGGATTGGTTGGTGGCCTTCGACGGCTTTGTGGATAAGCCGGTGGCGGTATTGAATGCCACGTCGCGCGCCCATCATGCTGATGCAGCGCTCCGGGAAACCTTGGTCACCATGTCGGCCACACTGATCGAAGCCGCCTCGATCACCTTGCCGCTGCGGAGCGCCAACATCGGCGAAGCGGAGCTGTTGGCGATGCCGGAAATCGTTTCATTACTGACCGGCGTGTTAACCAAAATCCAACGTGCGGTAAAGTTGTTGCCGGAAATGAAGCCCTTCCTGGGCAGCAGTGTTTATATCGACAGCCAACATCTGGCTATCGTCGCTCAAGCCGCCAAGTTGGCGGACGGTTGCGCCGATGATGAAGCCATCGCCAAACGCTGTTTTGAATTCGTCCGCGACCAGATCAAGCATAGTTGGGACTACCGGCTGAACCCAGTGACCTGTAAAGCCTCCGAGGTGTTGATTCACGGCACCGGCTATTGTTACGCCAAAAGCCATTTACTGGCGGCGCTATTGCGCGCCAACGGCATCCCGGCCGCGCTGTGTTACCAGCGGTTGACGCTAGACGGCGACCAGCCGCCTTATTGCCTGCACGGTTTGAACGCGGTTTACCTGCCGCAACACGGTTGGTACCGGATCGATGCGCGTGGTAACAAGCCAGGTGTGGACGCCGATTTTTGCCCGCCGCTGGAGAAATTGGCGTTTTCGATTGTGAATCCCTTGGAACAAGACTTGCCCGGCATCCATGCGGAACCCATACCGGCTGTCGTCAAAGCCTTAACCGAAAACCAAACCGTCGAGCAGGTTTATCACAACTTGCCGGATGTTGCCGCTACCGCGCAATGATCACGAACTCGCCGTTGATCATTCGTCCCGCCGTAGCGACCGATGCCGAGTGCGTTAGCCAACTGATTGGCAGTGTTGCCAACCGTTGTACGATTTCCCCAACGGGCGACGGTGCCGAGTTGTTTTATTCGAGCATCAGCCCGCAAGCGATTGCTAGCTACATCGCTAATGCAAATTTCCTTTATCTGGTGGGTTTGCTAAACGGTAAGCTGGCCGGTGTGGTTGCAGTTCGCGATGCCCGGCATCTGTTTCATTTGTTTGTGGCGCCTGACTGCCAATACCAAGGTATCGGCACGGCATTGGCGTTGCGCGCCATCAACTTATCGTTGGCCGCATGCCCGTCGGAGACCTTCACGGTGAATGCCTCGCTGCCCTCTGTGCCGTTTTATGTTCGGTTGGGCTTTCAGCCGCTGGGGCCAAAGATTGAGGACAAAGGCGTGGCATTTGTACCGATGCAATTGCCAACCTCAGCTCTAAACTCCGGTTCGTAGCGATGATGCCTATTTCCCCAAGAAACTTTTTACGGATAGGGTGTAGACAAAACAAATCACCCGGCTGACCGGCAAGCCGGCATGAGGCCAGCGCCACATGCCGTTTGGGTATCGCAAGCGGATGGTTCGCCCTGCTACGGATTACTGAAATGTTTCACGATTTGCCGGCGGTTTTGTCCTTGGGTTTCTCCGCCGGCTTTGCTTGAGCTTCCACCACGCTCACGGTTTCGCCTTCCACCAATAGATCAGAGGGGCTGGCGACCAAGGTATCGCTGGCTGAGATGCCTTCCAATATTTCCAGTTCGCGGCCAAAGTCGCGGCCCAATTTTACCGGGCGAAACGCCACGCGATGTTCCGCGTCGACCACTACCACATGCGGACCGGCCTGATCGATCACCAACACATTAGCCGGCACCACCAAGGGGCTGGATTTGCCGGCGACGTTGATTGAGATTTCCACGTAGGAACCAGGCAGTAATTTACCGTCTTTATTGGGAAGGGTAATATCCACTTGTCGGGAGCGATTCACCGGGTCCAGCGCGCCGGCGACATGATCCACATGGGCGTTAACCTGCTTGCCTTGCGAATCCAGCACTCTTACCGAGACTTCCTGGCCGGCCTTGATGTCGTCCGCGTAGACTTGCGGCACCCAAACCGTCAACCGCAACGGGTCGGTTTGGGTCAAGGCAAATAACTCCTGACTGCCGGCCACGATCAAACTGCCGACATCGACCGCCCTACGGGTAATCACCCCGGAAAACGGGGCGACGATGCGCCGATAGCCTTCGATATTTTCCAGGCGTTTGACATTGGCTTGCGCGGCGGAAAAATCGGCTTCGGCTTGCAAGAAAGCGCTGCGTTTTTCGTCGAACTCCTGTTGCGTGCCGCTATCGGTGCCGTTCAATTGCGTCCAGCGTTGCAAGGTGGTGCGAGTCAGTTCCAGCCGGGCTTTAACTTGTGCCAGCGCGGCGCGCGCTTGCGCCAGTTCCTGTTCCAGCTCGGGCACGTCGATAACCGCCAACAGGTCGCCTTTTTTGACCTGATCGCCTATGGTTTTATGCCAGGCACTTAAATAGCCGTTGCTGCGCGCATAGAGTTGGGTTTCGGTGTTGCCGCGCAAACTGGCGGGCAATACCAGTTTGCGGGTCGCCTCGCCGGGCTTTGAATGCGCGGCGATGACGCTGCGCTGCTGGCTGGCCGCAGTTTGTGCCTGCAAGCTCTCCGCTTGCTGTAGGTTCTGCGCCATACGCCAGGCGCCGGCCAGCAGGAGCAACAGCAGTAGTCCCAAACCCAGCCGTTTTACTACCAGCAGGGTGCGGTGCGAATGGTCGGTGGACGGTCGCGCAAAGGTAGAGGAAGGGATGCTATTCATAATATTTTAGGGAGTTACAAAGCTTGTACGATGCGAAAGTCGGTGCGCCAGCCAGCGATGAGTGCCGGCAAATACCAGCGGTACGAACAGTAAAGTGGATACGGTGGCAAAGGCTAGGCCGCCGATCACCGCACGGCCCAGCGGTGCGTTTTGTTCGGCACCTTCGCCCCAACCGATGGCCATCGGCAACATGCCGACGATCATCGCAAACGCGGTCATCAGCACCGGTCTGAGCCGGGTAGCCGCTGCTTCCAACGCTGCCGTCACCGGCGGTACACCTTCTGCCAGACGGGTGCGGGCAAACGACACCAATAAAATGCTATTAGCGGTGACCACGCCCATGGCCATGATGCTGCCGGTCAGGGCCGGGATGCTCAGCGTGGTGCCGGTCAGAAACAAGGTCCAGGCGATGCCGGCCAGCGCGGCGGGCAGGGCACTGACGATAATCAGCGGGTCCAGCCAGGATTGGAAATTGACCACCAGCAACAGATACAGCATCACAATTGCTACGGCCAAGCCGGCGCCCAAACCGGTAAACGAACTTTTCAGAGTTTCGATCTGACCGCGCACACTCAATTCGACGCCACGCGGCAGGTGGCTGCGGCTGTCGGCAACCAGCGTTTCGATTTCCCGGCTCACCGAACCCAAATCGCGACCTTCAACGCTGGCGTAAATGTCGAATACATTATTGGCGTTGTAATGCGTCACCGCCACCGGTAATACGGTGCGTTTCAATTTGACCAGATTGCCCAGCAGTTGCGGTTGGCCGTTACCGCCGCCCACCGGCGTGCGCATCAAGGCATCCAGATTATCCAAATCCAGGGGATTGCCCATTACGCCGATATTTACCGAGTTGCCGTTGGCCGGATTCAGCCAGAACGACGGCGCGGTTTGCATGCTGCCGCTCAGGGTCAGCAACAGGTTTTGCGCCAGATCGCGGGCTGATAAACCCAGTTGTTGCAATTGCTGGCGATTCATTTCCAAATCCAATGCCGGCCGATTCATACGCTGGTAAATATGTGCATCGACGATGCCGGGAATTTGCCTCATACGATTTTGCAAGGCGATAACCTGCGGCATCACCTCGTCCGGCTTGCCGCCGATGAACTGGATGTCGATAGGTGCCGGTACACCGAAGTTCACGGTCTGGCTGACCTGATCGGCGGGCTGGAAGAAAAATTCCAGGCCGGGAAATTGTCCGGGCAGTTCTGCGCGCAGGCGTTTGATATAGTCGGCACTGGGCGCATGATCGCCCGGACGCAGTGAAATCATGATCTCGGTGTCGGCGGTTTCCACGGTGCCGGAGTTGCCGAATAAGGTGTTGCGAGTGCTGTACGGGCCGCCGATGATGTCCAATAAATCGGCTATCTCCTCGGCGGGAATAATGCCGCGAATGACTTTTTCCACCGCATCGATGTGTTGCGGCATTTCCTCAATGCGGGTGCCAGACGGCGCCCGGACATGCAGACGAATCTGCCCGGCGTCCACGGCCGGAAACAAATCTTCTCCCAATAGCGGCACCAAACCCAGCGATGCCAGGCAAAAGCCTAGAATCGCAGAGCTGTAACGCAAACGGTGTTTCAGTAAATGACTGGCCAAGATCAGATAGTGGCCGCGAAACTGTTCGAAGCCGCGCTCGAAGGCGTGATGCAGGCGTTGAAAGCCTCTCGCCAGCGCGTTGGTCGGCGGCGCATCGGTATGGCCGTGATGGCCGGACATCACATACATCACCAGCGTCGGCACCAAGGTACGCGAGAGAATGTAGGAAGCCAGCATTGCGAATACCACCGCTTCCGCCATCGGTACGAATAGGCTGCGCGCCACGCCGGACAGGAAAAACATCGGTACGAACACGATGCAGATGCACAACGTCGAGACCAGCGCCGGCATCGCGATTTCCGCCGCGCCGTCAAGGATAGCTTGATGCGGGTTCTTACCCAGCAGCATTTGCCGCTCGATGTTTCCGATTTCCACGGTGGCGTCGTCCACCAAAATCCCCACCGCCAAGGCTAGGCCGCCCATCGTCATCAGATTGATGGTTTCGCCGACAAGATACAAGGCAATCAGCGAGCACATGATGGACAGTGGTATCGATACCGCGATGATGCAGGTGGTGCGCCAGTTGCCCAGAAACAGCAAGATCATTGCGGCAGTCAAGCCGGCGGCGATCAGCGCTTCGTGCAACACATTGCCGATGGCGGCCTTCACGAACAGTGACTGGTCGAACATCAAGCGCATATTGATGCCATCCGGCATCAGGTCGAGCATTTTCGGAATGGTTTGCCGGACGTGTTCAACCACTTCCAGAGTCGAGGTGCGACCGACCTTGAAGATCGAAGTCAATATGCCACGCTCGCCATTTTGGCGGGCGATGGTCGTAACCGGTGCCGAGCCGTCTCTAACCGTAGCTACATCGCGGACCAGCGTCGTCACGCCGTTCACGGTGCGCACCGGCAGGTCAGCCAGACGGGAAATCGCGGCCACCGCACCATTTAGGCTGACATCGTATTCGTTACTGCCGATTTTTACGGTGCCGGTGGGTAGAATCAGATTTTGCGCTGCCAACGTATCGTTTAAATCGGCGGGAGACAGACCGCGCGCCAGTAGAGCCGGCGCATCAACATCCAACGTAATTTGCCGGCTTTTGGCGCCGAACGGATTGGTCATCGCCACGCCGGGTTTGGATTGCAATGCGGTTCTGGCGATGTTATTCACCAGATCGTTGACATCGGTTTCCGGGACGACGCTACTGGAAATGCCCAATTGCACCAGCGGCAGGTCGGCGGCCGAATATTGAATGACTTGCGGCGGTGCCACATTGGTCGGCAGCGAGCGGTAAACCGAGTTACTGCTGGACATCACCTGGGCGATGGCCGTGCGAATGTCGGTGCCTGGATGGAAAAATACTTTAACCACGGCCGCACCGCTGTAGGACAAAGATTCACTGTGTTCAATGCCGTCGATCAAGGCCATGGAGCGTTCGACCGTGGTCGTTAAGCGGTCCGCTATTTCTTTGGCGGTCATGCCGTTGTATTGCCACAGCATCGCTACCACTGGAATATCGATGGTTGGGAAAATATCGGTGGGCATTTTCCGCAGCACGTAGGGGGTAGACAATAGAATCAACAGCGCCGCCACGATAAAGGTATAGGGGCGGCGTAAAGCAATATTAACGATCCACATGGATTTCTCGGGAGATCCGATTGGTTAGCGAGGTCCGGCCGGTTTTAAAGCTATCGTTTCTCCGGCAAAGGCAACTAAATGTTTGTCTTAAGCAAGTGCTATACCAATCAATCTGCACAGATTTTTCGAAGCATAGTGCACTGCATGCGCTTGGGCTCAGGTGAGAATCAGCAGCATAATTTTTACCGGGTAAAAGTTCTAAGCTGTTGTTAGCCGAGCAGACGGCGATCAAATGCTGCTGCTCTGGCAACAGGGCGCTGGTCTGAGCGTCTTTAGCCGGAGAACAGCAACCCGGAAGTATCAAGCCTTGGTGCGGTCAGTTTCACCTATCAATTCGCCGGATAATTCTTCCTGATAGAGTTGGGTGATCGCTTTGGCCTCTTCGGCTTCTTCGCTTTCCTTTACCGCATTACGAAATCCCTTGATCGCATCGCCCAGATCGGCGCCGACATTTTTCAGGCGCTTGGTGCCGAACACCAAGACCACAATCGCTAAAACTACTAATAGGTGGGGAATGCTCAAGCCCATGTTTTTCTCCAAAGTTGAAAGTTGCGAATTTTAGGTAAGTCGCTTGTGAATATTGACTTAGCCTTTTCAATCCGGTCTTCAGCAAGATAAGGGCCAATATGCTGGGTGATTGCTGGAATACGCCAAATTACCCCTGTGTTCCAGGCAGATCGACAACACCCGTTTGAGTTACCGAACATGGAAGCACGCGGGTTAACGGCAAATATCCAAAAAAATGCTGATTTACCAGCATGGTGTCAGCAAATGCTGCTGGTATACGAACAGGTCGAAACATAGCGGGCATGTTTGGCGAACGATTTCGGCTGACTGGGCTTGTCGAAAAAGCCCGACTCAATTGGATTAGCGCGAAAAAGGCCAATGCTTCGCAAGTAAAATTCAGACTCATGGAAATGTGTTGATATATCAACACTTAAACAACAGATTATGTTGCTGTGGCAACATTTGGGTTTCACAAAAACCTGTAATCCTTTATGATGTGCTGAAAACACGAAGTGGCATGAACCATGCTTAGAGCCTGGTATCTCGCTGTTATTTTCCGAGCATTTTGTCTCCATAACATCCACTTCTGCTGACCGGATCGCCGGAAGCCAGTGTGTCCCCAAAGGACTGCTGGCTTTTTTTTGGTCTGTGCTCGGCGCTGGTGCCGATGTGTAGGCTGACTTTCGGCACGGTAAGGCTGATTTTTGTTTGGCGTTGGCGTATCGGCAGTTGATTTGCGATGCCGCTGACGAATCACTATTTTTGACATCTTAGGAAAAGAGTTTTCATGGAACAATTTTTGAGTGGCGGCATCGTTGCTCGCAGTAAAGGGGAAACCGTATGACATTATTGGCATTTGACGAATTGCAATTACGACAGCTGTCGCACACGGTGCGGGCCACGGCGATGGTGTTCGAGGATCCGGTTTCACGAAAACTGTTGGAGCACATCGAGCGGATCGCGCCCAGCGATGCGACAGTGCTGATCATCGGCGAGACCGGCACCGGCAAGGAATTGGTCGCCAGGCATGTGCATGCACTGAGCAAGCGCGCCAAAGGACCGTTCGGGGCTCTGAATTGCGCGGCACTCAGTGAGAACCTGATCGAAAGCGAATTGTTCGGCCACGAAAAAGGCGCTTTCACCGGCGCCTTGAATACCAAAGAAGGTTGGTTTGAAACCGCCAATAAAGGCAGTTTGTTTCTGGACGAAGTCGGCGATTTACCGCTGGGCTTGCAAGCGAAATTATTGCGGGTATTGCAGGAAAGGGAAGTGGTCAAGGTGGGCTCGCGCACGCCGTCGCCGGTGGATGTTCGAGTCATCGCCGCTACCAACGTTAATTTGGAAGAAGCGGTGGCTGCGTCGCATTTTCGCGCGGATCTGTATTACCGTTTTAATGTGGCGGCGATTCACCTGGCACCGTTGCGGGAACGTCCGGGCGACATTTTGCCTTTGGCCAGGCACTTTCTGAAAGTCTACGGCGACCGCCTGGGCTACGGCGAAATTAAATTATCGCCATCCACCGAGTTGGCCCTGTTAAATTACGATTGGCCCGGCAACATTCGTGAGTTGGAAAATGCCGTGCATAGAGCATTGTTGGTCTGCCCCGGCAATCGCTTGCGTCCGGAGGACTTTAAGTTATCCGGTGTGCGAGCTTCGCAGACCGGACCGACAGTTTCCACTTCGTCGCTGGAGAGTTCGCTACTACGTTTGTGCGAACAAGCGCCGCCTAAGTTATTCGATATCATCGAAGAAACCGTGATTCGTACGGCGTTCGAGTTTTGCGAAGAAAACCAGGTGCAAACCGCGCGCTTGCTGGATATAAGCCGCAATGTGCTGCGGCACAAGCTGGGGCTGTATGGCATGCTGGCCAATGGTCAGAGAAAATTGGCCGTCGCCTACGAAGAAAGCGAAGAGTAATCTTAGACAGCTCGCCGATGGCGAGCTGTCTGCTATTTTGCAGGGGCCGGGGTAGACGTAGCCGGGCCAATGCCGACAATCTGCAGAATCGTATCTTCGTCTTTGGCACCGTCATAATGGATTTCGTTGCCGTAGTGGGTGACGAAGCTGCCCGCCGGCACCGCTTGCAAATGCGTCGGATCATAATCCGTGCCGGTGCCTACCCACCATGTTCCTGAAATCACGGTTATGAAACGGTCGTTCGGGTGTGAATGCGGCTTGCTATTGTGATGAGCCTTCCACTTGTTCAGTACGACATACAGGCCTGGCTTGCTGGGATCGCCTACCAGTACCGCGCTCTCCGAGCCGCTGGGGTTTGCCACCCAATTAATCTGCTCGGGTAGTTTGATGTTGATGGCTTTGGGGTCGAGTTCCAAAGCTGCCGCCGAGCTATACGCGCAGCATAGCGCGACCGTCAAGATCGGTAGCGATAACGTTGGTCGAATAGGTTTACCTAACATCTTAGTCTCCAAATTATAGGGTGTTCGTGCCATGGGTTTCGGGGTATCCGGTTGTGGAGTGTCCGTTCCGTCAAACTTAATGGTAGTAACCCGTCTACCAAACATCACGACCGGATACCCCGAAACCCATGGTTTTAAAATTGCATACCGCGTGCCTGGGTTTTTACCAAGTTGTTTTAGGGCTTGTTACTGGCTAGCGGTAGCCGAAATTTGCTCAAATCAGGCGCACTGACCGGATTCTCACTATGCGGTGTGCCGGCCGGTACCCAATCGTAAGGTACCGGTTGGCCGCGATATACCGAGTTGTTGGCGGTGGCCCGGCCGGTCAAAGCATCCTTACCGGTACGAAAATACGGATTGATATATTCCCAGACTATGTCGCCGTCGGCCGTGACTTGAAATAAGCGTCCGCTCTGGCCCTCGTCTATAAAAGTATTCCCGTTAGGCAAGCGGCGGGCAGCGCTGATATGGGTGCTACGAAACGACCAACTGGGGCCGCCGGAGTTTTCGCCCGTGTATTGCCAGACAATTTCTTTCTTGACCGGATCGATCTCCAATACGCGCGAACCACCGGTACGCGGCACGGGAGCGGGCGGATAACCGGCGATGCCTTGATTGTCGAACACTAATAAATTCCCGGCGCCGGGCAAGCCTTCCGGGATGATATGCGCATCGTGCTGGGCGCTGATTTGATCGACCGGGCGCGGCACCTTGCGGGCTTGTTGTTCTTCAATGGACGCGGCTGGGTAGTGCGGCCTCAGGTTCCAGACCACTTTACCGGTCTTTCTATCAATAATGATGATGAAATTGGCGTTGCGCGCGTCGATCAACAAATTATCCGGATGAAAGCGCTGGTCGCCAGCCGTATACCAATGATTTGGGCCAACGACTTTCAGATTGTTGACATGCAGATAGTCGGCGATCTCGGCGTTGCGGACCAATTTAAGTTCTGCCGGCGTAAAGCCGAATTCATTAAGATGTTCCGAGGCAATCCATTTCCAGACCACTTCGCCTGCCGGATTGACTTCATAAATCACATCGTCCAAAACCTGCGCTTGTTTAAAACCCTTAACTGGGTGCACCAGGTTAGCCAACACCACCGTATTGCCGTTCGGTAGTCTGGCCCAGTCATGATGTTGTTGCGCCGCGCCGCCGGGGGCTTTGTCGCCGAAACGCCAGACGGTTTTGCCATCCCAATCCAGCTCGGCAATGGTTTTGGTGATTTTCTTGCTGACTTGGCCGGGCACAAGGTCTGTGCCTTTGCCTTCGGTGGTTTCCTGCGTCACAAACACATGCCCCAGTTTGCCACCGGTCAATGCGGGGTTGATTAAGGTGCTGTGGCTGGCGGCATCCGGCCATTCGTGTACGGCGTTTCCATTTAGATCGATCAAATGCGCGATGTTGTCGCCGCCGCTGAACAAAACAAATGAGTTATAGGCTTTGCTGGGATCGTAGCGCGTGGTGCCAGTGGGAAAAACGCTTGGTCCCGATAATGCCGAGACGCTGAGGGCCGTGCCTAACGCAATCAACGTGGCTTGTTGCCAAGTCTGGTGTTTACGCGATGCTCGGTTCTTTTTTCGTCCATGCGCGCTTGCGGAGGGTCTGATTTGTGTCATTTTTTATTCCTTTATAAATGGGTGTTTGCTGTTGCTTTTGGTGTTAAGCAATGATCAAGCCAATATTTTGTTCTATCCGTATCGGTCACCAAAAATCTCGCCGCAAAAAGTCATAAACTCTAAAAGAGCCGGAATTTCAAGGCTTTGTCATTAGTGCGCCAGTGCTTGCGCCCGGCATTTTTCCTGTAAGTCTCAGGGTAAACGGCAGAGAAGGACGATGGATTTGGCCAAACTTGTTGAGCCAAGGGCAGGCTGCCAGCAAAAAGTATTTCCAATTCAACAGACGTCGCTCAGGTGAGCAGCAATGCTCATGCAACCTAACAGCAAGGCCCGTTCATGTTGCCAGCAGTAGTTGTTTGAGTTTCAGCAGTATTTGATAAAAACAGCGCGTGCTTTTGCTGTTAATTTTTCCGGTTGATCACGAGTAATTAATTTAATTGTTCATATAAAACAGTATTTTATAAATATATTTTCGGGGATTATTTCCCTTCAATGCGCATTTAATATTGCTGGCATACCTATTGCAAAATCGATGTTAAAGCCGGATATGGTTTTAGACGGCACAGTATTAACGTTAGTTTTTTATCGATTTTTTTAACATTCGTTTAGGTGGCATAGTGAGCGATAAATTAGCAAGTGCTTTTTCAATAAGCGCTACTCGACAGGATGGGGTCCCTCAAGCAATCAGTTCGCGGCGAAGGTTATCGACCTGCGTGGCAATGGCTATCGCCGGTGTGTCCATGGTGTCTGCAGTCGATGTGGAAGCCGCGCCGAAAAAAAACAGCAAAACCAAAACCGTAAACAGCAAAGCTGTGAGCGATTTGGAAGCGGAAAACCAGGCTTTGCGTCAGCAGCTAGCCGCCGCCAAACAACGTGAATTGGAGTTTATCAAAAAAGGCGCAACGGGCACTGCACCTGGCGGAGCTGCTAATGCCGGCGCACCAAGTGCGGAAACCGCTGCCGCACCGAACGAAGCGCAGGCAACCGAGTTAGCCCAGAACGATGACGATCAAAAAGCCGATTTGGGCGAGGTGGTGGTGAAGGCCAAACCCAAATTGGCGAAATTACACGAAGTCGCGCAATCGGTGTCGGTAGTATCCGGTACCGAGCTAAACCGGGAACTGTCCAGAGACTTGGGCGACATCACCCGCCGCGCGTCCAACGTGCAATTCAATCAAAACAACACGCGCGGCGCCTCGCTATCGGTGCGCGGTTTGGGGAAAAGAAGTTTCACGGAAACGCAGGATCCCAGTGTCGGTGTAACGGTGGATGGCGTACCGTACGCTTTGACCCAGTTGGCTAACTTCAGTTTTTATGATGTGGAAGCGGTGGAGGTCACGCGCGGGCCACGCGGTACCGAGGGTGGTTTATCCGCAAGTTCCGGTAAGGTTAACGTCACCTCTAAAATGCCTACTTTTGCGCCGACGGCGGAGTTATCCGCTGCTTATGGACAGCGGGAATCTTTGATATTGCAAGGTGCGTTAGGTGGCACGGTGATCGATAATTTCCTCGCATGGCGTGGATCATTCATCGTCGACAAGGCGCGCGGTTTTTATGAAAACGAATACGACCGGAATTACACCTTGTACAACCGTGACCGCCTGAGCGGGCGCGCGCAGTTGCTGTTTACCCCAACCTCAAACTTAACGGCGCGCTTTATCGCCGATTTCGAACCCAAACAGCCACAGGTACAAAACGGGTTAACTTTCTATCATGATCAGCCTTTTAGATTTGCCGACGGTAGTCTCACGGATAGAAACGGCACATCCGCTTATTCCAAACTCAATGGCTATTTTAGTCACAGTAACCAATTCGCAATGAACGATACCACCAGTCCGGGGGCGATCAGCGCCGTCGGTTCAAGAGCGGCGGCCGGTCAGTATTTTGCCAACAGAGGGTTTACCTATAACGATTATGTTGGTGGCGAACAACGCGGTACCGTCTGGTTCGATCAAAACAAAGGCCAAACCGTCAATAACCAGGGCGCAGCGGCGTTAATCGACTGGGAAGTCGGCAATCATGTATTGAGTTCCCGGACCGGGGTGCGCGAGTATCGCTTCGATGCGCACAACGACGAAGGTACGCCGTTTGACATCAGCGTCGATGGCGGAGGTGGGGTTAAATACAACCAATGGACGCAGGAATTTAAAATCGTCAACAAACCGGGCGGCTTTCTGGATTACAAGGCCGGGGTGATCGGTTTATGGACCAAGGATAATGTGGACTCGAAAGCCGGCTGGGGCGCCGACGCTGGGGCCTGGTTCGCCACCAACGGCCAGTACAATGCTTTATATAGAAACGCCGGGACCAATCGCGGCGCCGGTGAAGCGATCTTGAAAGACTTATTGCAAGATGCACGCACCTTTGAGTCCACTGAGATCCGCACCCAATCCGGTGCCCTATACGGCGAGTCGGATTTGCACTTTACCGATAAATTCACCCTCACCGCCGGGGTACGCGCCACGCATGAAGACCGTAAGTCCCGTAACTTTAAGATTATTGGCCGAAACGGTGTTGGAGGGGCGTTTAACCCTGTAACGGTAAGGGACGTGGCAACCGGCGGTTTTAATTCCGATACGGCGCAGTCGTTTACCGTCGATCAGGATGGCGACGGGGTGATCGACAAAAATCCCGATGGGTCCAATAAAACAGTGACCAACACCTTCTACGGATCGACAAGCAATTACGGAAAACTCAACGCCGCGCAAACCGGCGTGGTAGCCGGCGATGCTGTGGTGAACAGCGCCGAGCAAACCGCGCTGGCCGATTCCTTAGCAGCCCGGTATTTTGGCGGCTCCAGTTACGCCGCATTGACTGCCGCGCAGAAAACCATGGTAGCCAACGCCAAAACCCTGCGGGCTTCGCAGATCGGTCGTTTGAACCAAACCGTCGAAGACGATTATCAAGACGTTTTGTATACCGCGCAGTTGTCGCCCAGCTATAAAATTAACGACGACCTGACCACGTATCTGTCCTGGCAATACGGTGAAAAGTCCGGCTCGGTCGCTCCGGTCAATGGCCGTCCCTTTACGGTTAAGCCTGAAGAAACCCACGCATTAGAACTGGGTTTGAAATCATTCTGGCTGGACAAGTCGATAGTGCTCAATGTCGATGCCTTCGTCATGGATATTAAAAACTACCAGCAAGCCGTACAGGTGGTCGACGAGTTCCAAACCCAAGTCAATATGGAGCCGGGCGGTTCCGGTTTGACGGCTTATACCGCATCGCAGGGTAACGTCGGCCGAGTGCGGGTGCACGGCGTGGAGTTGGATAGCGTGATCAACACCATTCCCGATTTGTCGATCCGTTTCAACGGCGCCTATAACGTTGCCGAATATCTGGATTACAAAAATGCACCTAAGCCCGATGAGCTGGGTTATCTGACCGGGGATTACGTCGATATGACCGGCCAGTATTTGCCAGGCGCGTCCAAATGGAATTTCAACGTCGGCGCCGAATATTCCAAGCCGATTTTCGAGAGCAAATACATCGCGCACACCAGCTTTAATACCAACTACCAAACCGAGTTCAATAACACCGATAACCTGTCGGCCTATGGCTGGGTGGCAGATAGGGCCCGAACGGACGCGGCGATCGGTATCGGTACCCGCGACAAACACTGGGATTTGAGCCTGATCGGTAAAAACATCTTCAACGATAGAAATCACGAAATTGGCTGGAACTCCTACGGGCCGGATCCTTATCCGCGTTGGTTCGGTATTCAGCTAAGCGGGAAAATTTAAGATGGTAGGTTGACCAAAAAACGCGCTTGACACCAGCTCGTAACCTGGAAATGAAACTGTTGATTGGCGGGCAGTTAGTCAGCAAAGGCTGATGACCTTTCAACAGTTTTTCAGCTGGCGGCGTTCTCATGATGTTAGCAAGATAGATAAATTGGGTCTTAAAGTTAGTTATTAAATTCAATTGTTTAAATCTAATTAATGGATGGCTAGGCGGATGTTTATCATCCTGTGGCACGGTCGTTGCGTTGAGCGTTACAGAAAGTTCGAATGGCAGGCGTCGTCGTGGCGTTGGCTCGAATTGGTTTTTGTAACATTCGCATAGGTGAGATCGTGAAGGAAAATTTAATTGGGAGTCTGTCGGCGGACAACATTGAATCGGTGAAAGTGCCGTTGCACATCAGGAATCGGCGCGGTTTGTCGGTATGCGTGGCAATGGCTATAGCGGGTGGTTCAATGCTGATTGCTAGCGATGCGACCGCCCAAACCGCGCCGGTTAAAAAAAGCGCGAAAAAGACTGGTAATAAAGCGGTTGCCGATACCAAAGTGAACGATTTACAAGCACAGGTTGAACGCTTGAGCCGGGAATTGGAAGCCTCAAAACGGCGTGAGCAGGATTTACTTAAAAGAGGCGTGGCGGCCGCGCCGGCGCCTGCTGTTAACGATCCGGCTGCGCAAACCAGCCAGGAGCCGGACAATGTCGTAGCCGCCGCTGAGCCGGAGCCGGAAGAGAAAGCCGACGAGCCGCAAAACCTGTCGGAAGTGGTCGTAACGTCTCGGCGTAAGGAAGAGAAGTTGCAGGAAGTGCCGATTCCGGTGGCGGTAATCAATCGGGAAACGCTGGAGCGGGATAACGTGGTGTCGGTACAAGATTTTTCCCGGCGTGCGCCTAACTTGGGTGTGACCTCGGCCAATGCCCGGCAAACCAGTATTGCTTTGCGGGGTTTGGGCAAAAACAGCGGTAACGAATCCATGGAGCCCAGTGTTGGCGTGATGGTGGATAACGTCTGGCGGGCGTGGGCGGGGGCGGCGTGGGCCAACTTTGCCGATTTGGATCAAGTGGAAGTGTTGCGTGGTCCGCAAGGTACGCTGCAAGGTAAAAACAGCAACCTGGGTTTGCTGAACATTACCACCAAAGCGCCTTCATTCAAGAACAGTTATTACGTGGATGGCTTCGCGGGGGATAGGGATACCCTGCAAGGCAAATTCGGCGCTACCGGTACCATCTTGCCGGGTTTGTTGGCGTATCGCGCTTCCGGATTTATCGATAAGCGCGACGGCTTTGTGAAAAATTTGGATGTGCATCGCAGTGAGGGGGATTTAGGCGAAACCAATGCGTTGGGTGGGCGTTTGCAGTTTCTGTTTACGCCGAGTGAAGATTTGAGCGCGCGGGTGATTGTCGATAAAACTGCCTCGACTCAAACCATGAGTGTGCAACCCCTCATAGCCGATCCTACGCGCTTTGACGATGGCACTCTGCGAACCACTACCTTCAGCAGCCGGTTAGCCAGGGATTGGTTCAATACCCTGCGAACCAATGGCCAACCGGTGACCGTGATTGGTGATCCTAGAGCGATGGCGAACAACGAAAGGCGCCAATCGCGCGGTGATGGTTCGGGTGTGTCGGCGGAAATAAACTGGGATGTGGCGGGACATCGGTTGACCTCGATTTCCGCTTATCGGGATGCGTTGTTTGAACCCAATCATGATGGCGAGTCAAGCACCGCAGACGTTGAACGGATCTCCGGTTGGACGGTTAAAAACGAACAGTGGTCGCAGGAGCTGAGATTGGCGTCTAAAGACCCTGGACCCATCGATTACCAGTTCGGGTTGTTTGCGATGCGTGCTATCGCCAATACCTTTAATCAGCGCCTTTTCGGGGTCGATGCCGGCGCGTTCCATGCCAGCAATAGCCAGTACGCGCTGTTGAATGCCAGCCCGGCGTCCCGGCAATTATTGGCGGCGTCCATGCGCGATACCATGTTGACGCAAAACGTGGTGCCTGCCACCGATAGCTATGCCGGCTACGGTCAGATCAACTGGCATGTCACCGATGATGCGACCTTGACCTTAGGCTTGCGCAATACCTTTGAACGTCGGGAAAACACCGGTTATAGCCGGAATTTGGGCGGTGTGGATTTAGATGCTTTGGGTGCCTCCGTGGGTGCCAATGCCGCGCAGATTGCTGCGGCCAAGGCTATTCGCAGTAACCGTCTGGGTCCGGAATGGGATGCTCCGCGGCAAGGTTTCGATCAGAATTCGCAAAACTGGTTGATTAACCCCAGTTACAAAGTGAATAAAGATTTGATGGTCTACGGTTCAGTGGCCGGCGGTCAAAAATCCGGGGCGGCGCAGTTCAACTTTAACACTGGGGCTACGGAAAACGTCAAACCGGAAGACGTGATGGACTACGAATTTGGTTTCAAGAGCACTTTGCTGGATCGCAAGCTGGTATTCAACGTCAACTTGTACCAAACCGATATTCAAGGTTATCAATCGCAGCTGGTGGCGGCTGACCCATTGCGGGCCGGTCAATTCTTGACGCAACTGGGCAATATCGGCGGTATTCAATTACGCGGTATCGAATTGGAAACCAATTGGGATATTACCCAAGGTTTGAATGTGTTCCTGAACGGCTCGTATAACAAAGCCATTTACACCGACTTTGCCAACGCGCCGTGCCCACCGGAAGCGAATAACAGCGGATATTGCGATCAAACCGGTAAAACCATCCCGAACGCGCCGGCATTTACTGCCAACTACGGGATAGATTACCGAGCGCCATTAACCTTTGGTTACGGTAACGACTATGGTTTGCAATGGCACGCTTATTTGATCGACAGCTTTAAATCCGCAGCCAACTACAACGCCAGTTTGTCTCGTTACGGTAAGCAGGACGCCTATCACGTCACCGATGGCGGGATTGGATTGGGTACTAAAAATGGCAAGTACAACCTGGACTTGGTCGGTAGAAACATCTTTGACACCATCTACTTTACCAATGCCAGTAACTTTTCCGGTACCGGCGCGGCGAGTGCTTCATTCGGCGATGCGCGTTACTACGGGGTGCACTTTAGAGCCAAGTTCTAATTGTTACACACGCCGGACGGCCAGAATGCCGTCCGGCAAACCGATTTATCGAAACATTTCCAAAGGAAATACTGATGTTATCTAAACACTTCTATTTACTAGGATTTAGCGCGTTGATTTATGCGGCGGCGGCCAGCGCCGACGACCCGGTTACCCCGGCTATTCCCGGCGTCGCTGCCGGCGGCGTGGTAGCCGAGCTGATCAAAGACGGCTTTAACGGGACCGAGGGACCTATTGGTTATAGTGACGGCAGTTTATTGTTCACCGAAACCCAAGCCAACAAAATCATACGGATCGGCACGGACGATAAAGTCTCGACTTTTCTGGAAAACTCCAACGGTTCCAACGGCCTGGCGTTAACGCCCGACGGCGAAATCGTCGCGGTACAAACCGTCAAAACCAAAGTGGGCGTAGTCTATCCGGCCAACAAGAAAAATACCTTGGCCGAAAACTATCAAGGCACCGCATTTCAACGTCCTAACGATTTGGTGCGCGCCAGCAACGGCGGTATCTACTTTACCGATAGCGGCACCCGGCCGAGCAAGGACAATCCCAATCCGCCGCCGTCGCATCCCGGCGTGTTTTATATTTCGCAGGGCGGCGAGCTTAAACAATTGGCGACCGACATCGAGCGTCCCAACGGTATTCAATTAAGCAAGGACGAAAAAGTCTTGTACGTCGCCAATACCCAAGGCGAACACATTCTGGCTTACGACATTGCCGCGGACGGCTCAATTCAGAATCGGCGCAATTTCGCCAAGTTGGACGGTTGGAAAAAAGGTGAAGACGGCACGTGGTCCAGTGGTGCCGACGGTATTGCATTGGACGATGAAGGCCGGTTGTATGTTGCTTCCAATGCCGGTGTAGAAATCATCAGCGCTAAAGGTGAGAGCCTGGGCGTGATTCCACTACCCAAAAAGCCGCAGAACCTGGCGTTTGCGGGTTTAGACAAGAAAACCCTGTATGTCGTCGGTCGCGGCGCGGCTTACAAAATTCCGCTGCTCGCGGCAGGTATTAGCAGTCGGCCGAAATAGCTGATTTGACGGAATATCTCAAACGGCCCTTAAAACGGGACTTAAGGGCCCCAAGCATTTCATCAAGCTCTCGTGGTGAGAACCTCTAACGGGCAAGGATTGATCCTTAGCCCGTTTTTTTTGTCCGGCTTATTGGCCGGGCTCCAAGTGGTGCGGAGCGGAAAGTTACAGAGTTCCCGATCAGCACGCCTCCTATCTAAAGACCCCAAGCAACTTTATTAAGCTCAACCTCAAATACTGCTCGCCTTTCTGCCCTTGAAGGTATTTTCGAAGCGCCAAGCACTTCAGGTTTCGACGAGCTCAACCCGAACGGCCCACCAGGGATAAATCCGCCCGGATCATTCAACGGTTGGTGTGGTGCTAGCCCAGCAACAGGGCATGCTGCGACCCTGCTGAATTTCCACCAGTTGCTTGGGCTGTGCTTGGATGTTCAGGGATTTATCAAGTGTTATCGAGAGTGGTTTGAAATAAATATCACGTGTTAAATCAATGACTAACAAGCTAGTGATGGTTTTTTATGGCGGATATATTTCGAGTGGCATGCTAGTTGCTTTTTACCAAATGAGGAACCTTATTCAAGCGCGATAAACCGTGCAGTTAGCAACTAATAACAGGAAGACATAGCAATGAAAAATACGACCACAGCGGCTCTTTTGGCTCTGATCTTGGCGGCTCCGGTAGCGTTTGCCGCTGACGCGGACGCCGGTAAAAAAACCGAGGCGCCGGCCGCGCGGCCTTATACCTATAAAACGCCCAAATTGAATCGCGCCGAAATCGATGCCTTACTCGCCAAGCCTGAGCAGGTATTGATTATCGATGTGCGCCGTCCTGATGAGATCAGCAAGATCGGCACCTTTCCCGTCTATTTAAACGTACAAATCGATGAGCTGGATAAGGCTTTGCCGTTTATCCCTAAAGAACGCTCCATAGTCACCGTGTCCAATCACGCCGGCCGTGCCGGTAAGTCTGCCGATTTGCTGGCTGAAAAGGGTTTCAAAGTAATAGGCGCGATAGGTTCGCAAAACTATGAAGAAGAGGGCGGCAAGATTACCAAAATTGTCCCGCCAGCGCCTAAGCCCGAAGAGCATGCCAAAGAGCAAGAGCACAGCAAAGGCCATAAGCATAAAGGTTAATTTCCGAATGAGGTTGGGTTTAAGCCCCGGCTTCGTTCCATCAAGCTGTCATTTTGGAGGAATTCAATGAAAATAAAACTATATTGCGCGGTGGTCTGGGGGCTGGCACTTGCGCTCTCCGACGCTGCTCAGGCCGCCGAAGAAAAACCGGCCACCGAAGCCGCTGCTCCAGCCGGACAGTCCAAATCCAAACTCTGGTCATATCAACCGGTTAAGGCGCCTGCCGTGCCTGAGGTACAGCAGAAAGATTGGGTCAGAACCGCTATTGATGCGTTTGTGTTGGCACCGCTGGAAGCGAAAGGTATCAAGCCCTCACAGGATACCGACCGGGCGTCGTTCATCCGCCGGGCTACGCTGGATGTGTGGGGTGTCATTCCCACCCCGGAAGAAGTCGATGCGTTTGTTAATGATAAATCGCCTGATGCCTACGAAAAATTGGCGGACCGTTTGTTGGCTTCGCCGAAATACGGCGAGCGCCAAGGGCGTAAATGGCTGGATTTGGCGCGTTATGCCGATAGTACCGGTTTTCAAAACGATAACGACCGCTTGAACATGTGGCGTTACCGCGATTACGTGATCAATTCATTTAATCAGGACAAACCGTACAGCAGATTTATTCAGGAGCAATTGGCCGGCGACGAATTGTGGCCGGGCGACGAACAAGCCCTGGTGGCCACAGGCTTCATGGCGCAATTCCCGGACAACAGCAACTCCCGCGACTTGGTGCAGCGCAAATACCAAATTACCACGGATATTACCGATACCGTGGGTAAGGTGGTGCTGGGTCAAACCGTGGAGTGCGCGCGTTGCCATAACCACAAATTCGACAAGATCAGCCAGAAAGATTATTTCTCGCTACAGTCGTTCTTTGCCAACATCGCGCCGGTAGACAATATCCCTGCGAAGAAAGGTGAGGTGGAAAAAGCCTACGAACAACAGTACGCCAAATGGGAAGAGGCGACTAAGGAGATTCGCGCCAAGAAAAAAGCCATTATCGATACGCATAGGGAAGAGGCACTTAAATATCACAAGGAACGTTATTTGACTGACTCGCGGGAAGCGATCTTCAAGCCCAAGGAGCAATGGAATGCTCGCGACCGTTGGGTTAACCATCGTTTGGCTAACGTGACCGACGAAGGTAGCTTGGAATCGTATTTCCGGGAAAAAGGCGAAAGTACCGATGCCAAAACCCGCGATCCAAAGATTGCCGAGCAATGGGCCGAGTTGGAAAAACTGGATAAAGAACTTAAAAAATTCAACGACCTGAAACCCACCACATCCTCCAACACTATTTCGGCGATGACCGAACTGGGCCATCCGGATGCGCCGCCTAGCTACGTATTTGCGGTAGGCGATCACGAAAAACCGTTGGAAGAAGTGCAACCGGCGTTTCCGGAAGCGATTACCGACGAAAAGCCGGACATCAAACCGTTGCCGTTTTCATCCGGCCGTCGGTCAGCGCTGGCTAAATGGATTACCAGCCCGACCAATCCTCTGACCGCTCGGGTATTTACCAACCGGATTTGGGATCAGTATTTTGGTAAAGGCATCGTCACCACCGTCAGCGATTTCGGTAAAGCCGGCCAAAAACCGACGCATCCCGAGTTGCTGGATTACCTGGCCTCTAAATTCGTCAACGACGGCTGGAGCGTGAAAAAACTGCACCGCGAAATTTTGCTGTCCAGCGTTTATCGCCAATCGTCGGATTATCGCGAAGACGTGGCCAAAGCCGACGCAGAAAACCAATGGCTGGCAGTGTTTCCACGCCAACGTTTGGAAGCGGAGCAAGTGAGGGATTCCTTGTTAGCCGCGGCTGGCAAATTGGAAGAAAAAGTGGGTGGCCCTAGCGTATACCCGCCGTTGCCGAAAGCGATCAATACCGCCAGCGGCAACTTCCAAGGCGATCCGGCCTGGAAAACCTCCAAGGATGTGCACGATCAGAACCGCCGCAGTTTGTACATCTTTACCCGGCGCAGTATCCCGTATCCAATCCTGGACTCTTTCAACATGGCGTCGCCGCAGGAAGCGCACAGCAAACGCGAGGTTACCACCACGCCGTTGCAAGCCCTGACCCTGTACAACAGCGAGCTGATATTCGACTGGTCTAAATCCTTGGCTGGTCGGGTGATCAACGAAGCGGGTGAAGACGAGGAAGATCGCATCAGCAGACTGTATCAAATCTTGTTTGCACGGCAACCGAACGATGGGGAAAAAGAGTCGTTGCAGGCCTTCTTGAATGAACAGGAAGCCATCATTCGCGCCAAGGCGGCGGATGGCAAGTTTGAAGTGAACGTACCGGCCGGCGTTAAGGACAAGCCGCTGGGTGACCCTGTTAGAGCCGCTGCATTCGTGGATTTGGTCCACGTGGTAGCTAACTCCAACGAGTTCATCTACCGGTTTTAACGATACATACGACTCGGTTTAAGTGGGCGTCTGCCAAATCGGCGGGCGCCTTACCCGACCCGAAGCAGTTGCCGACACAAAATACTATTCAAGAGGTTTAGATAATGAACAACAAATCACGTCGCGATTTTTTAATAAAAACCGGCTATGGCTTAGGCGGCTTGGCCGTCAGCGGCTTTCTGCCCGGTGGTGGCGTCATTGCCACTGCCCTGGCGGACGACCCAGCCCTGCAAGCCTTGGCCGGCGCCAATCCTTTAGCGCCGAAAGCGCCGCATTTTGCGCCTAAAGCCAAAACCGTCATCTGGCTGCACATGTCCGGTGCCCCCAGCACGCTGGATTTGTACGACTACAAACCGCAGTTGGTCAAACAAGCCGGTACCGGTATTCCTGCGTCGTTTTTGCAAGGCATCAAAACCAGTACCCAAGGCGGCATCACCAAATTGATCGCCACCAAACGCGACTGGAAACAGCACGGTCAAAGCGGCGCCTGGTTTTCTGACTGGCTGCCTAATCTGGCGGAACATGCCGACGACCTGGCATTTATTAAATCCAGTGTGACTGTTGGTGCGACCCACGATATTTCCATCATGAAGTTGAACACCGGCGGCTTGAACCCCGGCCGGCCAACACTGGGCGCTTGGGTGCAATATGCTTTGGGTTCGGCGAACCCGAATCTGCCGGCCTACGTGGTGTTGTATAACGACAAACGCGAACCACGCGGCGGTGTGACCAACTGGGAATCAGGCTTTTTACCCGCGGTGTATCAAGGTACGCCGTTCCGTCCGGGCAATTCACCGATTCTGCATTTGAACAACCCGGAATATCTGGCTAACGCGGAAAAACGCCATGCGCTGGACTTGTTGAAACAGATTAATCAACAACATGCGGCCAACTATCCAACCGATAGTGAACTGCAAGCCCGCACCGAATCTTACGAGCTGGCTTACCGCATGCAGGAAACCGCGCCGGAAGCGGTTGACTTTAGTAAGGAGTCCGATGCAACCAAAGCGCTGTATGGCTTGAACGACGAAATCACCCGCCCATACGGCGAGTTGTTGTTGCGTGCCAGACGCTTGACCGAACGCGGTGTGCGTTTCGTGCAAGTCGTATCCGGCCCGACCGACATCAAAGGCGACAGCCGCGATTGGGACGCGCACCAAAACATCGAAGACAACCACAGCAAGCATTCAAAAATTATCGACAAACCGATCGCCGGCTTGTTGAAAGATTTGAAAGCCAAAGGTTTGCTGGATGAAACCCTGGTGGTGTGGACTTCCGAGTTCGGCCGTACCCCATGGAGCGAATCCGGCGACGGCCGCGACCACAACCCTTGGGGCTACACCCAATGGATGGCGGGCGGCGGCGTCAAAGCTGGCTACACCCATGGCGGCACCGACGAGCTGGGCGTACAAGCCATCAAAGGCACCGAAGTGGATACCTATGACTTGCATGCGACGGTGCTGAACCAGTTGGGTCTGGATCACTTGAAACTGATTTACAAGTATCAAGGCCGTTCGGAACGCCCAACCGTGGTGTACGGCAAAGTGATCAAGGAATTGATTGCCTAAGGCCTGGCTTTAGAGTCTTACCCGAAGGCGTGGCGTTTTCGGGTAAGCGATTTGCCGAGCCGGCTAGTTGCTGGGGCAAGGCGAATTTGAATCAATGTGGACATCTCTGAAATTCCTTCTTTATCAAACAGGGCGTTAGGACGACGCTGTCAAAGAGCAAGCGTTTATCCCGGCAAGGATGTTGGGTAGCCAATGGATGGCGAACCGGATATCTCCCGGTAAAACGCGAAGCTGGGCCGTTGTGGGGGCCTTGGGTGACAGTGTTTCGTTTGAGTCCTGCTTGACGAAGAGGGAATTTTAGAGATGTTCTGAGAAAACAATTTAGTGCGGTATGCAATGCCGTGACAGGGTTAGTGATATGCGAAAGACGATTTATCTTTTCGGGATTTGGTTAGTTCTCAGCAGCAGCGCGGTGATTGCGGAAAGCGAATTCGATTTCGAAGAGTTAATGAATGATGTGGAAACTAAAATTCAGGAAGTGCAAAACAATATTGCCGCCAAGGACGCCAACACTGCGGTAACGCAAGCCAAGCAATTACAGGACGAATTCAAACTGGTCGAAGGATTTTTTGCCAAGCGCGGCAACGCCGACGATGCCACGCATAATGCCAAGGAATATCAGGACAAGGCGGCGAATATTCAGAATGCGCTGGCTGCCGGTGATTTCGATACCGCTGCTGTGGCGGCCAACGACTTTTCCAAACAATGCCGCGGCGCCTGCCACGACAAATACAAACCCCTCTAACTGAAGAATTATGAAAAACCTATTTTTGAAAAGCCTGCTGCCTGCCGTATTTGCTTTGCCGGTGATGGCCGCGCTGCCGGAAGGCCATCCAGCTCCGGATTTTCAAGCGCAAGCCTCCCTGGCCGGTAAGGCTTTTAATTACACGCTGGAAGACGCTCTGAAAAAAGGCCCGGTAGTCGTGTATTTCTATCCGTCCGCTTATACCGGCGGTTGCAATTTGCAGGCGCATAGCTTTGCGGTCAATCACGAAAAATTTGCCGCCGCCGGTGCCAGCATCGTCGGGGTATCGCTGGACAGCATCGAGCGCCTGAACGATTTTTCCGCTGATCCTAATTACTGTGCCAGCAAATTTCCGGTGGCATCCGATGCCGACGGCAAAATCTCCGGCAATTACGATATTGCTGTCAAAGCCGCCGCGCCGGGTAAAACCGACAGCCGAGGCGTGGAAATCAACCACGGCTTTGCCGAGCGTACTACGTTTGTGGTCACGCCGAACGGCAAAATCGCCGCGACCTTGGGCGGCTTGAAGCCGGAAGAAAATGTCGCCAAAGCACTGGAAGTCGTGGAAAAGCTCGCCGCTGATCGACCGAAGGCGAACTAGGCATGGGGTTTTGCCGTTGGCTAAGTGCTGTGTCGCCCGACACCAAACCCCGCGGAGCAAGGCATCATTGGCGCCGCCGCAGTCCGTGGCTGGCTGTTAGTACCTTTGCCTTGTTGGCTTCGGCGAAAACCGTCTTGGCCGAGCAGGGAGGGGAGCTTGCCATGCAGCGTATCGGCACCGGCAATCCGGTCGCCGGTAAACAAAAGTCGGCTGACGAACGTTGCCAGGAATGTCATGGCGAGGACGGTAACAGCGGCGATGTCAGAATTCCCAGCCACGCCGGTCAATACGCCGGTTATCTGGTTAAACAACTCAGCGATTTCAAATCCGGCGCCCGCAGTCACGAAATCATGAATGTGATGGCCGCCGATCTGACTCAAGAAGATATGACCGACATCGCCGCGTATTTTGCCAGCCAACAAGTCATGCGCGGCGACCGGATTGCCGACAATCCGCTGGCTAAAAATTTGTTTTTAAACGGCGATGCGGCGCGGGATTTACCCGCATGCGCCAGTTGCCACGGCGAAAACGGTAAAGGCAAGGTGGTGGATAACGTCATTTACCCGGTGATAGGTGGGCAGCGCCGGGTTTATCTGCGCAGTCAGTTGACCAACTGGAAGCTAGGCGAACGGAAAAATAGCCCGGAAGCCGTGATGAACAAGGTCGCCAAGTCGTTAAACGACGACGAATTGAATGCCTTGGTCGAATACCTGTCGGGATTGTAAGCAGATGAGTGTGCCGCCGGAAGCTTATTCCCACCCTTTTTACGGAGTTGATATGAAACGTTTTTTCCTGGGTAGCGCACTATTGCTGTTAGTCGCGTTCTCGGCGCTGGCAGGCTTGCAAGAAGGCGATGTGGCGCCGGACTTTAACACCCAAGCCTCGTTTGCCGGCAAGCCGTTTGCCTATTCCCTGAAGGAAGCGCGCGGCAAAGGTCCGGTGGTGGTGTATTTCTATCCGACCGCTTACGGACGCGGCTGCAATATTCAGGCAAGAACCTTTGCGATCAATCACGACAAATTCGCCGCCGCCGGTGCGACGATTGTGGGCGTATCCCTGGATAGTATCGAGCGGTTGAACGAGTTCTCGGCCGACCCTGATTATTGCGCCAGCAAATTTCCGGTGGCCTCGGATGCGGACGGCAAAATCGCCAACGCTTACGGCTTGAGTGTGGACGAATCAAAAACTGGGCGCTTGGACAGCCGCGGCGTAAAAGTTAATCACGGGGCTATCGCCCGGACTACGTTTGTGGTGGCTGCGGACGGCAAGATCGTCGCCAGCGTCGGCGACTTGCAACCGGCCGAAAATGTCGAAAAGGCCCTAGAGATTGTGCAAGGTTTGGGTAAGTCCGCGCAGGCGGGTCAATAAGGGTTTAAGGAAGGGTTTAGGGGGCGAAGTGCAACGTAGTTTTCAATGGATAGTGTCATCAACAGAGGGCGTTTAGGAGGGCGGCAATGAAAAAGTCTTTGAATTGGTTGTTATATGAAACCCACCGCTGGCTGGGGGTGGTGTTGGCGTTGTTCATGTTTTTCTGGTTTTTCACCGGTATCGCGATTATTTATTCGACGCCGACCACACAAAGCCGCAGCCAGCAATTGGCGCACGCGGAAAGCCTAGCACCGGAAGTAGGCTGGTTGAGCCTTGGCGAAGCCTGGGACCGCAGTGCCGAACAACGCAAGCTGTTTGCCGTGCAACATCAATCCAAGCCGGCCAACATGGGCGAACATGGCGCGCAAGCAAAAGCCGAGATAGGTAATAGCGCCGAACAGACTGCCGGTATAGCCGATGCCCGCTTGGTAAGACGGAACGACGAGCCGTTTTGGCTGGTGGAAGATACCCAAGGCGCGCGTTTTGCGTTGTCCGCACTGGACGGCAGCTTGCGCGAAACTTCAGTGGAGCAGGCGTTACGCATCGCCGACGACTGGTTCAAGCGCGAGGGTATTAACCATAATTTGCAAGTAGTGGAAACGGTGGAAGCGCCGATTATTCTGCGCAATCAGGAGGCTTTGCGGCCGTTTCATCGGGTAGCTAGTGACGACGGCGACGAGTTGTTGATTTCGGCGCGTACCGGCGAAGTGCTGCATGCTTCGACCCGCGTCGATAGGGCGTTTTACTATGCCGGCAACTGGCTGCATTTATTCAAACCTCTGGAAGCTATCGGTCTGGGGCAATATCGCCACGATGTGCAATTATGGTCGGGCTTGGGCGCGACTATTGCGTGCATCACCGGTTTGATTATCGGTTGGTTGCGCTGGCGGCCGGGATTTAACGGCAAGCCCACTTACTCGCAAGGCCGCACGCAACCCTACCGCGAGTTTTGGTTTAAATGGCATTTCTGGAGCGGTTTGATCGGCGGGACCGTGGCGCTGTCTTGGGCGCTGAGCGGATTTATCGATACCAATCCCGGCAAATTATTTTCCGAAGCCAATCCGTCCCGGCAAGAGCTGAACCGTTATTTGGGCAAGGTGTTACCCGACGCGATGCGCAATTGGCAACCCGGCCCGCTGAATACGGCCGAGGGTAAGGACATCGTCGAGTTGGGTTGGCGGCGTTTGGGCGGCGAAGCGGTGTTATTGGCCTATGGTCGCGATGGTCAGCGATTGCCGCAAGCGGTGGATGGGGCGGTTCACCAATTCAATAAAATCTCGGTAACCGAGGCGATTCAGCGTGTGGCAGAAGATATGCCCATCGCCAGCCAGGAATTGCTGGACGATTACGATAGCTATTATTACCCGCGGCATTATCAAAGCTTGGTGGAAAAGCCCCTGCCGGTGGTAGCGGTACAGCTGGCGGACGCAGCCGGCACACGGTTTTATCTGGATCCGCAAGACGGTAGCTTGTTAGCTAAGCTGGATCGCAGTCGCCGGGTGTTTCGTTGGCTGTATTCGGGGTTGCATCATTGGGATTTCGGTTGGCTGTATCACCGGCCGATCTGGGATGCCTGGATGTTGACTTGGGTGGGTTTCGGTTTGGTATTGGGCGCCAGTTCGCTGGTGGTTGGATGGAAAAGACTGGTCAAAACCTTTAAGCCAAAAAAACGCAAGGCGGCCGGACCGCAGTCGGCGCTGGAACTGGCTACGGAAACCCGTAGTTAAGATAAATGCTCGGTAACGCCAGGATAATTGGCGTTACCGATACGTTTAGATATAAGGCCCGAGAACCAAGATGGTTTTATAGCGGCTTTTTCGCACTTCCTCACATTGAAAATGCTGTTAAAAATAGGTTGGCATGTCCAGCGCGAATATTTGAGGTCAAGACTGTATGCCGCCTTGACCCCAAAATGGTAGGCTAAAATCGCCGAGAAGTGCACTGCAACCGTTTTAGGGTTGCCGTTAACCTATCGATTTCCTCGTAAGTGTTATAAAACGCCAACGAGGGTCTTACGGTACTTTCCAAGCCAAAGCGGCGCAAAATGGGCTGTGCGCAATGATGGCCGGAGCGCACGGCGATGCCGGCCTCATTCAAGGCTTTACCAATATCTTGAGTGCTATGACCGTCTATCACGAACGACGCCACGCTGGTTTTTTCCGGCGCGGTGCCGATCAACCGCAGTCCGGGAATGGCCTGTAACGCATGCATGGCGTAAACCAGCAACTCATGCTCGTAGCGGGCTACATTTTCGATACCGATCTTGTTTAGGTATTCCAGCGCCGCACCCAAACCCACCGCATCGGCAATATTGCCGGTGCCGGCTTCAAATTTGGCGGGTGCCGGTTGGTAGACGGTTTTCTCGAAGGTGACGTCTTCGATCATATTCCCGCCGCCTTGCCAAGGTTGAGTAGCCTCCAGAACTTCCGCCTTGCCGTACAGCACGCCGATACCGGTCGGACCGAAGATCTTATGTCCGGAGAATGCCAGCCAATCGCAATCCAAGGACTGTACATCAACCTTTAAATGCGACACCGATTGCGCGCCGTCCAGCAATACTTTAGCGCCGGCCCTATGAGCCAGTTCGATCATTTCTTGCGCCGGCGTGACGGTGCCCAAGGCATTAGAGACCTGGGTAAACGACACCAGCTTGGTTTTGGCATTCAGCAGTTTTTGATATTCGGACAAAATCACTTGGCCGTTATCATCGACCGGAATGACTCTGAGTACCGCTCCGGTCTCCGCGCACAATTGCTGCCAGGGCACGATGTTGGCGTGATGTTCCAGCCAGCTGATGACAATTTCGTCACCCGCGCCAATGTTTTGCTTGCCCCAACTTTTGGCAACCAGGTTGATGGCTTCGGTAGCGCCACGCACGAACACCACTTCATCGGCGGACGAGGCATTGATAAAACGCGCGACGATTTGTCGTGCGCCTTCATAGGCATCGGTAGCTCGTGCCGCTAATTCATGCGCGGCCCGGTGGATGTTGGAGTTTTCGTGCTGATAAAACTCGGAAATCCGATCAATCACTACCTGCGGCTTTTGCGTGGTCGCGGCGTTATCCAGCCAGGCCAGCCGATAACCGTTTACGCGCTCTTGCAAAATCGGAAAGTCTCGCCGCACTGCATGCACATCAAATGGCGGATGCGCAGAACCTAAACCCGGTATTTGCGCCGCGCGAGCCAATGCCGATACGTCGTTTAAAAAATAAAACGATGAAGCGCTGGGCGTGGTGGGTTGGCTTTTACCAAACGGTGTGGCAAGGGCCGTTTGCAAATCCGCTGTACCAGGCAAAGCAAAACTGCGTTGCACCAGGGCTGAGATAGCCGTGTCGTCAATGCCGGGCCGGGAGTCGAAACCGGAGCTGACGTTATTAAACGGTACGGCAGTTGCCGCCGAGACCGGCACGGTATCGATGGCTTCGCCAGCATTAGGCACTTCCAGGAAAATCTGATTGGCCAAGCGCGTCAATTCGGCGGCATCCGGCAAGCCCGCGGGCACGGTGCCGCCGCTCAGCGCTTGTTGCGCCAGGCCAGCCAGATCACTGTTATTGGTAGTCATAGTAGTTGCCTATTTCGACGTTCTCCAATACGCCGATGGCGTCCTCGGTCAACACCGCCAGCGAGCAATACAGCGATACCAGATAGGAGGCGATAGCTTTGTGGTTGATGCCCATGAAACGCACGGACAGGCCCATGCTCAGTTCGTCGGTCAGATTGGGTTGATACAAACCGACTACGCCTTGACGGCTTTCGCCGGTGCGCAACAGCAGGATATTGGTTTTGCCGTTGGTGATTTTTAGCTTGTCGGTCGGAATCAAAGGCAGGCCGCGCCAAGTTAAAAATTGCGAACCGAACATGGAGATGGTTGGCGGTGGTGTGCCGCGGCGGGTAGCTTCGCGGCCGAAGGCGGCGATGGCGCGTGGGTGGGCCAGGAAGAAGGCGGGTTCTTTCCAGACTCGGGCAATCAACTCGTCCAGATCGTCAGGAGTTGGCGAGCCTTTACGGGTTTGTACTTTTTGCGCGGGCGCGACGTTGTTTAACAAGCCGTATTCGGCATTGTTGATCAGCTCGCTTTCTTGACGCTCTTTGACGGTTTCGATAGTCAAACGCAACTGTTCGTGGATTTGGTTGTAAGGGCTGCTGTACAAATCAGCGACGCGGGTGTGAACGTCCAGTACGGTGTTGACGGCGTTCAAGCGATATTCGCGGCCCCATTCTTCGTAATCCACATAGGTTTGCGGCAGCACTTTTTCATCGAGGCTGGAGCAGTCGACGGCGATGCTGGTTTCGCTTTTAACTTTGTTGACCCGGTAAATACCCGCTTCGACTGGTACCCAGTGCATCAAATGCACCAGCCAGCGAGGCGTGATCGTACCCATCATGGGCACGGTTTTGGTGGCGTTGGATAAGGTGCGCGCAGCGACGTCGCCTAACGCGGTATGGGCTTGATGAATGTCTGACATGGTGATTTTCCTTTCTTAGTGGGTGGTGGTTGGTTAAAGTGTTTTTAGTGACGGATTAATGAATGTTGGTTTGAAAAAGTGCCGATTTGCCGTTGAGTCTTAAATCCCGCCGCCGCCGGCAAATACTTCGGTCCGATACTGGCCCTGGCTTACCAGGCTGTCCGGCGGCACGCTGTGGGTGAGCCAGACGTTGCCGCCTATCGTCGAACCCCGGCCTATCGTGATGCGGCCCAAAATTGTGGCACCGGCATAAATCACCACGTCGTCTTCGACGATGGGGTGGCGGGCGTTACCCTTAACCAGAATGCCGTTGTCGTCCTTGTCAAAGCGTTTGGCGCCCAGCGTGACTGCTTGATATAAACGCACCCGCCGGCCAATGACCGCGGTTTCGCCGATTACCACGCCGGTGCCGTGATCGATAAAAAAGCTTTCGCCGATTTGCGCGCCCGGATGGATGTCGATCCCAGTGGCGGAATGCGCAACTTCGCTGATCACGCGCGCCACCAACGGCAGACCCAATTGGTACAGCACATGCGCTAGTCGGTGATGAATCACCGCGGTGATGCCTGGATAGCAAACCAACACTTCATCGGCGCAACGCGCGGCGGGGTCGCCCTCGTAGGCAGCTTGAATATCTGTGTCGATCAATTGCCGCACAGCAGGCAACTGGGCCGCAAACTGCCGGGTGATGTCTGTCGCTTGGCTGCGAGTATCCAGGGATAGGCCTTGCTGTTCGGCGACAAATTGCAATTCCAGGCCGATTTGCCGTTGCAATTGCCGTAGCAGACTATCCAGCGTGTGGCCGACGAAATAATCGATGCCTTCGTCAGTCAGGTCGGGCATTCCTAGTCGGTTTGGGAACAGCGCCGCGCCCAAGTTGTCGACGATTTGGCTCAAAATCTTACGGGAAGGCAATTTGGGCGGATGCTCGCGGCGATGCCGGTTTTCCAGGGATTGCAGGCGCAGTTCGCGCAGTTCTGCAACCAGAGCATCGATTTCCCAGCGTTGGCCGTGTTCGCTTAAGGTCATAGCGCTACACCTTGCGGGTCAAACAGGCCTTCGAACAAGGCCGAGCTCAAATAGCGCTCGCCGGAGTCCGGCAAAATGACCACAATGGTTTTGCCTTCGTGTTCCGGACGCTTTGCCACCCGTACCGCGGCGGCCACTGCCGCACCGCAGGAAATGCCGGCCAAGATGCCTTCCTCGCGCGCCAGACGGCGGGCATAGGCTATGGCATCGTCGTTGCTCACCAGAGCGATTTCGTCAACCAGGGACAAATCCAGCACATCCGGCACGAAGCCGGCGCCTATGCCTTGAATCTTGTGTGGTGCCGGTTGTAGCGGTTCGCCGGCTCGGAATTGGCTCAGTACCGGGCTGGCCTCAGGTTCCACCGCAATGGAAACGATAGGTTTGCGCTGCTTGAATTTGATATAGCGCGAAACGCCGGTAATGGTGCCGCCGGTGCCGACGCCGGAGACTAAAATGTCGATGGCACCGTCACTGTCGGTCCAGATTTCCGGGCCAGTCGTGAGTTCGTGGATGCTGGGGTTGGCGGGATTTTTAAATTGTTGCAGCAGTACATAGCGGTCCGGATCGGACGCGGCAATTTCTTCGGCTTTGGCTATCGCGCCTTTCATGCCCTTGGCGCCTTCGGTGAGGACCAGTTTGGCGCCATAAGCCACCAATAATTTGCGCCGTTCCAGACTCATGGTTTCCGGCATGGTGAGCGTTAGTGGAATGCCGCGCGCGGCGGCTATGAAGGCTAGGGCGATGCCGGTATTGCCGCTGGTGGGTTCTATCAGTTCTTTGCCGTCGGTCAGCAAGCCGCGTTGCTGGGCGTCGTTAATCATCGCCGCGCCGATGCGGCATTTCACGGAATAGGCTGGATTGCGGCCTTCGATTTTAGCCAGCAAAGTCACCGGCGCGCCGTCGGTAATGCGGTTTAGCCGGACTAATGGGGTTTTGCCTATTGATTGCGAGTTATCTGGATACCAATGCGTCATGACGGTATTACTCCCTGTCGGATTTCTGCGGGCCAAAAAAAAAGCCAGCAGCCTGCTTATCAATTCAGGCGTACTGGCTTCCGGTGGTCCGGTCAGCGATTTTTTTTAAAGTACTTGGTTTAAACGAAGGCTGTCAATACAGGTTCGATTGGTTCGGTTATCTGTAATGCCTATTTGAGATATATAAATCTAAAAATATGATTTACCTCGGTGCAAGGAGCTTGCGGCGGTGGTTGGGCGGTTTGTAAGTCTTTGTTTTTGCGTGAAGGATCGCAAAGTCGAAATTTTTACGGCGGTTCTTATGATAAATATCGAAATCAAAACCGAAATTCGTGCCGGATTTTAATATTCATGCTCCTTGGCGGCTTTGGCAAGCAGCTCGTTAATGAAATATTGCAAATAAGTGGGTAGATATAATTGCTTCAAATAGGCGATTTTCGTCACCGAACGCGGGATCAGGTGCGATAAATCCCTGGCGACCAAATCATTGTCGTTGCGCGCTTCGTAAGACGTACCGGCGATAATCCCCACGCCTAAACCCAATCTGACATAGGTTTTGATAATGTCGGAATCGGCGGCGGACAGCGTTATGTCCAGTTCCTTGCCGGCGTTCTTAAAGGCTTTTTCGATGGTCGAACGGCCGGTATAGCCTTGCGAGTAAGTCAAAATCGGAAATGCGGCCAGCCGGCCCAAGGTCACATCGCCTTGCGCCAAGGGGTGATGGCGCGGCACTACGGCGATGTGTTGCCATTCGTAGCAGGATTTGACGACCAGTTTCTCGTCCTCGTCCAGCTTTTCGGTGCAGATGGCAATATCGGCCCGATGCTGATGGAGCTGCTCTATTAATTCTTGTGGCGAGGATTGCACCATGTAAATGGTGATGCCCGGATATTTCTCCCGGAATTTTTGCACTGGTTCCGGCAGCAAGTATTTTGCTTGAGTATGGGTGGTGGCGATATGCAAGGCGCCGTTGCGATTCTCCCGAAAGTCGTCGGCTATCGACAAGATGTTCTTTTTGGCTTGATTGATTCTGTCTACCTGCTCCATGACCTGCTCGCCCAGCGGTGTCAAACCCAGCAGTTTTTTGCCGTGGCGTTCGTAGAGCGGCGAGCCCAATTCCTCCTCCAATAATTGTAACTGTCGGCTGGCGGCCGACTGCACCACATGCATGATTTCCGCGGCTTTGGATTGGTTGAACTGGGTGTCTTTGAGGACGCGCAATAATTCAAGCTGATTTAGATTCATATCGGTCTTTCCATGGGGTGATTTGAGCGATGGGCAACAATCGCGAACCGGGTCAAATGCCGGTACCGGGCTATGTTTGGCATAGCCCGAACTATGAGGGGTGCTGTCAATTAAACCAATGCGCTTGTTTGATATGCACCGCCACGCGGTCGCCCTTGTTTAAATTCAGTTGTTTGAAGCGTTCGTTGGGCATCTCCGCAAACAGCGTCGCACCGGAACCGTTATGTTGCGGATTGAACAGTTCGATGCGTATCGTCGCGCCCAGATGTTGCCAGTCCTTCAAGGTTACCGGCGAGCCGGAGGCTTCTTCGGCTTTGACGATGTCGATATGATGCGGGCGGACGTGCGCGAAGATGCCTTGCGGTTTTTCCGCCAGAATCCCTGCACGTTGCAGCCAGTTGCTTTCGGTTTCCGATAGATCGAAGACGTTGGTTTGCCCGATGAATTTAGAGACAAAGGCATTGGCCGGGTGATCGTAAATATCCGCCGGGGCGCCTTGTTGCTCGATACGGCCTTGATTCAATACGACGACTTGGCTGGCCACTTCCATGGCTTCTTCCTGATCGTGGGTCACAAAAATACTGGTGACATGGAGTTCCTGATGCAGATTGCGCAGCCATTGCCGCAGATCTTTGCGCACGCTGGCATCCAATGCACCGAACGGTTCGTCCAGTAACAATACGCTGGGCTCTACCGCCAGGGCTCTAGCTAAAGCTATCCGCTGCCGTTGGCCACCTGACAATTGATCCGGGAAGCGGTCGGCCAGCCAATCCAGTTGTACCAACTCCAACAAAGAATGCACTTTTTTGCTGATAAAGGCTTCGGTAGGCCGTTCCTTGCGTGGCTTGACCCGCAAACCGAAGGCGATGTTGTCGAACACCGTCATATGCCGGAACAAGGCGTAATGTTGAAACACAAAACCAATCCCGCGCCGGCTGACATGTTGCTCGGTCTTATCTTCGCCGCTGAGCAGTACCCGGCCGAAATCCGGGGTTTCCAGGCCGGCGATGATCCGTAACAAGGTGGTTTTGCCGCAGCCGGATGGGCCCAGCAAGGCCACCAGCTCGCCTTCCGGAATTTCCAGGTTGACGTCGTATAAGGCGGCAAATTTGCCGAAGTTTTTGCTGATGTTGTTTAGCAGAATACTCATGTTTTTATCTCAATACCGGATGTTAAACGCCTCAGAATGTCGGCGTATTTTCGTCTTTAGGCTCTGGCCTGCTTCCATTCCAAAACGCTTTTCAAAACCAGCGTAACGATGGCCAGGCAGGCTAATATCGAGGCGCTGGAAAATGCGCCGATCACGTCGTAATCGTTGTAACTGACTTCCACATGCAAGGGCAGGGTGTTGGTCACGCCGCGAATATGGCCGGATACCACGGATACCGCGCCGAATTCGCCCATCGCCCTGGCATTGCAAAGCAACACGCCGTACAGCAAGGCCCATTTGATATTGGGTAAAGTCACTTTAAAGAATGTCTGCCAGCCGCTGGCACCCAGCGATAGCGCTGCTTCTTCTTCCTCGTTGCCCATTTCCTGCATCAGCGGAATCAGTTCGCGCGCCACAAAAGGAAAGGTGATAAAGATGGTTGCCAGCACGATGCCGGGCACCGCGAATATCACTTTAATGTCATGCTCGGAAAACCAATGTCCGAACCAGCCTTGGGCGCCGAACATCAGCACAAAAATCAGTCCCGAAATAACCGGCGATACCGAGAACGGCAAATCGATCAAGGTGGTCAATAAGCTTTTGCCCCAAAACTCGAAACGGGTGATGGCCCAGGCTGCGGCGACGCCGAATACGGTATTCAGCGGCACGGTGATCAATGCCACCAGCAAGGTCAGCTGCATCGCGGCGATGGCATCCGGTTGCGCCAGCGCTGTCCAATAGGCTTGCCAACCTTTGGAGAACGCCTGATACAACACCAAACCTAGCGGGACGCACAGAAACAACACAATAAAACCTACCGCGATGCCGACCAGGCCCCAGCGCACCCAAAATGGATCGTGCAGTGCTTTGAAGTGTGCTTGGCCGGTGGCGTCGCTAATCACATGAACATTGGCGTGCATGATGCCTCCTAAATTTGCCCGGAGCGGCGGCGCGCCCAGAGCTGCAATAAATTAACGATCAGTAGCAACAAAAACGACACTAGCAGCATCGTCAGTGCAATCGCCGTCGCCCCGGCATATTGGTACTGCTCCAGTTTGGTGATGATCAACAGCGGGACAATTTCCGAGACATAAGGCAGATTGCCGGCGATAAAGATTACCGAACCGTACTCACCCACCCCACGGGCAAACGCCAGCGACACGCCGGTCAACAGTGCCGGAAAAATGTTGGGAAAGATCACTTGGGCAAACACTTGCAAGCGAGTAGCACCCAGACTGGATGCGGCTTCTTCCATTGTGGTATCAAATTCTTGCAATACCGGCTCGATGGTCCGCACCACAAAAGGAATGCCGATAAAAATCAATGCCACCACTATGCCCAGCGGCTTGTAAGCCACTTGCACACCCAATGAACTCATCAACCATTTACCCAGCATGCCGCTGGGCTGAAAGATGGTCGCCAGGATGACGCCGGCCACCGCCGTCGGTAAGGCAAACGGTAGATCAATTAAAGCGTCCAAAAAACGCTTGCCGGGAAAGGGGTAACGCACCAATACCCAGGCGATGACAAATCCGAACACGCCCGCGACCAAGGCGGCAATCAGCGACGTACCGAAGCTGACCCGAAACGACGATACCACTCGATTATTGCTAATGATGTCTAGATACTCGCCCCAACCTAGTTGCAAGCTCTTAAATACCAGGGTGCTCAAGGGGATCAGTACCACCAGTCCGAGATAGAACAAGGTATAGGCCAGTGCCGGTCGAAAGCCCGGCATGATATTGCTTTGGGTCATGGTGTTTCTCTGGAAACAGTCAGTAGGTGCTGACAGGATAGAGAAACTTAAATGCCAACGGAAATGATATAAATTGAATTGATAATCTTTTATTTAGATAACAAGCGGGCGAATTTTGGCTATTGCGGCCAGGATGGGAGGGTAAATATTCGCCATGTCATATATCCAATTAACAGATATATATTTCTGTTTATATCGTTTTCAATCGCTTTGCGGTTTTTTTACCATTTGTCACACGGTCATTGGCGCTAATGCTGCCAAGACAAGGATTCATCAAACCACGATAACCCACCATACCTCAGGAGGCTATATGGCGATTGAACTTAACGGCCATGCATTGAAGCAAGGCGATAACAAGGAGATTGCATTGCAAATTGCGACGATTGTGCAGGATATTCGGTTTGGCTCGGTTGAAGTCGTGATTCACGACGGCCGCATCGTCCAGATCGACAAGCGCGAACGTTTTCGGCTGGGCCAGCAAAAAGATTCTGCATTAGCGGGTTCCAACTAGACTAAGGCTAACGCCGCTAAATAGTTGTTCGCTTGTTGCCACTCAGCCAAAGGACGGCGAGATGAGCAGAATCTTTTTGTGTACCGGTCATTAACTACTCTAAACCCACAGTTACCCACATGAAACGACCTTTAATTTATACAGTACGGGCAGCAGGTGCACTTGGCTTGTTGCTGGCTTGGCCGGTCCTGGTCAACGCCGAAGATTATTATGTCCCGACCAAAGGCTATCGCGTCGAACCTGCGCCAACCGATCCGCCTTTGTACGTGCGCAATATGAGTAAAACCCAGTTCGAGCAATTTCGCGATGTGAAATGGCTGGATGTTGGGCTGGATTTTCGGACCCGCTACGAATACCGCGAAAACGACTTTAGGCCGCAACGCTCGGGCACCTCAGAGTGGCGGCCCGATGCCGATAACCTGTGGCTGCTCAGGACCCGCGCCTACGTCGGCATCAAAGAAATCCTCGATCCGTTACGCTTTGCGGTCGAAATGGAGGATGCGCGCAGTTATAACGGTTTGTACCCGAAAACCGATGCCGATGTGAACGAGTTTGAGATGATCCAGGGCTATGGTGAGTTGTATTTCGCCAATGCCTTAGGCCATAACCGGCCCCTCAGTATTCGTGCCGGCCGTATGCACTTGGAATTGCTGGATAGGCGTTTGATTGGTAACAACGAGTTCCGTAACACCACCAACAACTTCGAAGGTTACCGAGTACACTTCGGCAAGAAGCAGAATGACTGGGATTTGGATACTTTTGCCTTGCAACCGGTGGAGCGCTACAAATACGAATTCGACCAACCGGATGAAGACACCTGGATCTACGGCGCCGTACTCAGCCTGAAACAATGGTCCGAGTTTGTCACCATCCAGCCTTATTTCTTGGGGCGCAAAACCGACGGTGATCCCGCCAACCGGGTGGCAGCCAATCGCAAGGCCAGTATGGATATTTATGCGCCGGGTCTTAGAGCTTACGGCTTTTTCGGCGGCGGCTTTGATTTCGATGCCGACATCAATAAGCAATTCGGGCGCTTCGGCTCCTTGTCCGGGACGCGGGAGACCTTACGCCAGCACGACGCCTTGGCCTACTCCTTGGAATTAGGTTACAGCTTCGACCACGATTGGAAACCCCGCGCCAGTCTCTATTACGGCTACGGCACGGGCGATAAAAACGCCGGCGACAATATCAACCAACGCTTTGATGCCTTCTACGGCTTTAACCAACCCTGGTCGCGGAATGATTATTTCTCCTGGGACAATATCATCGCGCCGAAGGCCAGACTGGAGTTTTCACCTTACAAAGACGTGCGTATCGATACCGGCTACAACGCTTACTGGGAGGAAAGTGCAGCCGGTGGCTGGAACCGGGCCGGTTTGCGCGACACCACGGGCCGCAGCGGGACTTTCCTGGGACACGAATTTGATATTCGCCTGCGCCATAAACTGAATGCCTATGTGGATTGGAGCATGAGCTATGCACGATTTACCCCTGGCGACTTCACCGAAGCCAGAGCCGTAGGCGTATCGCAAGGCGGGCAGGGCTCTTATACCAGCGAGCCGAGCAATTTCTTCTACTTCGAAGTATCTTTAAACGCCTTTGGCGATGGTAAGCCTACCTACAAATAAACACTCCCGCCGGCGCGGGTGCGACGACATTTAAGAACCCGGCCAATAAGTAGCCGGGCTATTTAAATTAGAAATCCCCCAGGCAGTCGCTATACTCTCAGCACGAGGAGGGTTTATGCGTGAAGCAATGGCGCCTGCATGGCTGAGATGGATAGCTGCTGCCGGGCTTTATATCGTAACGGCCAGATTGGCTTTGTTGTATTTCGCGCCCAATGGCAGTGCCAGTGTGTTTTTTATTGCCAGCGGGCTGGCATTGGCGGCCATTTTGCAGGGCGGCCGCCACTATGTCTGGGCAATATTCATCGGGGCCTTGGCGCTTAATCTGTGGCAAGGCAAAGCATTATTGAGCGCGACCAGCATATCAATCGGTAGCACCTTCGGCGCCTGGTCCGGCGCTTGGTTGCTGCAGCGCATCCGCGGCTTCGACCGTTCTCTGAAAACGCTGCGCGATTATCTGGTGCTGATAAGTGTAGGCGGCGTTGTCGCTTGTTCGTTGACTGCGGCAATCGGCACGTTGACTTTGTTTGTTGGCGGATTTATCGGCGAGGAGACGGTGCTTTCCTCGCTGTTACATTGGTGGATGGGCGATACGCTGGGCGTGATATTGGTTACGCCGCTGATTTTGGTCTGGACTAATAGTGCCTGCAAGCTGCAGGGGGCTAAAGCGTTCAGCGAAGCCATGATGATTATTGCGCTGAACTTTTTGGTGGGGCAGTTGGTGTTTCTCGACTGGTTTCACGACAGCCTCGGCGCTTACGCGAAAAGTTACTGGATATTTCTATTTGTCAGTTGGGCGGCTGTTCGGCTTGGCAGCCGCGCTACCACGCTGATTTTGGTCGTTACCGCCATACAGGCCATGTTCGGCTTGGTTTGGCGACGTTCCGGCCTGACCGATCCCAGCTTGGGGGATAGCCATGAGATCAACTACTGGTTTTTCATGGTGGTGCTATCGGTAGTGGGCATGGCATTAGCCTGCTATTTTTCCGAGCGGCAAAGGGCCTTGGAAACCTTGGCCGACAAAGAAGATTTGCTACGCACCCTGTTAAAGGCCATGCCCGATAAAATATGGCTGAAAGATCCCAACGGCGTTTACCTGCTGTGTAACCCGAGTTTCGAACCCCTTTTCGGCAAACCCGAACATGTTATCGTCGGCAAGACCGATTACGATTTTGTTAGCCGTGAACAAGCCGATACCTACCGCGAACAGGATTTTATAGCCATCGCTGCCGGCGAACCTATTCGCAATCAGGACTGGGTAACCCATGACGACGGCAAGCATAAAGTACTCTACGAAACCATTAAAACCCCGGTTAATTCCAGCGACGGCAAATTGATCGGCGTGCTGGGTATGGCCCGAGACATTACCCAACTGCATGCAACGCAGATCGCCTTAAACGAGCGCATCAAGGAACAAAAATGTCTGCACGCGGTTTTTCGCGCCACCGAGGATTTAGAAAAGCCGTTGCCGGAGGTGCTACAGCTTGTTGTTGACCTATTGCCTGCCGGCTGGCTTTGTCCCGAAGCAACTGCCGCCCGCATGGAATGGGAAGGCCAAAGCTATTTCAGCGGCAATTTCAAACATCCTACCGGCTTGCTGACCGCGCCCATTCAAATCGACGGTGTAGCCTCCGGCAGCATTTCGGTCGCTCATCCACAATCGCAGGCCGGACTGGACGATCAGTTTTTGGGCGAAGAACGACTCTTGCTCGATGCCGTGGCGGAGCGGGTGAGTAGCTTTATAAAACGCCGGATCATCGAGGAAAAAGCCAGAAATCGCGAGCGGATTTTCAGTGCCATCGTCTCGCAGGCCACCGACGCGATTACCCTGATCGATGCTGAAACTTTCGAATTCATCGAGTTCAACGATGCCGCCTGCCAACACTTGGGTTACAGCCGCGAGGAATTCGCTTGCTTGCGCCTGCCTGATATACAGGGGGAATTCGACGCCGCCCAGGTGCGCCAGATAGCGGACGATTTCATGCAAGTCGGCGGTGCGCAATTCGACACCTTACGCCGCCACAAGAACGGCACTTTGCTGAATGTCCATGTCAGCATAAAAGTGATTGAAATCAGAGGCCGTAATTATTTGTCCCTGATTTGGTCGGATATTACGGAACGCAAGCAGATCGAGCAACAATTCCGCCACCTCTTTGATCATAATCCGGCGCCGATGTTGGTCTACGAGCGCGGCACGCTGGCCATGGTGGCGGTGAATGATGCGTTTACCCAGTTATATGGCTACAGCCAAGCGGAAATCGTCGCACTCAAACTCACCGATCTGTTCCCGGAACAACAGCGACAAGCCATTGCAAGCTTGGCGGCCAGTCTGCGCGGTTTTGCCTATATCGGCGAGTGGCAGCATCTTCTTAAAGACGGCCGGGTAATCGACATCATCGTTCGCTCGCACGACATCCATTTTTCCGAGCGTGACTGTCGGGTAGCGGTGATTACCGACATTACCGAACTGAAACAGGCGGAAGCGGAACTGCGCAAACTGTGGCTTGCGGTGGAGCAAAGCCCCAACAGCATCGTCATCACCAATCTGCAAGCGGAAATCGAGTACGTCAATCAGCACTTTACGGCGGTCACCGGCTATAGCCGCGAAGAAGCCATCCGCCAAAATCCGCGGATCCTGCAATCCGGGCACACCGGTCAGGCCACTTATGACGAGATGTGGCATACCCTGACCCAAGGTAAAAGCTGGTCCGGCGAATTGATTAACCGCCGTAAGGACGGCAGCGAATACGTCGAATGGGCGCAGATCACGCCGGTAAGGCAAGCGGACGGTGCCGTCACTCACTATCTGGCCATTAAGGAAGACATTACCGAGAAAAAACGGGTGGAGAGCGAACTGGATTCTTATCGCCACCATCTGGAAGAGCTGGTGGCGGCGCGCACCGTAGAACTGGAACAAGCCCGGCAGGCTGCGGAAGCCGCTACGCTGGCGAAGAGCCAGTTTCTGGCCAATATGAGCCACGAAATCCGCACGCCGATGAATGCGATTCTGGGTATGTTGTATCTGGCGCTGAAGCAGGATTTACCCTCAACCTTGCACAACCATTTGACCAAGGCGCAGAGCGCCGCGCATTCGCTGTTGGGGATCATCAACGATATTCTGGACTTCTCTAAAATCGAAGCCGGTAAGCTGGAGTTTGAGTCTACCGAGTTTGCGCTGGACAGAGTGCTGGAGCAACTCACCGATGCTATCGGCCTACAGGCTGAGCAAAAAGGCGTGGAGTTTTTAATTCGCTACGATGTGAATATCCCCGCCACCTTAAGAGGCGATCCGCTACGCTTAAAACAGGTGCTGCTCAACCTGTGCGGCAATGCCATCAAATTCACCGAACGCGGGGAAGTGGAATTGGCGTTCCGGATGCTCAGCAAAAAGGCTGATGCGGTCATTTTGCAGATTTCGGTTCGCGATACCGGCATCGGCATGGATTGTGAGTTGCAAGGACGTTTATTTCAGAAGTTTACCCAGGCCGATCAGTCCACTACGCGGAAGTTTGGCGGCACCGGCTTAGGCTTGGCGATCAGTAAGCATCTGGTGGAACTGATGGGCGGCAGGATCTGGCTGGAAGATTCGCAACCCGGCCAGGGCACGACGATTTGTTGCACGGTGCAACTGCACATTGCCCAACAGGCCGAGGCGCGTCGCCGGGAATTGCTGGATCAGACCGGATCGTTACTGAAAGGCATCCGGGTGCTGGTGGTGGACGACAACGACATTTCCCGAGAAATACTCGCGGAAATGTTGCGATTTTTTCAGTTGGACGTCAGCGTGGCCGAGGATGGCGCCACTGCGATTCGTTTGCTGGAAACCGCTTCCGAGCATCCCTTCGATCTGGTGTTGATGGACTGGCGGATGCCCGGCATGAATGGTGACGAAGCGACCCGGCGGATTCATGCCGATGCGGCCATTGTGCTGCAGCCTAAGGTGATCATGGTCACCGCATACGGCCGCGAAGACGTGATGTTGCTGGCACACCAAGCCGGGGTGGACGGTTTTCTGATCAAGCCGGTTTCGCCGTCGTCACTGTTGGATAGCATGCTGTCGGCATTGGGGCGCAGCGACGTCCTAGACAGGCAGGAGTCGCCGTATGCCGCCGCTCAGGCGCCGCCGAATTTGCTTGGCCGCCACGTTTTATTGGTGGAAGATAACGCTATCAATCGCGAATTTGCTGTCGAATTGTTGCGCAGTATGAATATCGCGGCGGATGAGGCGGTAAACGGGGAAGAAGCGTTGGCGATGGTGCAGCGGTATCAGTACGATTGCATATTGATGGACATCCAGATGCCGGTGATGGACGGTCTGGAGGCCACGCGGCGGATTCGCGCTTTGGCCGGGCAGGCAGGGGGAGAACGCTTCGCCAGTTTGCCGATTATCGCTATGACCGCGTTGGCAATGGCTCGCGATGCCGAGGAAAGTCGGGCGGCGGGCATGAACGACCACATAACCAAACCAGTGGAACCGCAAAGCTTGTTTTCCTGTTTGGCAAAATGGCTGCCTGCCGCTTCTACCGATACGCTGGCAGAGACATATGCGGTCAATGAAGCGCCGGCACGGGTGGTTTGTTCTCCCGAGTTATTGGGCCTGCAAAGTTTGCAAGTCAGCGAGGGTATTCGCCGCATCGGCGGAAAGGAAGCGGCTTACCGCAAACAACTCAGACGGTTTCGCGAACATTACGCCAACGCAGTGGACGAATTACAGCGTATATTGCAAACCGATAATCTCACGGCCGCTGAAAATTATTGTCATTCCTTGAAAGGCGTAGCCGGCAATATCGGCGCCAATGCGTTTTACGAGTGCATTGCCGGCATCGATGCCGGGCTTAAACAACAGCAACGGCCTGCCGCGGAACACATTGAGCAGCTGCGCGACTTATTGCAACAAGTGATGACCGACATCGATAGTCTTACCCCGCCGCCGACGCCGGCCGAATTGCCGGCACAACCGCTATCGGTCGAGGCCATAAGCGCTAAAATTACCCGCTTAATGGCTGTGTTGGAAAGCGATTTAGGCGCAGCCGAAGCGTTAATCGGCGATTTACGCAAGGGTACGGCCGGAAGCGAGTTCGAAGCCGATTTCGAGGCGATTGCCGCCGAGGTCGATGCGTTTAACATAGATCAAGCCATCGCTATGTTGGTGGCGGTGCAACAACGCCTGCTGGCTGGGCCATCATTAGAGCAGCGAGATTAACATGTCCCAGACGAATAACAGCAAACCGAGTATTTTGATCGTCGATGACGTCAACGAAAATCTGCATGCTTTATTGAGCATTCTGCGCGAAGACTACGCCATTCTTGCCGCGACCAACGGCGAAAAAGCCCTGGAACTGGCGGTGCGCGCCCCAGGTCCGGACCTAGTATTGCTCGACATCAAAATGCCGGGCATGGACGGTTACGAAGTGTTGCGGCGGCTGAAGACCGATCCTATGACGGCCGACATTCCGGTAATCTTCGTCACGGCCCTGTCGGAATCGGCCGACGAGGCCGCCGGCCTTAAATTGGGCGCCGCCGATTACATCACCAAACCCATCAATCCCGATCTACTGAAACAGCGGATACTGACGCAACTGGAATTGCGCCAATATCGCCGCAAGCCGCTAATTTACTTGAACGAACAGATGTTGATCAGAGCGGAGCGGCCGGCACTGCTGCTGGTTGACGATATGCCGGAGAATATCCACGAATTAGCCGAGGCGCTAAAGGAGGAATACCGCATCCTGGTAGCCAACAACGGCCGCAAGGCGGTGGAAATAGTGCTGGGCTCCCATCCGCCCGACGTGGTGCTGCTGGACATTCTGATGCCGGAAATGGACGGGTATGAAGTGTGCCGACGTATCAAGGCCACAGCCGTAGGCACCCGGATTCCGGTGTTATTCGTCAGTGTGGTGGACAAAACGGTGGACAAAGTGCGCGGCTTCTCGATTGGTGCCGCCGACTACATCACCAAGCCCTTTGACATCGACGAAGTGCGGGCGCGGATACGCACGCATTTGGAACTTAGCCGCTTGAACCATCATTTCGAGCAGTTGATTGAGCTGCACACCGCCGAGTTACAACACTTGGATTCCATCGTCTGCCGGTCTCCGGTGGTCGCGATAACCTGGCGCAATGCCGAGGATTGGCCGGTGAGTTACGTCAGTGCCAATATCGCGGATTGGGGTTATCGTCCGGAGGATTTGCGCTTGGGCAAAGTGAAGTATCTGGATTTGCTGCCGCCCGAAGACCGGTTTCGGGTCGAAGCCGAAGTCGCTCAACACATTGCCCATGGTCCGGACGAATATCATCAGGAATACCGCTTATTGCACGGCGACGGCCATTGGATATGGATTGATGAATTTACCCGGCTAAGCCGCAACGAGCAGGGCGAAGTGGAGTCCTTCGACGGTTTGCTGAATAACATCACCGCCCGCGTCGAAGCCGAGCTGGCTTTGCGGGAGCGGGAACATCAATTGCGGGTGATGGGCGACAATCTGCCGGACGGCTATGTGTATCGTTACCGAATCTGGCAGGACGGGCGGACGGCTCTGCAATACATCAGCGCCGGAGTGGAGAAACTGCACGGCTTGAAGCCCGCGCAACTGATCGAAGACATCAATCCGTTCTTTGCGCAAATGGCGCCTGAGTCGCTTCAGCAATACCGGGAAGAGGAAGCCGAGTGCCTCAGGGAATTAAAAGTCTATAAAGGCAGCGTGTTATTCAATCCGCCCGGCGGCCGCCAGTGCTGGATTGCATTTCGGTCCAGCCCAAAACGGCAAGCCGATGGCAGCGTGGTTTGGGATGGTGTGGGCGTTGATGTCACTCAGCGCATAGAGAACGAACAAAAGCTGATTTTACAGGCCCGGCGTGCGCAAGCTTTGTTGGAACTGCCAAAGGCGTCGGAAGACTTGAACGAGGCGGAATTCATCCGGCGCGGCATGCTTCTGGCGGAAGAGCTGACCGCCAGCCAACTGGCTTTTGTATACTTTATCAATCCTGACGAAGACTGTATGGAACCGGTGGCCGAGTCTCGAGCGCCGCAGGAATCAAGCGGGAAAACCATCGCGGACAGCCGTATTCTTCTCAGCCAAGCCGGTATCTTGGGTGAGTCCGTCAAAAATCGCCAACCGGCGGTTTTCAATAATATACCGGTCCATCTCCCTAAAGAGTTTGTCGTAACGGCCAATACAGAAGCCTTTTCCCGGCTTCCTGCTGCTGGTTTTTCCGATGCGCAGCCTGAATTGCGTCGGCTGATTTCCGTGCCGGTGATCGAGAATGGCAAAGTGGTGATGCTAACCGGTGTGGCGAACAAAGCGACCGACTATACCGAGCTGGATGTCGAAACCGTTCAGCTCATCTCGAACGCCCTGTGGCGCATCGTCCAACGCCAGCGCGTCGAGAAAAAAGCCGCCCGTTTCAGCCAGGTGTTGGCGCGTTCCACGAATGAAATCCATATTTTCGATAGCCAGACCCTGCGGTTTATTGATGTGAACCAGGGTGGGCGGGACAATCTGGGTTATTCAACACAAGAGCTTGAACAGATGACGCCGTTGGATATTAACCCTGAGCTAAATGAGGAGGCCTTTGAACAGCTGTGCGCGCCTTTGCGGGCGGGTAGCAAGAGCCGTTGCGATTTCTCAACGATACACCGGCGTAAAGACGGTAGCGAGTACCCGGTTGAAGTTCATCTGGAATTAATCGATGACCAGCCCCCATTATTTGTGGCCATCATTAACGATATGACGGAAACTCGGCAAATGCAGGAGCGCATCGTGCAATTATCGCGGTACGATCCGGTTACCGGTTTGCCGAACCAATTTTTCTTCGAAGATTTGCTGGCCGCCGCCATCGCGCAAGCCGAGCATCAGCAGCACGATATTGCCGTATTGCGTTTGGATATTGAAAATTTCCATACGATTGATGACACCTACGGTTACGAAATCGGCGATCAAACGCTGAAAATCATTGCCAACCGCTTGGTCAAGGCTGCCGGCAGCGAGGGCATCGTCACCCGGATGGCCAAGGACAATTTTAATATTGCCTGTTCGGACATCGATAGCCCGTCGGCAGCCGAACAATTTGCTGAAGCCCTGCGGGCGGCTGTGACGGAATCGGTGGTGCTGGCCCAGCATGAAATTCATCTGGAAGCCAAGATCGGTATCAGTTTTTATCCTTCAGATGCGAAAACGGCCAGCGAGTTGGTGCAACGCGCCGGGATTGCTTTAAATCACGCCAAAGCCGACAAGGTGTCCAGTTTTCGTTTCTTCAAGCAAGACATGAATGAGCGGTTACTGGCCAGAATCGCACTAACCAACGACATGCGCCACGCCATAGAGCGGGAACAATTTGAGCTTCATTACCAGCCTCAGGTCGATCTTGCCAGCGGAAAAATCATTGGCCTGGAAGCCTTGGTACGCTGGAACCACCCAGTGCAAGGTTTTATGCCGCCGAATAAATTTATCCCTTTGGCGGAAGAATCCGGCTTGATCGTGCCTTTGGGGGATTGGATTCTCAAACGCGCCGTATCGCAAGCCAAGGAATGGCGGGATGCCGGGCTAATCCCTGAAGGCTTTACCGTCGCTGTGAACGTCTCTGCCATACAAATGCAGGCGGGTGGCTTGGTCGATTTGCTAAAGCAGTTATTTGCTGACACCGATTTGCCGGCCCGTTATATTGAATTAGAACTCACCGAAAGTTTGTTGATGACGAATGTAAGCGAGACCCTGACGCTGTTGAAACAGCTGAAGGACCTGAGCATTCAGCTGTCGATTGACGATTTCGGCACCGGCTATTCCTCGCTTTCCTACCTCAAACAATTCTCGGTGGACAAGCTCAAGATAGACAAAAGCTTTATCGACAATGTGGTCACCGATTCGAACGATGCGGTGATTGTCCAAGCCACTATCGCCATGGCGCACAGCTTGGGTCTGGCCGTCATCGCAGAAGGAGTGGAAAGCCAGGGGCAAACCAGTTACCTGAGAAGGCTGCGCTGCGATCAGATACAGGGTTATTATTTCAGTCGGCCGTTGCCCGGCGCTGAGATTCGGCAGCTATTGCAGGCCGGAACCCTACTACGTTTACCTTCGGATGAACAAAAACCGCAGGTTCTTATTGTGGACGACGAACCGTATATCATGTCGGCGCTGAAGCGCTGCTTGTGGCGGGATGATTATGAAATTTTGACGGCCGGCAGTGGCCAAGAAGCACTGGAGTTGTTGGCCAATCATCCGGTTATGGTGATTATTTGCGATCAACGTATGCCGGAAATGACCGGTACGGAGTTTTTGTCGCGCGTTAAAATCATGCATCCGCGGACGGTGCGAATGATTATTTCCGGCTATTCCGATTTAAACACTATCACTGAGGCCGTTAACAAAGGCGAAATATACAAATTCCACAAAAAGCCTTGGGACGACGATGAATTACGCAACGACGTTCGGGAAGGCATCGCGCGTTATTACGCCTCTGAAAACATCAGGTCATTGTAGCGGCTTGCAATCGGCGATTTTGTGTAATCCGGCAAAGGGAAATACGACATCTTTGCTGGGCAAGATGTTGTTTAAAACAAGGCCTTTCGCAAACCGGCCAAAACGCCAATAAGTAAGCTTAATTAGAATTTTGCGCACCAAGTTGGATCTGATTTTATTTTTGCTTGCACCACTAAAACGCAAAACGCTGGATTTTGCAGGCGGTGTTATTTTATATATTGTTGATTTATATATAAATTTATGTATGGCATACAGCTTGCTGTATAGAACTACAACACGTGAGGCGCGATCATAAAAGCGCCTTAACAAAATGGTGACTAGGGTTCCGGCTCGATTTCGAGCGTCAGCGACCGAGAGTTGCCGGCTTCTTTCGGGGAGCTACACGGCGGGATAAAAGCCCGGGAGGTCAGACGGTTTTATAAACCGGTCCGCCTCTACGTGTAGCTTTTCAACCCGACTGGAGCTACTCATGACATCTACTTCCTCCCACTGCCTGTCCCGATTAATTGCGCTTGTCCTTGCTGCGGCATTTTTTTGCTTGTCTAAACCGACTGCCGCCGAGGTAAAGGTCGGCGTCAGCGACTGGCCCGGCTGGGTGGCGTGGTATGTCGCCGAACACAACGGCTATTTCAAAAAATACGGCGCCAAGGTCAAACTGGTCTGGTTTGCCAATTACACCGACTCCATCTCGGCCCTGTCGGCCGGCCAACTGGATGCCAATTGCCAGACCTGGTCGGACACCATGGCGCCGCTCAGCAAGAACGTGCCGGTCAAAGCCATCCTGGTCAACGACAACTCCGACGGCAATGACGCCTTGATGGTCAATTCGGCCATCAAAAGCTTCGCCGATCTGAAAGGCAAAACCATCGCCCTCGAACAATATTCAATTTCCCACTTCGTGCTCGCCACCGCCTTGAGTAAAAACGGCCTGAGTTTCGACGACATCAAAACGGTAAACCTGTCGGCCGGCGACGCGGCGGCAGCTTTCTTGAGCGGTCGAGTCGATGCGACCGTGGTGTGGAATCCCTGGGTCAATAATATCCAGGCCAGCGGCAAGGGAGCGGCGCTGTTCACATCCAAAGATATGCCCGGCCTGATCCCGGATTTGCTGGTGGCTAGAGTCAAAGCCATCGAAACCCATCGTGCTGAGTTGGTCGGCATGATCAAAGCTTGGCAGGATACCCAACGCTTTATCCGCGAGCAGCCCGACCAAGCCGTTGCCGTCATGGCCAAAGTAGTCGGTATGAAACCGGACGCCTACAAAGTGTTTCTGCCCGGCACCCGCTTCTTCACATTGGAAGACAACCTGAAAGCCTTGGGACCGGCCAGTGAACCGGCGTCGTTGGCGGAGGTCGGCCCGACCATCGCCGCGTTTTTGAAGGACAACCGCTTGATCGACAGCGTGCCGGATTTAGCGGTCGGCGTCGATGCTTCATTGGTGGCCGAAGCGCTCGCCGCTCATTAGTTCGGGGTGGCGACGATGACTGGCAACTTAAATCCGCGCCGACCATTGTGGGCGATACGCGGCAGTTTGGAACGGCGTACGCATTGGCTGATTGCAATCAGCGGTTTGCTGTCGGCGCTGCTGGCTTGGTGGTGGGCCTCGGCCGGCGGCGCGATAGACCCGGTATTTCTGCCGACGCCGCCTTTGGTGTTGGACAGCGCCTGGGCATGGCTGCACGACGGCGATTTGCTCGGCGACGTGGCGATCAGCGTTTACCGGGTGGTGGCCGGGTTTTTATTGTCGGCGGTGCTCGCGCTGCCCTTGGGCGTGCTGGTCGGTACCTATGCGCCGGTCAAAGCCCTGTTCGAACCCTTGACCGACTTCATCCGCTACATGCCGGCCGCCGCCTTCATTCCACTGGTGATGCTGTGGGTCGGTATCGACGAGGGCGCCAAGATCGCGATTATCTTCATCGGCACCTTTTTTCAAATGCTGCTGATGATCGCCGAAGACGTAAGGCGGGTGCCAATGGAGCAAATCGAAGCGGCGCAGACCATGGGTGCCGACCGCGACGAAATCGTGATGCGGGTGATCATGCCGTCGGCCAAACCGGCGATTTTGGATACCTTGCGGGTGACGATGGGCTGGGCCTGGACGTATCTGGTGGTGGCCGAGCTGGTGGCGGCCAACTCCGGTTTGGGTTTTGCGGTGCTGAAGGCGCAACGCTTTTTGCAAACCGACAAAATCTTCGCCGGCATCATTCTGATCGGACTGTTCGGACTGGCTACCGACCAATGCTTCCGCTGGGCGCATCGCCGCAGCTTCCCTTGGCTGTACCGGAGATAGCAGCGATGACGAATCCCATCATTCAAATCCGCAACTTGCAAAAACGCTTTGCCGCTAACGGCGCGGACATCGTCGCCTTACAGGACGCCGATCTCGACATGGCGCCCGGCGAGTTCGTCACGCTGGTCGGCGCATCCGGCTGCGGTAAATCGACCTTGCTGCGCATCGTCGCCGGCCTGGAGCCGGCCAGCGGCGGTAGTGTCAATGTCGACGGCCTGCCTATCGCCGGCCCCGGCATCGACCGCGCCATGGTGTTCCAGCATTACAGCTTGTATCCGTGGTTGAGCGTGACCGACAACATCAAGTTCTGCCGGCAGTTGAAAGTGCACCGCGACGTATCGACGCTGAGCGATGTCGAGTCCGCCGAAGGCCGGGCCGACGCCCTGATCCGCTTGATGGGGCTAAGCCACGTCGCCAACGCCTATCCGAATCAGTTGTCCGGCGGCATGCAGCAGCGGGTGGCGATTGCCCGGGCTTTGATGGCGCGGCCGCGCATCCTGCTGATGGACGAGCCGTTCGGCGCGCTGGACGCCCAGACCCGCGAGGTGATGCACGATCTGATCCTGCACGTTTCCATCCTGGAAAAAACCACGGTGCTGTTCGTCACCCACGACGTGGAAGAAGCGATTTATCTGGCGCACCGGGTGGTGCTGATGGCGCCGCGACCGGGACGCATCGCCGCGGTGCACACGGTACCGCTGCCGGATCACCGCGACCAGGACATGAAGCAGAACCCGGAATTTATCGCTTTAAAAAAACAAATTTTGGCCGGCATCCGCGACACCTCCGGCATGCAGACCGACTACGAATTGCTTGAGCGCCTGGGCCAGGTTCCGGCGCCATAAACCTATTAGGAGACCAACATGACTTTAGCTGCAATCAATCCTGCAAACCTGCTTTGGAGCGAGACCTTGCCGGGCGGCGCCCATACTTCGTTCCGGATGCGGCGCGGCAACCGGCTGCGCTTGACCGACAGCGAAGGCGGCACCAACTTGTCGGCTTTGTTCGTCAACGACGACGAACGCACCGAACGCTACAACATGGCAGACACTTTAAAAGCGCAACATACGTTTCATCTGACCGAAGGCTTTGTCTGCTACTCGGACATGGGCCGGGTGTTGTGCTCGCTTACCGCCGACACATTGGGCTGGCACGACACGGTGTGCGGCGTATCCGACGCCGCGCAAGTTCTGACCAAATACGGCACGGCCAATTATCAAAGCCATAGAAATGCGATGTATCGCAACGGCCGCGACAGTTTGTTGATCGAACTGGAGAAATGGGGGCTGGGCAAGCGCGACTTGGTCGCCAACGTCAATTTCTTCAGCAAGATCGCGGCCGACGCGGACGGCAACCTGCAATTTCAAACCGGCTATTCAGTCCCCGGCAGCCAAGTCGAATTGCGCTTCGAAATGAATACCCTGGTGGTGCTGAGCAGTTGCCCGCATCCCTTGGACCCCAATCCGCATTACCAGCCCAAACCGGTGCGGTTAGAAGCTTATCGCGGCACCTTGCCGGACCAAGACGATAAATGCCGCAATTTCCGCCCGGAAAACGGCCGCGGCTTCAGCAATACCGAACGCTATTTTCTGTAATCACCGATCTAACGAGGACGAAACCATGCCCATCGTCGAGAGCACGCTCGATCCGAGCAACGCCATTTACGATTACACCTTGCCGGCCGGCGAACCCTGGCTGCATACCATCAAACAAGGTCAGACCTTCCGTATTCTAGACCTGGAAGGCAACCAGGCGGTCGATACTCTGTTTTACAGCGCGGCCGACCATGAAGAACGCTATAGCGCCAGCGACACGATACGCCACCAGGGCAATCTGTACCTGAGCGCCGGCACTGAACTGATGTCCGGCGAGGGTAACGTTCTATTGACTATCGTCGCCGACACCTGCGGCCGCCACGACACCTTGGGCGGCGCCTGTGCCGCAGAAAGCAACACGGTGCGCTATGCCCTGGACAAAAAGCACATGCACAGCTGCCGCGACAGCTTTCTATTGGCCATCGGTCACGCCGACTGCGGCCTGGCCAAGCGCGACATTGCCAGCAACATCAATTTTTTCATGAACGTGCCGGTCACGGCTGACGGCCAGCTGACCTTTGCCGACGGCATTTCCGCGCCGGGCAAGTACGTGGAAATGCGGGCGGAGATGGACGTCATCGCGCTGATTTCCAATTGTCCGCAGTTGAACAACCCGTGTAACGCCTACAACCCGACGCCGGTGCGCCTGCTGATCTGGGATTGAACCGTAATCCGCTCCGGGACGGCCCGGCGTTGGCAAAGCAAGGCGGGACGGCCCGCCAAACGAGGATTCATGTTTAACAAGGTATTGATCGCCAATCGCGGCGAAATCGCCTGCCGCATCATTCGGACCTTAAAGCAATTGGGCGTCGCCAGCGTCGCGGTATATTCCGAAGCCGACGCCCATGCTATGCACGTGCAACAAGCGGACGAAGCGGTCTGCGTCGGCGGCGCGGCAGCGGCCGACAGCTATTTGCGCGGCGAGCGGATTTTGGCAGCGGCTTTAAGCTCCGGCGCCCAGGCCATCCACCCCGGCTACGGCTTCTTGAGCGAGAATGCCGAATTCGCCGAGCAATGCGCCGCAGCCGGCATCGTCTTCATCGGCCCGACGCCGGAACAGTTGCGCCGCTTCGGTTTGAAACATACCGCCCGCGAAATCGCCCAAGCTTGCGGTGTGCCGCTGCTGCCCGGCACCGGTCTATTGGCGGACATAGAGCAGGCTTTGCAAGCGGCGGCCGACATCGGCTACCCGTTGATGCTGAAAAGCACGGCCGGCGGCGGCGGTATCGGTATGCGCTTGTGCCGCAACGACGCCGAACTGCAAGAGGCCTTTGCCGTGGTGCAGCGCTTAAGCGCGGCCAATTTTAAAGACAGCGGCCTGTATCTGGAGAAGTTCATCGAACGCGCCCGCCATATCGAGGTGCAGATTTTCGGCGACGGCGCGGGCCGGGTGATCCATTTAGGCGAACGCGATTGTTCGGTACAGCGCCGCAACCAGAAGGTGATCGAAGAAACCCCCGCACCGGGCCTCAACGAGGCGACGCGGGAGGCGCTCTATCGCCATGCCCTGGCACTGGGCGAGGCGGTAAATTACCGTTCCGCCGGCACCGTCGAATTCGTTTACGACCAGGACAGCGGCGAATTTTATTTCCTGGAGGTCAACACCCGGCTGCAAGTCGAACACGGCGTGACCGAGCAAGTCACCGGCACCGACTTGGTAGCCTGGATGCTGCGGCTGGCGGCCGGCGACAGCACGTTTCTGGATCAGTACCGGCACGCGCCGCAGGGCTGGGCTATGCAGGTCAGGGTTTACGCCGAAGACCCGAATAAGAACTTCCAGCCCTCGGCCGGTTTGTTGACCGATTGCCGTTTTCCGGCCGGCGTCCGGGTCGATCATTGGCTGGAGAACGGCCTGGAAGTCACGCCTTATTACGATCCGCTGCTGGCCAAAGTCATCGTCCACGCCGGCGACCGCGAACAGGCGCTGGCGCAAATGGATGCTGCTTTGGCCGATACCCGCTTGGCCGGCATCGAAACCAATCTGGCCTATTTGCGGCAGATCGTCGCCGACGAGGTATTCCGCGGCGGCCGCCAGATTACCGCTTATCTGGCCGGCCTGACTTACCTTCCGCGCACGCTGGACGTGCTGGAAGCCGGCACCCAAAGCATGATTCAGGATTATCCGGGCCGCCTGGGTTATTGGGACGTCGGTGTACCGCCGTCCGGGCCGATGGATATGTTGGCTTTTCGCTTGGCGAACCGGATTTTGGGGAACCCTGAGGATGCGGCCGGCCTGGAAATGGCGATCAACGGCCCCTGCCTACGCTTCAATTTCGCTACCCGCATCGTCTTGGCCGGCGCGGCGATGCAAGCCGAGTTGAACGGTCAAGCCGTACCCTATTGGCAGGCAATTGCGGTTGCGGCCGGCGACGTATTGAAACTGGGCACTATCGCCGGCCTGGGTTGCCGCGCTTATCTGGCGATCCAAGGCGGCTTCGACGTGCCGGAATATCTGGGTAGCCGCGCCACCTTTACCTTGGGCCAGTTCGGCGGCCACGGCGGTCGGGTGCTGCGGGTCGGCGACGTGTTGCCGGTCGTAGCGGAAGCCGCCATGGCCGAGGAAGTCGTACCGAATTCGGCCGCGCTACTGGTTTATTCCGAGCACTGGCAGATCGGTGTGTTGTACGGCCCGCACGGCGCGCCGGACTTTTTTACCGACGAGGACATAGACGAATTTTTCGCGACCGACTGGGAGGTGCATTACAACTCCAACCGCACCGGCATCCGCTTGACCGGCCCGAAGCCGCGTTGGGCCCGTAGCGACGGCGGCGAGGCCGGTTTGCACCCGTCGAACATTCACGATAATGCCTACGCCATCGGCGCGGTGGATTTTACCGGCGATATGCCCGTGATACTGGGTCCGGACGGTCCCAGCCTGGGCGGTTTCGTCTGCCCGGCCACCGTGGTTGCGGCCGAACTTTGGAAGCTGGGCCAATTGAAGCCCGGTAATACCGTGCGATTTATCCGTTTGAACCGCGAACAGGCCGCGAGTCTGGATGCCCAAGTCGAGCGGGCTTTAGCCGATCCGGCCCATGCCGTGTTACCGGATCTGCCGGTAACAACAAGCGTCGAGGAAAGCTGCATTCTTGCTCAGGTGCCGGCCAATATCGAGCAGGTTGCAGTGACCTATCGCCAAGCCGGCGACCGCAATCTGCTGGTCGAATACGGTCCGCTGGTACTGGACATCAATCTGCGCTTTCGGGTGCATGCCTTGATGACCTGGCTGCAACAACGCAGCATCGCCGGCATCGTCGATCTGACACCGGGCATCCGCTCCTTGCAAGTGCATTACGACCGCCGCCTGCCGCTGGACGAATTAATGCGGATTTTGGCGCAAGCCGAAGCCGAATTGCCGGCGATCGAAGATATGGCAGTGCCGACCCGCATCGTCCATCTGCCGCTGTCCTGGGACGACCCGTCCACCCAACTGGCCATCGAAAAATACATGCAATCGGTGCGCAAGGATGCGCCGTGGTGTCCGAGCAATATCGAGTTTATCCGCCGCATCAACGGCCTGGACAGCATAGAGCAGGTCAAGGACATCCTATTCAACGCCAGTTATCTGGTGATGGGCTTGGGCGACGTCTATCTCGGCGCGCCGGTGGCGACGCCTATCGATCCGCGCCACCGCTTGGTGACGACCAAATACAACCCGGCCCGCACCTGGACCCCGGAGAATGCGGTCGGCATCGGCGGCGCTTATATGTGCGTCTACGGCATGGAAGGTCCGGGCGGCTACCAGTTCGTCGGCCGCACCGTGCCGATGTGGAACCGCTACCGGCAAACCGCCGATTTTCGCGACGGCAAGCCGTGGCTGCTGCGCTTTTTCGATCAGATTCGCTTCTTCCCGGTATCCGCCGAGGAATTGCTGCGTTACCGGCAGGATGTAATCAGCGGCAAGCTCAAGCTGGACATACGTGATGAAACCTTTAGTTTGCGCCAGTACAACGACTTTCTGCGCAAACACGCCAACGAGATCACCGAATGCAAACAGCGCCAGCAAGCGGCCTTCGACGCCGAACGCGAACGCTGGGAACAAGCCGGGCAAGTGTATGCGGATGATCAGGCGGTCGCGGCGGCGGCCATCGATACCGAACTGGATTTGCCGGCCGGTGCCCGTGCGGTGGCCAGTCATATTGCCGGCAACGTCTGGCAGGTTTTGGTCCAGGCCGGCGATAGCGTCAAGCAAGGCGACACCTTGGTGGTAGTCGAGTCGATGAAAATGGAATTCCCGGTAACGGCACCGGCAGGCGGCACGGTCTGGAAAGTGTTTTGCAATGAAGGCGCTCAAATCAGCGCCGGCCAGGATTTGCTGGTGCTGCAGGCCGGGGAGGATGCATGAAGACCTGGAGCGAATTGCCGGAGGTACTCAGCATCGCCGGCCTTAGCCAGGCTTACCGGGAAGGCGCGCTAACGCCGACGGCGCTGGTGGACATGCTCTGGCAGCGTCTGGAATCCGCGCCGGCGCACGGCGTCTGGATCAGCCGTTTATCGCTGGCGCAGATGCGAGCTTACGCTGCGGCTTTAGTGGACAAATCGCCGGACGACTTGCCCTTATACGGCATTCCGTTTGCGATCAAGGACAACATCGATCTGGTCGATTTGCCGACGACCGCGGCTTGCCCGGCCTATGCCTACCAGCCCGAGCAATCGGCGTTCGTGGTGCGGCAATTGATCGCCGCCGGCGCGATTCCGGTCGGCAAGACCAATCTGGACCAGTTCGCGACCGGCTTGGTCGGTACCCGCTCGCCCTATGGTGTGTGCCGAAACAGTTTCGATCCGGCGTACATCGCCGGCGGCTCCAGCTCGGGTTCGGCGGTTGCGGTGGCGACCGGTCTGGCCAGCTTTGCCTTGGGCACCGACACCGCCGGCTCCGGCCGGGTGCCGGCCGCGTTCAATAATCTGGTCGGCGTCAAACCGACGCGGGGCTTGTTAAGCACATCCGGCGTGGTGCCGGCCTGCCGCAGCCTGGATTGCGTATCGATCTTCGCGTTGACGGCCGCCGACGCGGAACGGGTGCTGCGCGTCGCTAACGTTTACGACGTGGAAGACGCCTATAACCGCCCCGACCAAGCCTTGCCGGTGCCGCCGGGCTTTGCCGGCCGTTTCCGTTTCGGCGTGCCGAAACCGGAGCAACTGCAATTTTTCAGCGACGAAGCGGCCGAGGTCTTATTTAAGGAGGCCGTCGCGCAACTAGTCGAACAAGGCGGCAGCGCCGTCGAAGTGGACATCCAGCCCTTGCTGGATGCCGCCGGCTTGCTCTACGCCGGACCCTGGCTGGGCGAGCGTTATCTGGTGGCCGGCGAACTGTTGCAGACCAACCCCGAAGCCTTATTTCCGGTGACGCTAGGCATTCTTGCCAACGGCGCAAACTTGTCGGCCGCTGACGCCTGGCGCGCGTTTTACCGCTTGCAGGAATTGAAGCGGCAAAGCGACGCGCTCTGGCGGCAGATCGACGTATTGGTCACGCCGACTACCGGCACCATTTATCCGATTGCCGCCGTCGAAGCCGAACCGGTCGAATTGAACAGCCGGCTGGGCTATTACACCAATTTCATGAATCTACTCGACCTCAGCGCCATTGCGTTGCCGACGGGTTTTCGCGGCAATGGCCTGCCGTTCGGTATCACGCTGTGCGCGCCGGCCTTTGCCGACCGGGCTTTGCTGGCGTTGGCGAAACGGCGCGCGCAATCGGCGCCGCATACATTGGGCGTCTCCCAAATCTTAAGCACAGAATTTTCCGCAGTGGACAGCGACGACGCGGCTGGCTTTGTTCGGGTTGCAGTGTGCGGCGCGCATCTATCCGGCTTGCCGCTGAACCCTCTGTTGACCGGCCGCGGCGGCGTGTTGCTGCAAAGCACGCACACCGAGCCGAGCTACCGGCTTTACGCATTGCCGGACGGCAAGCGGCCGGGCATGGTGCGTGCCGAACCCGGCGCGGCGATTGCCGTCGAGGTGTGGGCTTTGCCGATTGGACGCTACGGCGAATTCGTCGCCGAAATCCCGTCGCCTTTGGGTATCGGCAGCGTGCAGTTGCAGGACGGCACTAGCGTGCAAGGCTTCGTTTGCGAAGCCGCCGCCGTGCGTGAGGCGCTGGACATTACCGATTACGGCGGCTGGCGCGCCTATCTTGCTCGTCCCGACTAAACCGCCGGTTTTAGCCGTTTAAATTTTCATAACCCCAACCAATTAAGCCGGATTTTCCGGCTGGCGGGAACGCTTGCGCCCGAAAAACTTCGACGATTCATTTTTCGACAGGAGAACACCATGTCACACTCATCTTTCCGAACCCGCGAATGGCTGTATGCCGCACCGTTACTGTTGGCGATGTCGCCGTTGCCGGCCGAGGAACGCGCCGGTTTATTGAACGGCTTGTCGCTGATTAACGACTTACCCTGGATGAAAGCCGCCGGCTTGCGCGTCCACAGTTGGGCCGATGCCGGTATCGTTTACAACGCCAACGACCCCGGCGACGGTTACAACGGCACCGTGGTGTTTGCCGACCGGGCCAACGAGTTCAATCTGCACCAACTGGGCGGCGAGTTGATCCGCGACGTCAATACCAGCGGCGACCATTGGGACGTCGGCGGCAAGCTGACTCTGATGTACGGCAGCGACGCCCGCTTCAATACCATCAACCCTTACGGCGGCGGCCATTGGGACAATCGCTTGATCGGTTCCGACGAGCGCTTCTACAAACTGGCGATCCCGAATGCCTATCTGGATATTTTTACGCCGATAGGCAAGGGCCTGACCACGCGCATCGGCCGGTTTTACACGATCATGGGTTACGAGACTGGATTGTCGCCGGATAATTTCTTCTACACCCATCCTTATACCTTTCAATACGGCGAGCCGTTTACCCATTTCGGCATGACCACCACCTATCCGGTCCATCAAAATCTGAGCGTGACACTGGGTGCGGTGACCGGCGGCCACACCAAACTAAACGGCGTGCTGGACGGCAACGGCGCTTGGGACGGGTTCGATAAAAACATGGAAAACTGGAATTTTCTGGGCGGTGCGACCTGGACCAGCGACGATGCGGCAACCTCGTTTACCGCGACGCTGATTACCGGCGACGTCAACAGCGACAACAATTTGCGCGAATTCCAGCGCCAGACCGGTATCAATAAGCGCGACGACCGCACGTTTTACAGTCTGGTTCTCCAACATAACTTTACCGAACGCTGGCATTACGTGCTGCAGCACGACCACGGCATCGAACAACAACACCCGCTGAATAATTTCGCCGACGCCGAATGGTACGGTATTCATTCGCAATTGAAATACGACGTATCCGATACGGTGGGCGTGGGCCTGCGCGGCGAATGGTTTAGGGATGACGACGGCGTTCGGGTGGGCCAAATGTGCCCCAGTTGCGCGGTGCTGGCGACCGGGCCGGCCAATTATTATGCGGCGACGCTAGGGGTAAACTGGAAGCCGGCGAAATGGTTGATGCTGCGGCCGGAAGCGCGTTACGACTGGTCGGAAGGCGTCGATGCTTACGACGAACGCAATAAAGACAGCCAGTTTATTTTCGGCGCCGATGTGGTGGTTACTTTTTAGGGGCTGTTGCCGTTTTTCAAACAACAGCTAAGCAAACGATGCCACGACGGTTGTTTACGGACGAATGTTGGAAGCAATTCAAAGCCAACCAGTGATTAACCCGGCCCTTGAGGGCATTATCGAAGGGCACACCACTCTGGGTTTCTGCGAACTCAGCCCCAACGGTGTAAGCTTGGTAAATAGGGTCGGGTTAATAATTTGCCAGCCTGGGCTTGTCGGCTGTTTTTCTAGGTCTCAAACGGCAATAAACGATAGCTCCCAGCGCGCCCAGGGCATGACCGTAGTAATCGATCTTAAATTGCAATTGCCCGTTTGCCTTTGATTCCATGCTGTGTCCAACGGACAGCCACACCAAAAATACGCTACAGATCAGTACCGCATACAGCCATTCTTTGCTGCTCAGACCCTCCTGGTCGGTGAAGTAAGCGGCAGCCAGACCGAATACGCCGCCGGAAATACCGCAGATTGCTATCGGCTCCGAGTAGAACAGGATTGAGGGGATAGAGGACAGGCTGGCTACCAGCAACACCATTAAAAATCGGCCAGAGCCGACTTGTCGTTCGTAAGCCGCAGCGATGCCCAAGCCGGCTACATTGGTCAGGACATGTGGAAAGTTAATGTGGATAAATAAATGCGTAATGGCTTGCAGCGGCCATAAAATCGCCGCTGCCGAAATATTGTTTAATGCCAATAAACGATAAAGCTGTTCATCAACCTCATTAAAACCAAAGTCGCTGGTCACTAGAAAAATACTAAAAAGCAACAAACCGGAAAACAACGACGCTTTAATTTGCTTAAAGTTTTCCAAGAAAGTCAGCGGGGCGTCTTTCAGGCTGCTCGGCGATGGTCTGTAAAACAGCAGCAGCGCGGTATAGGCTGCCGTCACAATAAAAAACAAAATCATTTAGCGACGGCAATGTGTTGTTCAATATGTTTTTGCGTGGCCTCATCAAGCTTGGCTACTTTTTCCACGCCTTTTAGTTGCGCTTTGATATAGATATTTCGGCCGTTTTTAAATGCAAATTTCATCGGCCTTTGCAGCATGCCCTTGCCGATTTTCACGGTGGCAATTTCATTGAAGGCAAAAAAGTCGTCGCTGGCGAATTTTCCCAATAAGTTTAAACGATGAAAATGGATACCTTTTTGGGTAACCGCAATGAAGTACTGCTTCATGCTGAATACAGCCAGCGGGCCGATTATAAAAAACAGCCACAGCTTGAAAGGTTGCTGGGCGATGAAAAATCCGACTAGAGAATCGCCCGACATTAAATTTTTCAGAATATGCGCCTTCGCCGCTTCTTTGTTCATGAAGGTTCCTTGTGGTCAATGACATAAATATTTGCGTGCATTCGGCTGATGCCCGCCGTGGCCGGTTCTTAAAAGCTTAACGGCTAAACCGAACTGCCGATAAATGTAGTCCAAGCAAGAAGGGTGTCAACGGATGGGCGGGTGTTTGGCGCAGGACGCGCCCCGCTTCGCCAGTTCAGCCCGAAGCGAGTACCCGTGTTAAATAAGGCCGGGTTGATAATTAATCCACCAGCGGCAAAATCAAATAGTCGGTCCATTTGCGGTCACCATCAGCTTCATCTTCAGAGGGAACCAAGGTTTCATTCCAGCCGCCGCCCAGGGCTTTGACCAATAACACGGAGGCCGACAAACGCTGCCCGAGCAATTGCACAGCGGTTTGTTGATTGGATAGCGCCGCGGTTTGCGCCGTTATCACGTTGATGTAGCTGACCGTGCCGGCTTGATATTGATTGTTGGTCAGGGCCAAAGCCTGTTTCGCAGCGGCGACGGCTTTGTCTTGCACTTGGGTTTCTTCATCCAGGATACGCAAGGCGGCCAGATTATCTTCCACCTCTTGAAAACCGGTCAGCACCGTTTGCCGATAGGCGGCGACGCTGGCGTCGTAGGCGTCTATCGCCTGTTTATACTGGGCATTCTTGGCACCGCCATCGAACAAGGTCAAAGCCAATCCGGCCGGTCCCAAGGACCAATAGCGGCGGGCCATCGTGAACAAGGTGTCTGCGGTAGGCGACTGAAAACCGTTGGTCGAAGCCAGATTCAGCGTCGGAAAATACGCCGCTTTGGCGACACCGATCTGGGCGTTGGCGGCGGCGATTTTACGTTCGGCGGCGGCGATGTCCGGGCGGCGTTCCAACAATTCCGACGGCAGGCTGACCGGAACGCCCGGCGGTTGCGCATTCAATGGCGACACCGCCAGTGCCAATTCCGCCGGCGTTTTGCCGATCAGCACCGCGATGGCATGTTCAAGTTTGGCGCGCTGTACGCCTAGATCGATGGACTGGGCGCGCACGGTTTCCAGTTGCGTTTCGGCTTGCACCACGTCAGCCTTGGCCACCACACCCACGGCATAGCGGTTTTTGGTAATCTCCAGGGTTTTCGTAAAAGCCGTCACTGTTTCATCCAGTAAGGCTTTTTGTGCGTCCAGGGTTTTCATTTGAAAATAACTGTCCGCCAACGCCGATTGGCTGGACAGAATCAAGGCATGCAAGGTCGCGGCGCTGGCCTGGGCGTTGCTGGTATTCGCTTCCACCTGGCGGCGCACGCTACCCCATAAATCCGGTTCCCAAGCCACGCCGACCGCCTGACCGAACAGGTTGCGCACACCGCCCACCGCGACGTTCTGGCCGGTAGCGGCACGGAAGCGGTTGAAGGTGCCGGTCAATGTCGCTACCGGCAGCAAGGAGGATTGCACCGATTGCACCAGATGCTGGGCTTGCCGGTATTGGGCTTCGGCTTGGATGATCGACTGGTTGGCGGCGGCAACCTGTTCTTCCAGTTCGTTTAGTTTGGGGTCGTTAAAAATCTCCCACCATTTGCCGGGCAAACCGGTATCGCGCGGTTGGGCCTGTTTCCAGCCTTTTACTTCTTTAAACTCTTCGGATACATTGGCTTGCGGACGGACATAATCCGGGCCTACCGTGCAGGCAGCCAAGGGCAAGGTCAGTAAGGAAGCAAGCAAAGGTGGGTTTATTCTTAAACGCATGACTATCGGTTTAGATGGAATGTGGCGCTGGGCTGGCGGCGCGGTTGGAAAAACGGCCGTGCAGCCACAGCCTGAACCGGTCGAGGTACAAATAAACGACCGGCGTCGTGTACAAAGTCAAAAGCTGGCTGAAAATCAGGCCGCCCACGATGGAAATCCCCAAGGGCTGGCGCAATTCTGCGCCGTAACCGCTGCCCAAAGCCAGCGGCAGGGCGCCGAACAGCGCGGCCAGCGTGGTCATCAGGATGGGCCTGAAGCGCAGCATGCAAGCCTGAAAGATCGCTTCCCGCGAATCCAGGCCGCGCTCGCGCTCGGCCAGCAGCGCAAAGTCTATCATCATGATCGCATTTTTCTTGACGATGCCGATCAGCAAAATCACCCCGATCAAGGCAATGATGCTGAACTCCTTGTCGCAAGCCATCAAGGCCAGCAAGGCGCCGACACCCGCCGAGGGCAGGGTGGATAGTATCGTCAACGGATGTATCAGGCTTTCGTAGAGTACGCCCAGCACGATGTAAATGCTGATCAACGCGGCCAAAACCAGCCAGGGCTGGCTGCGCAAGGCTTCCTGAAACGCCTTGCCCGAGCCTTGAAAACTGCCGGTAATGGCAGCCGGCAGGCCAATGTCGCGCAAGGCCTGGTTAATAGCGGCATCGGCCGTGGACATTGAAATGCCCGGTTTTAAATTAAACGACAATTCGGTCACGGCAAACTGGCCTTGATGATGCACCGATAGCGGCGCATTGCTCGGCGCGAAGCCGGCCAAGGCCGACAACGGCACTTGCTTGGGCTGTGCCAGCATGCCGTCGGTGCCGGTTCGGCCTGGCGCACTGATATACAGTTGTTTCAGGCTATCCGGCGATTGCCAGTACTGCGGTGCCAGTTCCATCACCACCCGGTATTGATTCAACGGATTGTAAATCACCGACACCTGGCGTTGCCCGAAGGCGCTGTTCAGGCTGTCGTCGATCAAGGCCTCACTGACGCCGTAACGCGCGGCCAGATCGCGGTTGACGGTCAGGCCGATTTGTTCGCCCTTGTCCTGCTGGCTGGTGCTGACATCGCTCAATTCCGGCAGCCGGGCCAAGGCGGCTTGTACCTTGGGCGTCCATTCCCGCAACAAATTCAGATCGTCGGCCTGCAAAGTGTAATCCAGCATCCCAAACGACATGCGTCCGCCAATCCGCAGCTCCTGGGCCGGAAACATATGCAAACTGGCGCCGGGCACCCGGCCCGCGGCCTTGCGCAAGCGCTCCATCACCACCTCGACGCCGTCGCGCTGTTCGTGCGGAATTAAGGTAACGAAAATCCTTGCGCTGTTGCTGCTTTGCGAACTGCCGGCAAAGCCCGCGACATTAGCGACCGCCGGATCTTTTTGCAAAATATCGGAGATTTGTGCGAACTGCTTTTGCAAGATTTGGAACGAAGTGTTTTGATCGGTTTGAATCTCGCCCAGCAAGCGGCCGCCGTCCTGGGTCGGGAAGAAGCCTTTGTCGATAGCGCCGTACAAATAAACGTTTAAAGCGATGGTCGCCAGCAACAAGCACAGCATGATGCGGCCGTGGCGCAAGGCCCAGCTCAGGCTGATCCGGTAGATGTTCTGTATCCAATCGAAAGCCGCGCCTATGCCGTGATAGACGGCGCCATGCTCTTTGGCTTCCTTACCCAGCCAGCGCGCGCACAGCATGGGGGTGATGGTCAACGAGATCAGCAAAGAAACCAGCACCGCCGCCGACAAAGTCACCGCAAATTCCCGAAACAGCCGGCCAGGCACGCCACCCATCAGTAAAATCGGCAGGAACACCGCCACCAGCGACACACTCATCGCCAATACGGTGAAGCCCACTTCCTTGGCGGCCAACAGCGCCGCACGGAACGGCGCCACGCCTTCCTCGATATGCCGGTTGGTGTTTTCCACCACCACAATCGCATCGTCCACTACAAAGCCGGTGGCGATGGTCAAGGCCATCAAGGTCAGGTTGTTGATACTAAAGCCGCACAAATAAATCACCGCGCAAGACCCCAGCAAAGAGGCCGGCACCGCGACGATGGGCACCGCTGCCGAGCGCGGATTGCGCAGGAACACCAGCACCACCAGAATCACCAGTAACACGGCGACGAACAAGCCGTGTTCGACTTCTGTAATGGATGCACGGATGGATAAGGATCTATCCACCACCACCGAGAGTTCGATATTGCTCGGCAGCGCCGCCCGTAAAGCTGGCATTACCGCCAGCACTTGATCGACGGTCTGAATCACATTCGCCAAGGGTTGTTTGCGGATAATCAACAGCACCGAAGGCTTGCCGTTTTTGGCACCGGTATTGCGCAAATCTTCCACAGAATCGACCGCTTCGCCCAGATCGGCAATCGTTACCGGGGCGCCGTTGCGATACGCAACAATCAGCGGCAGATATTCCTCGGCTTTGCGGGCCTGGTCGTTGGCTTGAATCTGCCAGCGGGTGGTGGCGCTTTCCAGTACGCCCTTGGGCCGGGTGACGTTGGTTTGGGCGATGGTGTTGCGCACGTCTTCCAAGCCAATGCCGTATTTACTCAAGGCGTTGGGGTTCAGTTCCACACGCACCGCCGGCAGCGCCGCGCCGCCGATTTGCACTTGGCCGATGCCGGGAATCTGGGAAATTTTTTGCAGCAAAATCGTCGAAGCCGAGTCGTACATTTGACCGCGCGTGAAACTGTCCGAGGTCAGCGCCAAAATCAGAATCGGCGAGTCCGACGGATTATCGCGCCGGTAGCTGGGCCGATTGGGCATATTGCTGGGCAACATGCTGGCGGCGGCGTTGATGGCGGCCTGTACGTCGCGGCAGGCGCCGTCGATGTCGCGATTTAAATCAAATTGCAGCGTGATCTGCGTTGAGCCCTGGGAACTGCTAGAGGTCATTTCCGTGACACCGGCGATGCGGCCCAGCGCGCGTTCCAATGGCGTGGCGACGGTCGCGGCCATGGTTTCGGCGCTGGCGCCGGGTATTTGCGCCTGCACCGATACGCTGGGAAAATCCACTTGCGGCAGCGAGGAGATAGGCAGGTTTAAAAACGCCAACACGCCGCATAAGGCAATGGCAATCGTCAATAAAGTGGTGGCTACCGGGCGGCGGATGAATAATTCGGACAGGTTCATGGCTGGCTTGGGTCCTCTGCTACGGGTTCCACTGGATTCAGCCCCAGACCTGCGTTAGCCCGCCTCGCCAGCCGGTCCATGGCCAGATAAATCACCGGCGTGGTGTACAGCGTCAACAATTGGCTGAGCAGCAAGCCGCCGACCATGGTGATACCCAGCGGATGGCGCAGCTCCGAGCCAACGCCGCTGCCCAGCATCAACGGCAAGGCACCCAATAGCGCGGCCAGGGTGGTCATCAGAATCGGCCGAAAGCGCAATAAGCACGCTTGAAAAATCGCTTGCTCGGGCGGCAGGTTTTGCTTGCGTTCGGCTTCCAAGGCAAAGTCGATCATCATGATCGCGTTCTTTTTGACGATGCCGATCAACAAAATGATGCCGATGATGCCGATGATGCCCAAGTCACCGCCGGAGACTTGCAAAGCCAGCAAGGCGCCGACGCCGGCCGAGGGCAGGGTGGACAAGATGGTGATGGGGTGGATGTAGCTTTCATAGAGCACGCCCAGCACGATATACACGGTAACAATCGCCGCCAGGATCAGCCACAAAGTATTGCCCAGCGAGGCTTTGAAGGCTTGCGCGGCGCCCTGGTATTCGCTGCGGATGGCTAGCGGCAAGTCGATCTCGCTTTTGGCGGCATCGACGGCGGCGACCGCGTCGCCCAGCGCATAACCAGGCGCCAAGTTGAAAGACACCGTGGTTACCGGGAATTGATCCAGATGGCTGATCGCCAGCGTGGTTGGCCGCTCCGATAGTTCGGCGATGGCCGACAACGGCACTTGCGTGCCATTGGTTGAAGGTATCCGCAATTCGTTCAAGGCTTGCGGACCGGTCTGTTCAGCCGGGTCGACTTCCAATACCACTCGGTACTGATTGGCCTGAGTGAAAATGGTCGAGACCAGGCGTTGGCCGTAGGCACTGTATAAGGCGTTGTCCACAGCAGCGGTAGTGACGCCGAGGCGGCTGGCGGTGGCGCGGTCGATCTTCACAAACACCTGGCGGCCTTGGTCCTGCACGTCGCTGACCACGTCGGCAAACTCCGGCCGGTCTTGTAAAGCCTCCACCAGCTTGCCGGTCCAGCGGTTCAAATCGTCGATGTCGGCGCCTTCCAGGGTAAATTGATATTGGGTGCGGCTGACCCGGTTTTCCATTGTCAAGTCCTGCACCGGTTGCAAATACAACACGCTGCCGGGCGATTCGGCCAGACGGGTTTTCAAGCGGGCGATAATTTCGTTAGCCGATGGGCGTTGATCGTGCGGCTTTAAGTTGATTAAAAACCGGCCGCTATTGGGCGTGGCGTTGACGCCATCGACGCCGATAAATGACGACAGACTTTCCACGGCCGGATCTTCCAGTATGAATTTAGCCAGCTTTTGCTGTTGTTCGGCCATGGCCGGAAACGAGACGCTTTGCGGCGCTTCGGAAAAGCCCTGAATGATGCCGGTATCCTGGCTGGGGAAAAAGCCTTTGGGTATCCACACGTACATCGCCGCAGTCAATGCCACGGTGACGAAAAACACCAGCAAGGTCGCCGTTTGCCGTTGCATCACCCAACTCAGGCTGCGGCCATAGGCCTTGATCAAACGGCCGAACCAGTCGTCGCCGATTTCGTCTTCGCTATGGTTGCCGGTGCCGGGGCGTAGCAGTTTGGCGCACATCATCGGCGTCAGGGTCAAGGACACCACCGCCGAAATCAAGATCGCCACGGCCAAGGTAATCGCAAATTCCCGGAATAAACGGCCCACCACATCCGACATGAACAGCAGTGGAATCAGTACCGCCACCAGCGAAAACGTCAGCGAGATAATGGTAAAGCCGATCTGCGAGGAACCTTTCAAAGCCGCTTGCAACGGCGCTTCGCCGCGTTCGATGTAGCGGGAGATGTTTTCGATGACCACGATGGCATCGTCGACCACGAAGCCGGTGGCGATGGTCAACGCCATCAGGGTTAAATTGTTGATGCTGAAATCGGCCAGATACATCGCCGCAAAGGTGCCCACTAAAGACAGCGGCACCGCGACGCCGGGGATGATGGTCGCTGGAATGTTGCGCAGAAATAGGAATATCACCATCACTACCAGCGCCACCGCCAGCAATAGCTCGAATTGCACATCATGCACCGAGGCGCGAATGGTGACGGTGCGGTCGGTTAATGCTTTGACGTCTATGCCGGGCGGTAGCGAGGCTTGCAGTTTGGGCAGCAATTCTTGGATGCTATCCACCACTTCGATCACATTGGCGCCGGGCTGACGCTGGATGTTGACGATGACCGCCGCGTTGTCGTTGGCCCAGGCGGCCAGACGCACGTTCTCGGCGCCATCGACAACTTCGGCGACGTCCGCCAGTTTGACCGGCGCGGCATTTTTGTAAGCCACCACCAACTCGCGGTATTCGGCCGGCGAACGCAATTGATCGTTGCTGTCTATCGTCGCGGCGCGGGTCGGGCCGTTGATCGAGCCCTTGGGTTGGTTGACGTTGGCGGCGGCAATCGCGCTGCGCAGGTCTTCCAGGCTGATGCCGTAAGCGGCCAGCGCTTTGTGGTTGGCCTGGATCCGCACCGCCGGCCTTTGGCCGCCGCTGATGCTGACCATGCCGACGCCGGGCAATTGGGCGATTTTTTGCGCCAGCCGGGTATCGACCAAATCCTCTACCTTAAATAAAGGCAGCGATTTGGCGCTGACCGCCAGGGTCATGATCGGCGTATCGGCCGGATTGACCTTGCTATAAATTGGCGCTTGCGGCAAATCGTCGGGTAAAAAGTTGGCGGCGGCGTTGATCGCGGCTTGCACGGTTTGCTCGGCAACGTCCAGGTCCAAGTGCAAGTTAAACTGCAAGGTAATCACCGACGCGCCACCAGAGCTGGTGGAGCTCATTTGCGTCAAGCCCGGCATTTGCCCGAACTGGCGTTCCAGCGGTGCGGTAACGATGGAGGTCATCACTTCCGGACTGGCGCCGGGATACAGAGTAGTAACCTGGATGGTCGGATAATCGACCTGCGGCAGTGCCGAGACCGGCAATAGCCGATAAGCCAGTATGCCCACCAGCAACAAAGCCACCATCAACAAAGAGGTGGCGACCGGCCGCAGGATGAATAAGCGCGAAGGATTGAAGCCGGCCTTACCCGGATCGCTGAGACTCATGGCTTATCCGCGCCGCCGGCGTCTGCCGGATTCGTCTTCCGGCTTGGGTTGCAATTCCGGTTTGGCGGCGACTGCTTGCCCATCTTTCTCGGCCACATCCACCACCGCGCCATCCTTGACCCGATCAATGCCGGTAAGGATGAGTTGTTCGCCCGCCGTCAGATTATGTTCGATAGCCACCTTTTCTCCTTCGCTGGGGCCGGGGGCCACGCGGCGCAGATGGGCGATGTTCTCGGCATCGACCACATACACAAACGCACCCTGGGTATCGTGCTGCAAGGCGCTGCTGGGTATCTGCGTGACGCCGTGCAAGGTATCCAGATGCATGCGCACGTTAACAAATTGATTGGCGAATAGGGTTTGTTCGAGATTGTCGAATTGAGCTTTCAGTTTAATGGTGCCTGTGGTCGGGTCGATTTGATTGTCAAGCGCGGTAAGCTTGCCTTCCGCCAGCTTCAGCTTGCCGCCTCTGTCATAGGCCTCTATGTTAATGACCTGGCCGCTGCGATAGCGCTTCACCACCTCCGGCAATTTGTCCTCGGGCAGCGTGAACACCACGCTGATCGGTTGTAACTGAGTGATGACGACGAGGCCGTTGGCGTCGTTAGCCCTGACGATATTGCCTTGGTCCACTTGCCGTAAGCCCACCCGTCCGGAAATCGGCGCGGTTAGCTTGGCGTAACCGAGTTGCAACTTGGCGCTATCGACCAGGGCCTGATCCATCTCGACATTGCCGCGATATTGTTTGACCTGCGATTCTTGGGTGACGGTTTGTTGGGCGGCAATCGAATCCTGTTCCAGCAGGGTTTGATAGCGGCTCCGGTCCAACTCGGCGTTTTGCAACAAGGCCTGGTCGCGGGTCAGCTGGCCTTGGGCTTGTTGTAATTGCACCTGAAACGGCCGCGGGTCGATTTCTGCCAGCAGATCGCCAGCTTTGACCATTTGCCCTTCGCTGAACGCCACGTTCACCAGTTCGCCGTCCACTCGCGGCTTGACGGTCACGGTACGTAGTGCGGTGACGGTGCCGAGCGCGTTCAGATAAACCGGAAAATCGCCGCTGCTGGCGGACTGGGTAGCCACGACCGCAGGAGCATCTGGTTGTTCAAAAAAGCGCCGGCCTTTACCGCCACCGCGCTCGGCTTTAGTATCCGGGGCGGCTTCGCTGTGCTGAAAATAGACGCCGGCGCCGGCCAGACTCACCACTAATAGCGCGCCGGTCCATAGCCAGGGCCGGCGCTTGCTCGACGAGGGGAAATCGGAAATTTGTGGGTTCATGCTTGGATACGCTTAGGTAAGGTTTGCGAGCGGATGGCACGGATGCCGGCCAGCGAAAAGTCCACCACGTGCTCGGCGAAGGCGCCGATGTCGTTCATGTCGCTGGGCAGGGCGCGTTGCGGCCGGGCTTGTTGTATCTGTTTCAGGCGTAGCAATTGAAAGCATTGGCCCATGATGCTGGCGTGGCAATATTGCAATTGTTGTTCGCTAGCGTCCTGCCCCAGGCATTCGCGCAGCAAGCCAAACATTTGCTGACGTTGCGGATTGATTTCCTTTTCCAGAATGTCGGCCAGCAAGCGCGTTGGTTGCGCCATTTCCTTGTGAATGATGGCAAACGAATAAGATTCGTCGTCGGCCAGGCGGCGGATTAGCGATTTGATACGGCCGGCCAGCCGTTGCTCAACCGGAGCCTGCCGAGACACGCCGCCGTCGGGCGGATGCTGGCCCAATTCCTGGTTGAAGGCATGCCGCCAAGCTTCCAGATATAGGGTTTGCTTGTCGCCAAAATGATAATTCACCGAGGCAATATTGGCTTGGGCCTGCTCGCAAATCTCGGCGATGGTCGCGTCCTGATAGCCTTTTTCGGCAAAGATGCGGCCGGCGGCATTCAACAATCGCTCGCGAGTTTTCTCCGACTTGGTTTTTAGGTCAGTCATGCGTAGTACTGGAACGATGAGAGGATAAATGTGAAATTGCTAATTAAAATACGCATTTAACAAAGCACGCTACATGCCAACTTTGGGAAGGTGGCGTTTTAAAGGGTCTAGCCGCGATTGCGGCGGGGGATTGCTTGAAATTCAGCAGCGATTGGTTGTGGGGTGTTGATGGCGGGGCAGAACCCACTTTTTGCTGAGGCGCCCGCTCAGCGCTCGCCAGCATCGAAAGTTTATTGGGATTTCTAAGTCAGGCCTGTTTGCGCTGAGATTGAGGCGCCGGCATTCAGCCGGTGCCTCAATTGTTGATCTGCTTATCGCGAAGCTTTGGTGATGCCGATGGCTTTACGCAGATCGCCTAAGGTCACCACACGCGGACCGTGCAAGGCAGCAATCTGTCCAACATCCAATTTAAGCCGTTGAACATTTTCATACAGATTCAACGAATAAGGGTTCACAGATGTGGGCGCCGGCGCGTTTGCGGCTTGCGGGGTGTAGGCGTCGGCCTCGATCAATATCTTTTCCTTGGGCAAATACACTGCAACGAAGGCATCGTTGTGGCTATTCCCGGATAAAGCATGAATTTCGATATTACGTTTGCCGTCAGAAATCACCTGTTTGCCGGCAAAGCTGAGGAAGTTTGGCGCTTTTTTGGATTTCTCCAGATTGTCGGGGTTAATGCTATGCGGTGCAGCCCAGACTTTCTCGTAATAAGCCTGATTGGGCTGATGGGTGACGATAGTGGCGCCGGCATCGACGAAGGTGCGCAAGCCGCCGCTGTGGTCAAAGTGCGCGTGAGTATTGATCACGTATTTGATCGGCTTGTTGGGGATCGTTTCCTTGAGTTTTTCGATCAGCGCCAAGGAGCGTTCTTCGTTTTGCGGTGCTTCTACCAGCACGATATGGTTTAGCTGCTCGATAGCCACGCTATGGTGAGTACCGCCGGTCAAATAATACACGCCGTCCGCGAGCTTATTGGCTGCGACGATAATGTTCGGTTTCTTGGCGGCTTCGGCAGGTACCGCAATGTCTACGGGCGGGTTGGCTTTTACCGTGGTGACGTTCAAGTCCAATACCGGATATCCGCCTTGCAGACGCACGATATGGCTGGGAAACAGGCCGCCGTCAAATTCCTTGTAGTCGCTGTATTGGGTTTCCAGCAAGGTGTCGCCAAGTACCGGGTTGTCAATCCAGGTTTTGACCTTGGTTAATTGATGGCGGGCATTCAGTGTGCCTTGGTAGCGGTATTTGCCGTCCAAAGTAAAGCTGACTTCGGTGTCGGTTCCTTTGTCTTCAGTTTTGGCCTGATGGCTCTGCGCTGCCCTTAAAAAGCCCTGTGGCGTGGCCCATATTTCGGCGGCGCGTTCTTCGCTAGCGGTGGGTTGCGTGGTGACGACGGGGTTAGCACTGGTGGCGCCGGCCGCAGGCGGGGCAATATTCCAGGCATAAGCGCCGCTGACGTATTGATCAACCTTTTGCTCGGTGGGTTGTGGCCGATTCCGCCCCGGCTCAATCTCTTGCAAACGGCTGATTTGCACGCGGGCGCTGGCGGTTTCGTAATTGATGTCGGCGGTGTAGTTTTTGACGGCAAACGGCGGCCAGGGCAGGTCGGGATTCGGCGCCTGGCCAAATTGGTACCAACGGCCGGTGCCGCTAAATTCGATGGATTTGAGGTTTGTGACGCCCGCGGCATCGCTGGCTAATTGGATGCTGTTTTGCTGCAGCGAACTACAGCCAGTGAAAATAAGCGCGGTTAAACCGGCCGTTCGGTATAGCAATTTGTGCATGTCAACTCCTGTTGGTTTGAAATAGGTGTAGGGTTCGGTACGGGTCAAAATAGGCTGTCTGCCGCCAATGCTGGCCGGTTGGCCAATGTCGCTACTGGGATTTTCTGCGCTGATTGATTTCAATTGGAGCTGAGCTCAGCAAGAGCTGTGCCGTTTAACGGTAGGCCGCAAACCCGGCGCAACCAGGGGGATGGCTTATGTTGATAGGAAGGGCGATATGCTGCTCAACTAGCAGAGTTTGCTGCTTAGGTGTTTATGCAGAATCAGCTCGGTGTGCCGTGTCTGGCCTTAATATAAAAACAACATGCAGTGCGTCTTACGCATCTTGTCTTTATGCCTATATCTGAAATAGACATCGAAATATATCGTTTTTAAAGAGAGTCTGGCGCTGGATAGAATTTCCCTAAGCTTGTCACACAGGGAAACCTTTTATGTCGTTTGCAAAAATATCATGGGCCATGTTGGGATCTTTTACCGCGTTGGCCGTGTGCGTGCCCGCCGCGAATGCCACCAACGGCTATTTTGCCCACAGCTACGGCACCCGGAGTAAAGCCTTGGCCGGGGCCAGTACCGGTTTTGCGCAGGATGCCATTGTCTCGGCGATAAACCCGGCGGGCCTAGCCTATGTGGGTGATCGCCTGGATTTGGAATTTGAACTATTCAGCCCGCATCGTGAATACCGCGTCAATGGCGCAGGCATGTTGGCTACCGGATCGGTGGAAAGCGACAGTGAGTATTTTCCGGTGCCGACCCTGGGTTGGAGTTATAAATTGGATGCCGAGCAAACCTTGGGTTTAGCCATGTACGGCAATGGCGGGATGAACACCGATTACAAACCATTGGTCAACGGTAATGGCTTGTTTAGCGGCGCGAACGGCACGTTCGGCGCCGGCCGCACCGGTATCGATATGGCGCAGGCCTTTATCGTCGGCACCTACGCGCATTCGTTTGCCAAAGGCCGTTATGCATTGGGAATTTCGCCGATTTTCGCGGCGCAGACTTTCAAGGCCAGAGGCCTGAATACATTCGGTCAATTCGGTTTTTCCAGTGAACCGGATCATTTATCGGATCAGGGACGCGATTATTCTTTCGGCGCCGGCTTCCGGGTAGGCGGATTGGCTGAGTTAACGCCGGGTTTGCGATTGGGTGCGTCTTACAAAAGCCGCATCTATATGTCCAAGTTCGAACGCTACTCCGGCTTATTTGCCCAGGGCGGTGGTTTTGATATTCCGGACAGCTTTAATGTTGGATTGTCCTGGGATGTTAGCAAAGCGCTGACCGCCAATTTTGACGTCGAGCATATCCGCTACAGTGAAATTAAATCGGTCGGCAACACCTTTCAGGGCAATTTGCTGGGACACGCCGACGGCCGAGGTTTTGGCTGGAACGATATGACGATTTATAAAGCCGGGGTGCAGTGGCAGCAAAGCCCGGATTGGATTTGGCGCGGTGGCCTGAGTTATGGGCAGCAACCCATTGAAGGCTCCGAGGTGCTGTTCAATATTCTGGCGCCCGGCGTCCAGGAATGGCACTTGACCGGCGGCTTAAGTCACGCGCTTAGCAAACAGGACGAACTCAGTTTTGCGTTTATGTATTCGCCGCAGAAAACCATTACCGGCCCGAATCCATTGAGTCCGGGCCAATCCATCGATTTGTCGATGAGCCAGTTTTCGCTGCAATTTGGTTGGACGCGGCGGTTTTAATTCATTCAGGGCTCTCCTCCCTCTCAAGCGCCGTCAAGGCGCTTCTTTTTAAACGACTGTTACAACATATGCCGATGACTTTTCCCGCTGCTAACCGGATTGCCAATCTTAAACCGTCCGATATCCGTCTGATGACTCGCGAGTGCGAACGCATCGGCGGGATCAATCTGGGGCAGGGCTTAGGCGATTTGCCGGCGCCGGCTCTGGTGCGGGATGGTGCGATAAAGGCTATTCAAGACGGCCTCAATACCTACACTGCCTCGGAAGGTGTGCCGCCGCTACGGCAGGCGATTGCCGCCAAACTGAAGCGGGACAATGGTTTGGAAGTTGATGCAGATACCCAGATCGTGATTAGCGGCGGCACAACGGGGGCGTTTGCAGCCACCTTGACGGCGCTATTAAACCCGGGCGACGGCATTCTGCTGATGGAGCCTTACTACGGTTACCATCTGAATACGATTCTGCTCAACGGCCTGGAGCCGCAGTTTTTAACCTTGGCGCCGCCGACTTTTGCGCTTGACGAAGCGGCGTTGCGTGCCGCCCTAAAACCCAATACCCGGGCAATCGTGGTTTGCACACCCAGTAATCCCAGCGGCAAACTCTTCAGTGCCGCCGAGTTGGCAATCATCGAGCGCGTGGCCGAGCAGCACAATTTGCTGGTCATTTCCGACGAAATCTACGAATACATCACCTACGACGGCGTGCCGCATATTTCCCCGGCCAGTGTCGGCAATCTGGCCAAGCGTACGGTCAGTATCATGGGCTTTTCCAAAACCTTCAGCATTACCGGTTGGCGGCTGGGTTATGCGGTCGCCGAACCGGCATTGGCGCAGGCGATAAATTTGGTTAACGATTTACTTTATGTTTGCGCGCCGTCGCCTTTGCAATACGGTGCGGCCGCCGGTTTGCAGGCGCCGCCGGACTATTTTCAGCAGCTCAGGGCGCAGTATCAACGCAAGCGCGACATCATTTGCGCCGGCTTGCATGCGGCCGGTTTGACGCCGCTAGTGCCGCAAGGCGCCTACTACGTGTTAGCCGACATCGGCCATTTTGGTTATCCGACCGCCAAAGCCGCCGCATTAGCTATTCTGGAACAGACCGGTGTCGCCAGCATTCCGGGCAGTTCGTTTTATCAAAGCGCTGCCGGCGAGGGTTTGATTCGGTTTTGCTTTGCTAAAGATGACGCGACCTTACATGAAGCGGTTAAGCGTTTGAGTAACTTCCACCCTTGATCAATTTGCTAAAGGCTTTTAAGCAAAATAATGTGTGGCTTGTGCTTTCTGGTAGTTGTTTAAACAACAGGTAGTCAACAATGGCTGCGCGTGAGGCAGCAGTGTAGAGATGGCTAATTTGCTAAATACTATGTCAAACAAGCACTTGAAAGCTGGCACGTAAGTTGATCTATGAAAGGAATTAAGCATTTATCGAACACCATGTCCAAATCTACCGTTTCCCGACTCGCCAGCACCCGAATTCCCACGGCTTATGGCGACTTTCAACTCTGCTATTACAGCAACACCCTGGATAACAAAGAACATCTGGCGTTTGTGATGGGTAGCGTCAGCGATGCCGACAATGTCTTGGTGCGTATCCACTCCGAATGTTTTACCGGCGACGTGCTGGGTTCCAGACGTTGCGACTGTGGCGAACAACTGGATCGCTCGCTGCAATTGATCGCCAGCCAAGGTTCCGGCGTTTTAGTCTACCTACGCCAGGAAGGGCGCGGCATTGGATTATTGCAAAAAATGCGCGCCTACAATCTGCAAGACCAGGGCTACGATACCGTAGACGCCAATCTGTTGTTAGGCCATGGCGCGGATGAAAGAGACTATTCCTTGGCGGCCCGTATTCTGGAAGAGCTGGGTGTCTATTCGATACGCCTGATGACCAACAATCCGTTAAAGATTCAAGCTTTGGAAAGCGAGGGTATGCTTGTCAAAGCTCGTATTCCTTTGGAAGCCGCGGTTAATGCCGACAATCAAGGCTATTTGCTGACTAAAGTTAGGCGTATGGATCATCTATTGCAGGTTAAACCTGCCGCTATCAGGGTAAGCGAGCGAGCCGCACATGATTGTGAACCAGCAGATTGAGCGCTGGCTGACCGCCCAACAAGCGTTTTCCGAATCAGCGCAGCGGCCGTTTGTCACGCTAAGTTATGCGCAAAGTTGGGATGGCAGCATTACCACGCGCGTTGGCGAAACCTTGGGCTTGAGCGGTTCCGAATCGCGGCGTTTGACCCACCAACTCCGTAGCCTGCATGACGGCATCCTGGTCGGTATCGGCACGGTGCTGACCGATGACCCGCAATTGACGGTACGGGAATGGGATGGGCACAACCCGCAACCCATCGTCTTGGATAGCGGCTTACGCACGCCGCCGACCGCTCGCCTCTGCCAGCGCACCGACAAAGAATGTTGGCTGTTAACCTGTTTAAAGCCCCACGGGACATTCGGCGGCAACGCCGAAATTATCACTTTAGCCGGCGATGACGATGGGCGTGTTGATCTGTCGGCAGCCCTGCAACGGCTTTGGGAAAAAGGCATACGGACGCTGATGGTGGAAGGCGGCAGTCAAGTCATCACCGCCTTTTTAAAAGCCCAATTGGCGGATGCCTTGGTATTGACCATAGCGCCGACTTTGGTCGGCGGTTACAAAGGCGTCGGCAATCTGGATTTAGGTTGTAAAAGCCAGTTACCGCAAATTCGTCCATTACATTCGCAGATGCTGGGACAAGATTTGATCATGTGGGGCAATCTGCATTACCGGGAGATGGCGGTAGCATGAAGGCCCGCCAGCTTTGGTTTACCAAGCCCGGAGAGGTGGAAATCCGCGAGCAGCTCTTGCCGCCGTTGCAGCCTGGGCAAATATTGGTGAAGAGTCTTTGCTCCGCGATAAGCGCCGGCACGGAAATGCTGGTTTATCGAGGACAGTTACCCACCGATATTGCGTTGGATGCCTCGCTGGTGGCCTTGCAGCAGCAAAATACTTATCCTTTGCAATATGGTTATGCCTGTGTCGGCCACGTTGAACAGCTCGGCTCTGGCGTTGATGCGGCCTGGTTAAATAAGCGCGTGTTTTCATTTCAGCCGCACGCCAGCCATTTTATTGCCACGGCAGAGCAACTGATCGTATTGCCGGATGATGTCGAAGCCGAGGCGGCGGTATTCTTAGCCAACATGGAAACAGCCGTCAATCTGGCGCTGGATGGTGGGCCAGCGCTAGGGGAGCGGGTGGTCGTTTTAGGGCAGGGCATCGTTGGCTTGCTGCTATCCTGCGTGCTGTCACGTTTTCCGTTGGCGCAATTGCTGGCTTTTGATGAAATCGGCAAACGCCGCAACTACGCCGAGTGGCTGGGCGTGCATCACGCTTTCGATCCAACGTCAGAAAGCCAAATAACCAAATTGAAAGACACTTTGCGCTTGCCGGTCGATTTGTCGGCAACCCCACATTCAGGCTGCGATTTGATCTTTGAAGTCAGTGGTTCGCCGGAGGCATTGAATCTGGCTATCGAGTTATGCAGCTATTCCGGACGCATCGTGATCGGCAGTTGGTACGGTAACAAATCCACTGCGGTGCAACTGGGCGGCGTGGCCCATCGCAATCGAATCAAATTCATCAGCAGCCAAGTCAGCAGCATTGCGCCGGAACTATCCGGGCGCTGGGATAAAGCCCGACGCTTCCAACAGGCTTGGCAGATGATTCGACGGGTGAAGCCGCAAGCACTGATTAGTCATCGCATTCCCATCGACCAAGCCGCAGACATTTACCAGCTGCTGGATCAAGCGCCGGAACAAGTTTTACAAGCCATTTTTATTTATTAATAGACCATAGCTTTAGCCAATCGCCGTGAATTTAGCCCCTCTCCTCGCGGGAGAGGGCTGGGGTGAGGGGGGATAACACCCTGGTCTAACCTTCGCCTAAATGACATGTTAGTACCAGAGAAGGAACAATACATTGGCATTGGCCGCCCGTAACAAAATAACTACCAAAACCCAAGGAAAACCAACATGTACAGCGTAGCCGTCAGCCGAGACTTTATCGCCAACCATTATTTGATCGGCGGCGACTGGGGCAGCGAAAACCAGCCGCACGCCCACCATTACATCGCCGAAGTGCGTATCGACGGCGAGGAACTCGACCGGCACGGCTACCTGGTGGACATCGTTGCCATCGAAGCGGCTTTGGACGATATTGTCGCCGGCTTTCGCGATCAAATGCTCAACGACAAGCCGGAGTTTACTGGTTTAAACCCCAGCATCGAACACTTCAGCCGCATCATCTGTGAAAAAATCGCCGCAGTCATTTGTCCACCCGGTTCCGGCAGATTGCGGGTAAAACTCTGGGAAAACGCCACCTGTTGGGCGGCTTACCGCTTGGCGTTCTAAACCGATAAAAATCATGCACATTGGCTTGCTGGTCGTTGGCGACATGAATAGCGTCAGCGGCGGCTATTTGTATAACCGCAAGCTGGTGGCTTACCTGCGAAGCAGGGGCGATCAAGTCAGCATCATCAGCTTGCCGCCGCGCAATTATTGGCGGCTGTTGGCGGAAAATATTACCGGCGATTTGCTGGATAAAATCGCCGCAGCCAAGCCGGATATTCTGATTCAAGACGCCATGGCGCATCCGGCCGTGTTTTATTTGAATCGGCGCATCAGTAAACAACTCGACATCCCGATAATTGCCCTGGTGCATCTGCTAGCCAGCATCGACCAAGCACCTTGGTATAGCCGCTGGCTGTACAGAATTGTCGAGCGCCGCTATTTACAAACGGTGAACGGCATCATCGCCAACAGCCAGACCACGCTTAGCCAAATCCAACAGCTACTTACCGGCGAATTGCCGCCACACTGTATTGCTGTACCGGCCGGCGATAATTTTGCCGAAGTAAACGTTGATTACACAGCCGTGTTAAACCGCGCGCTGGAGCCAGGACCGCTGAGGATATTGCTGGTGGGCAACGTCATCCGCCGCAAGGGTTTGCATGTGTTGCTCAAAGCCCTTAGCCAACTGCCTGCACAGGACTATCAGCTCAGCGTGGCCGGACGGTTGGATATGGAGCCGGGCTATGTATCGCAGATTAAAACCCTGATTCGCGATGCCGGATTGACGCGAAGCGTGTCCTTGCTAGGCCCAGTGCATGGTGAAGCGTTGGCCGATTTGTACCGGCAACATCATCTATTAGTCATGCCGTCCGCGTACGAAAGTTACGGCATTGTCTATGTCGAAGCCCAGCAATTTGGCTTGCCGGTGATCGGCACCACGGCGGGCGCGGCTTGGGAGATTATTCGCGAAGGGGAAAACGGTTATTTGATCGAACCCGAAGATCATGCCGCCTTAGGCAATTTGTTAAAGACCTTGCATCATGATCGGCGGCTGCTGGCTCGATTGGGCGCCAACGCCTTGCAAGCCTACGCCGGCCATCCCAAATGGGAGGCAAGTTGCGCCGGCATCCGCGCATTTTTATCCGGTCAAGTAACCGGGCAAAGCCAATAAATGCTCAGCCGTTGGCCAACAATCGCGTGCGCCGGCTGGCAAGTCCCTGTCGAGCACAGCTATCGATGTAGTGGTGCAGCGCCACCTGAGCATTGGTTTTAGAGGAAAACGGCCCTTTGCGGCCTTCCCGAGTCAAAAAATACCAGGCCGGCAAGCCTGTACCAGGATTAATCACGGACAAAAATCGTTCGGTACGAAACATAGTATTTTCTTTGTAAAGTCTTGATATAAGAAAACTCATACCATTATTTGTGCCATGTTTTTAAGCCTTGCCAAGCCTGACTTTATTGCGCCGGATTAGAAAAAAATTGTTGCTGGGGATGCTGATACTGTTGGTGGGGTGTTTGGAAAACAAAGTGTCGTGGTTTTAAAGCGTTTGATGGGGTTCGCTTCGCTCTACCCATCCTGCTGTGTTAGGTGGCACTCAGGTACTCCAGAACCTGAGATTCTGAGCAAAGCCTGAGGCGCTGCCCTTTGAATGATTCGAATAAGGCAAGATGTGCAGCATGGCCACTCGAACCCTGCCGTGAGGAATAGTTTTCCGCCCACTGAACAAGTTCGCGGAGACCCGCTTCGGACTGTTTACGATCCATGTGTGCTTTGCTTTCTGAGCCGCGTAGTTCCAGCCTCTGCTGACAAACAACCCAAGGCAGCTCAAGCCAAATCAGCGTGTTGGCGGACTGTAAAAACTGGTGCGCCAAGTTGCCGTAGACGCCTTCGACAATCCAGTCACTCGCTGCTCTCGCGGTATCAATAATGCGCGAAACTTCTGCCGTATCACGCTTTTCGTTGAAGCCGCCAGGAAGCCAAAAGATGTCGTCGAGGTGCAGCACTGGCGTTGCCTTTTTTTCGGCGAGACGCTTTGCCAACCAGGTTTTACCGCTCCCGCTATTTCCGACTATGACTGCTCGCATGCACGCCCTAACGCTCGACATAAGCAGTGCCATAGATGTGCTGAACAGCGTGAAGCGCATCAATCACTCGCAAACGACGGGCTTCGTTTCGGAAGCCCACCCTCTCAAACCAACCTAATCTGCCGCAAAGCAATAAAAATAACCCGCGCCGCCGGTGCTGACCAGGTTTTCCTGGCTGCAGCCCTTGCTGTCGTGGGTGGAATTCCAGGAGACGTTGCCGCCGGTGGCGCCGCGGTTGGTGCGGTCGGAGTGGCCGACGCGAACGCTGCCTTCGCCGCTGCTGGTGTAGTTTTTACAGGTGTGGTCGGCAGCATCGGTGTAGGCGCGGCCGTCCGGTTTGGAGCCGGTGATTAGGTCGTGCTGGTTAGGTGTAGCGCCAACACCATTGATCTGCGCGCCTTTTTCGGTGAGGTTGGTGGTGCGATGCACGTTGTTGCCCAACTGGCCTAACTCCACGGTGTCGCCATGCAGATGGGCAACATCGTTGGCAACGATCGCGCCGTTAGCGTTGGCCCAGGGGCCGTTGCCGATCCGGTCTCGGGCGTTGACGGCGGGTTGGTCTGCCGTGGCCTGGGTGCTCAAATAGGCGCGCCAGGTACGGTTGCCGGCACCGACGTCACTCGCCAGTTTTTGGCAATGTGCATCCGCGCCCGCCAAGCCGCCCAAATCCGCGCCTTTGCCGGAGCCAACACTGGTAACGAAAAAGCCAAGCGGCGGTTTGGGGGCGTCGCTGGGTGCTTGTTGAGCGAAGGCAGTGTTGGCGCTCAGAACGAGCAGGCCGGCAACAAAGCTAGTTTTTTTCATGCATTTTCTCTCTGGTTATGGGTTATCAAAACGGATTCCTTGAGCAAGGTTCCCGCTCCCAAAACAGCACTAATCGTGCCGTATTTAATCGCCAGGGAATTCCGTTGTTGAACGGAGTCAATGCCCGCCAGCTGTTGCGATACAGACAGGGTGTGCTGGCTGGCTGTCTTTAGAGAAGCACTTGGCTACCGGCTTGCCTGTAACAGGCGCAAGCAACCCAGGCCGCCGATCAGCATAACCGCATCGCGCAAACGCATTAACGCAATCAAGCCAACAGCAGCCTCGGCGGGCCAACTCAAATATGAAAACGCCCAAAACAGCGCCGCTTCCAACGATCCGACGCCGCCCGGCAGCGGTAACAAAAATGACAGGCGCATCGCCACCAACACCACCAGAAACGCCGACAAATCCAGGGTAAAATCGAACACACCGAGCAGCAGCCATAACTCCAATAGCAAGCCGGCCCAGCCGCACAGAGAAAATATAAAGGCTTTGCATAAAGCCGGCTTACCTGCCGTTACGGCATCCTTTAAGTCGCTACCCAGACGCTGCCAATATGTTTCGATGTTTTGTAGGCGCGGATGATGCTGCCAACGTCGGGCCAGGCGCGTTAGCCAAGCCAATATCCGTTCCGGCTGCTTTAAAATAAACCAGCCAAATAGCGACAAGATCAGCAAGATAGCGATCAGACTCAGCAAGGTTTCTCGCCAATTGGCAACGGCGCCGCCCGGCGAAGCCAGCAACATCAACACCGCCAGAACCAAGATGCTGAAGTTGATCCACACCTCGTAAAACCTATCCAGACCCAAACTCAGCAGCGCCCCGTACAGTGGCAAATGGCAGCGTTTGTATAGCCAAAAAATCTGCAAAGGCTCGCCGCCGAACTGCGGGCCAGGCGTGATGAAACTGACGGCTTGGCCGGCTTGGCGAATCATCAATAACTGACCAACGCCGACCGGCAAATTCAGCAAATCACTCAGCACCCACCAACGCTGGGCAGCCAGAAAAATAATCGCAAGATTCAGTGCTATCCAGGCCAGCCATTGGCTGATAGATAATGTGGCTATGCTTCGGGTAACAACGCCAAGCGGCAATTGGCTAAACACCGTGCCAGCCAGCAGCAATGCCGGCAACCACAATAAAATCGGCAGTGCCTTAAACCAGTTCATCAGGCCCCGTCATAGCGTTGAATCCAGTCGTCGCCCCATCGCCACAGGCTGTAACGGCCGGTGCCCAACAGCAAAATCCAGCTGGCAGAGAAGATCAAACAATAAGACACAACAGGATCGCTATCGTGCGGATAATGCCAACCCAAGGCGACGATCACGATCAACGCTCCCAAGCGTCCGGCCAGACCAAGCAAAACCAGCGCAGCGCCTAGCACCAGCAGTTTGCCCGCTGTGTCAATGGCATCCGGTATCAGTAAAACCAGCAGCAACGGCAGTAATAATCTCAGTCCTGGCTGAAAATACTGTTCGCTCCAATTTGCCAAACGCTCATAGGCCAGGGGCGTTAACCGACCGCACACCACCCACCAATCCGCAGCAAATCCGAACAGAACCGGCAACATGAAGGCTATGCCGGCGATAGCGGTCAACTCGGGGTCAAGCAGCGGCCAGAGCGCTACGGCAACAAACGCCATTTGAAAGCCCGCCAAAGACCGACGCAAAGGATTCCCCGGCAAGTCGTATAAGGGCAAGCCCAGTAAACGACGGCGCTGCAAGCCCCAGCGATAAACATAGTAAGCCACGCTCAACAGCAAATAAGAGCCGTGCAGTTTGCCCAAACCGATTGCCAATAGCGGTGCGATCACCAATCCCAGCGCATCAAAGGTAATATCCAATTCATTACCCAACAGGCTCACCTGTCCGCTGCGGCGAGCGGCGAAGCCGTCCAACCTATCGAGGATAGCCGCCAGCGTGTAAAACAAAGCCGGTAGCCAAAGATAAGCGGCAAGCGTTTGCTGCATAAACAAAAAGCCGCCGGTCAGCGCGATGAATCCGCCGCGCAAGATAGTTAAACGGTTGCCCCAGCCGAGACTACCGTAAAGTGGCGCTTCCAAACTGGCGCGGTTCAACGGTAAACGCCGCCATACGCATAGGCAGACATAAGCCCAGATTAGACTGGCGCGAAACAGCCAGAGACCGGCAAGCTGCCAATCTTCCGCAACGCTGAATACACCAAAACCGATCAGCAACACGCCCAAGCCCAGTTGGGCGATTACGCGCAATTCCTGCTGCAGAAAATTTAAGTTGGCATTCTCGGTTGCTTGCATGTGTTTCTGTTGCTGAGTCGGATTGACCGATAAGCGCAAGCAGATGCCGTGCCAGTTTGGCGTTGTTTTTGCTTGCAAGCAGCATCAACCTTAAATATCCAACAGCACATTCGACTTAGCATGCCCGGTCTCAGCAAACTTAAATTCACTTTATCGGCAACGGTTTTACCGCCCAAATTTAACCGTCTTGCGGGGCTATAGATGCTAGGCGATAACAGGATTTTCAATTCTCACCGGTCTGCCCACCTCGCAACCGGTTTGAATGGTTTCGCGGTGATTTATGTATTGGCGGCGTTGCTTATCCCCAATCGCCTGAGCGCAATCACGTTGGCGGCGTTTGCTTACCTGCCGTTGGAAGCGCTATTGCTTGGACTGGCGCTGCTGGCGCCGGGCCGGGTCGGCTCACTGATTCGATTATGCGCCGCCGGCCTGCTGGCGACGGGGATCATCTTTAAAATGGCCGATCTCGCGGCATACCAGGTTTTCGACCGGCCGTTCAACCCGGTACTCGATTCCCGCTTTCCGGCGGACGGCATGAATCTGTTGCAAGGCGCCATTGGCCAAATTGGCGCCATCTTCGTCGCCGGTTTGCTGATCGCCTTGTTGCTGAGTATTTTTTGGTTGAGCAACACCTTGCTGCGCCGGGTACAAACGCTGCTGCAAAGTTCGGCGCAAATTAGCGGCACAGGCTTAGTAGCCGGCCTTTTGGTGTGGAGCGCTTCAGCCTTCGCGGATTGGTCATACGCCGGTAAACCGTTTTACGACCTAATGGCCCAGCACCTTGCCAGCATCCGTAGCGGCATGGCCGATCTGGAAAGTTTCAACAACGTCGTCGATAGCGACCCTTATGCCGCCGCGCCGGACAGTGCATTGTTCGAGAAATTGAAAGGCAAGGATGTGCTGGTGGTGTTCATCGAATCGTATGGCCGGACCGTGCTGGACAGGGCAGACTACGCCGCGCATATTCGGCCATTGCTCCAACAAAGCAGCGTCGATCTTGCGGCAAACGGTTTATCGGCGCGCAGCGCTTACTTGACCTCGCCGACGTACGGCGGCATCAGCTGGCTGGCGCATGGCACCCTGATGTCGGGATTATGGATCAATAGCCAGACCCGCTACGACCGTTTGGTGATGAGCCAACGCCCGTCGTTGAATCGCCTGTTCCACCGGGCCGGCTGGCGCACTGTGGCGGTACAACCGGCACATACGATGGCTTGGCCGCAAGGCGAATACTTCGGTTACGACCGCATCTATGCCGCACAGGATTTGGGCTACAAAGGCCAAACCTTCAACTGGATCACCATGCCTGACCAATACACGCTGTCGGCTCTGCAAGCCTTGGAGCGAAAACCCGGCATGCGTCAACCGTTGATGGCCGAGCTGGCCTTGATTTCGTCGCACGCCCCCTGGACGCCGTTGCCGGAACTGGTGGACTGGGACCAGGTCGGCGACGGCAGCATTTTCAATCAAGCCCGCATCGGCGATACCCCGGAAGTGGTTTGGCAGAACACCGAGCGCATCCGTGAACAATATCGAAAATCCATCGAATATGCGCTGGCTAATATCGTCTCCTACGCGATTAATTATGGTGATGACAGCCTGGTACTGCTGGTGCTGGGCGACCACCAACCGGCACCGTTTGTGACCGGCGAATCGGATAGCCACGACGTGCTGGTGCATCTGATCAGCCGGGATAGCAAGGTGATGGATGCAATAAAGGATTGGCAATGGACGGACGGCATGCTGCCGGCCAACGATGCGCCCGTGCTGGGCATGGATAAATTACGGGAGCGATTTATCGCGGCGTTTTCCCGATAAATCCGTCATCGACCATTCTAAGCTTCGTGCCTGTTCCGCCATCCAAACCTCTGTCGGGTGCAAGAAACGTGGAAAATTCCGGATTTTGTGCCACTGATATTGAAAAATTTAGCCCATCATTCCGATAGGGCAAGTTCGGCCAATTCCCGCCGAATGGAACAAATATGCCTATGACAAATGCCCAGTCAAAGCAGAAGTAGGGTTTGGTGAGTTTACGAACCGCAACAATCGCGACAGTAGCGGTACACGCTGTTTGCCACATTATACGTGCTACTCCGCATCTCCTTCCAAGTTGGCATCTTTCGGTTTTAAGAGGTTGTTCCACTTCTCCTGTGTCTCGTTTCTTTGCTTGATGGCGTCATCGGCAACACGCCTAGAAGACTTAATAAATTTCTCTGCTTGATTAACGGCTATACCGCTTCTCTTCAACTTACCAGCAACCTTGAAGGGTTCACTATTTTTAACCTGATCCTCATCCTTTAGCTTCTTGAGTTCATCTTCAAGGTAGTCCCAAAAGTCTTGGGACGTGTAATGCGTTTCTGCCTTAGTAATCGTTTCCTGTGCAGCATAGAAATCGGGAATAACCACCGATTTACGCAGGTCGAGCCATTCCATAAGCTTCTTGTTATTTCCGTTGCTGGCTTCCTTAGGATTTCGCCAAAAATAACTTCCCTGTATTGATACTGTCCCTAACTGGATTTGTAATGGAGAATACAACGACTTGAACCGTGGAAGATGAAAAAGTGACTGGCTACGAACCCGCGATA